>CAMVMK010000001.1 GCA_947168585.1 uncultured Fretibacterium sp.
AGATTTTTTAAGCCTAAACGCCTGAAAATTTCGATTGAAAGCGAAATTATTTCAACGTCAGCCATAGCGTTTGAAATTCCTAAACACTCGGCATCAATCTGATAAAACTGTCTGTAACGTCCTTTTTGAGGTCTTTCATGCCTGAACATCGGCCCCCAGTTCCATAATTTTGCACTCGCTCCCTGAACGCAAAGATTATTTTCAATAGCCGCTCTCATAACTCCGGCTGTAGCTTCGGGTCTTAGAGTTATACTCCGTCCTCCGCGGTCTTCAAATGTATACATTTCTTTTTCAACTATGTCTGTAGTCTCGCCGACACCGCGCGAAAATAATTCAGTGTGTTCAAAAATAGGCAGGTGAATTTCACTGAAGCCGAAATTTTTCATTGCTTCGCCTGCTGTCTTAATGATATATGACCATTTCCAAGACTCGCCTGGTAAAATATCCCGTGTTCCTCTCGGTGCGCTTATTGCTGCCATTAAAATTTCTCTCCTTTATGAACGATTGTATAATTAGTAAAGTATAGCGCAAAAATTTTTAAGAACAGGGGGATAAAATTTGGCAACTCTTTTTAGGCAGGCAAAAAAATTCGGCGACATCTTACGCGAATATGATTTAGTCTCAGAAGAACAGCTTAATAACGCCTTAAAAATTCAAAAAAATACAGGTAAACGTCTCGGCGATGTTTTAGTTTCTATCAACGCTCTAACCCCGACGCAATTAGCCGAAATGTTAGCCATTCAATTTGATTTTCAATTCGTTCAGCTTGACCGTTATCAAATTCAGCCTGAAGCTATAAAATTAATTCCTAAGAATGTCGCGGAACGTCTCAGCGTAGTTCCTCTCGAAATTGACAAGGACGGAACTTTAGTCGTAACTATGGCCGACCCGTTAGACCTGCCCTCGCAGGACGAAATTAAAATGCTCACTGGGCATAATCTCCGCGTTACGATTTCAGGCCGTGATGATATTAAAAGAAATTTGCACAGGCTCTACGACTTAACGACAAACTTAGAGGGCGTCAGGGCACTCAGCGAACAGGCTCAGGCAGAAGCCGCCGCTTATACTCCTTTGGCAGCAACTACGATGGTAGCGGGGCCGGACGATGCTCCTTTAATCGAACTTGTCAACGATACTATTTCTCAGGCTGTCCGCGAAGAAGCTTCAGATATTCATATTGAAGCCTACGAAGGAACCTGCCGTATCAGATTCAGGGTCGACGGGAATTTATATGTTCATTTAGAATATCCTCCGAATTTACACCCGTCTGTAGTTTCGAGAATTAAAATTATGTCGGGCATGGATATTTCAGAAAAAAGAAAGCCTCAGGACGGACGAATTTTAACGGTCATTGACAACAAGCACATAGATTTGCGTGTATCTTCATTGCCGACTATGAGCGGAGAAAAAATCGTTATGAGAATTTTAGACAGGGATCACGCCGCTGTTGACTTAGAGCGTCTCGGTTTTGATGAAGACGATATGAAATATATCAATAAATTCTGCGAAATGCCGTGGGGAATTATGCTCGCTACAGGGCCTACAGGCTCGGGAAAATCAACAACTCTTTATTCAATGTTAAAACGAATAAGCAGCCCGGATATTAATATCGTAACAGTTGAAGACCCCGTAGAATTTTATATTCCCGGAATTAATCAGGTAAACGTCAACGAAAAAGCCGGATTAACTTTTGACTCGGCTCTGCGTTCAATTCTTCGTCAAGACCCCGATAAAATTATGATCGGAGAGATTAGAGACGGCGATACTGCTCAAATAGCAATTAGATCCGCATTAACGGGACATTTTGTTTTATCTACTCTTCACACTAATGACGCTCCGAGCGCTGCAACAAGAATTATAGATATGGGTATTCAGCCGTTCTTACTTTCGGCTTCATTATCGGGCGTTGTTGCTCAAAGACTTGTCCGTTGTTTATGTCCTTTCTGCAGAGAAGAATATGAACTTGACGATGATACATGCGAAAAAATTCACGTCCCTGCACATTCCCATGCTTTCAGACCTATAGGGTGTTCAAGCTGCCGGAACGGTTACAGGGGCAGGCGCGGAATTTATGAAGTTATGGTTGTTGATGATAATATCCGCGAAATGATTTTGAAAGGCGCAGACAATATCGAACTTAGAGACGCTGCTATTGCTCAGGGCATGAAGACTTTAAGACAGGCCGGAGTCAATGCTGCTATGAAAGGATTTACTTCTCTTGAAGAAGTTTTAACTACTACTCTTTAATAATTTTAAGAAAATGGCACGGAAAAAAAATAAAAATTTTAATATTGAAGACTTAATGAAACTCGGCCCGAAGAAAATAATTTTATTAATAATCGCGGCCGTAGCAATTTATTTCACGGGCGGAGATATTTCATTTCTTGATAATTATTTTAATGACGGAAATGTAAATCAAACTTCAACAACTACAACAACAACGAATGTAAATGCTTCGGATATTGTTAAAGGGATTGTAGTCAGAGTTGTTGACGGCGACACCGCTGTAGTACGCGTAAACGGCGAAGACAGGCGCGTAAGATTTTTGGGCGTTGATACTCCTGAAACAGTTCACCCGACTAAAGGCGTACAGCCTCACGGAAAAGAAGCAAGCAATTTCACTAAAGAATCTTTAACTGCCCGCGATGTCTGGCTCGAATACGACAAAAATCCGACAGACAGATATAACAGGCATTTAGCTTACGTTTGGCTTTCGAAACCTGAGAAAATTAACAGCGAAACTATCCGGCGCGATATGTTCAACGCTAAATTATTGGCTCAAGGTTACGCGAAAGTTATGATAATCAAGCCTAATAACCGTTACGAAAAATTATTCAAAGAAATTCAAAACGAAGCTGAAAAATCAAAATTAGGAATTTGGGAATAATAAAAAAGAAGCTCTCTGAAAAATTCGGGGAGCTTTTTTAATTCTAAAATTTCAAAAATTGACGGATTTACGCTCAAACACTTAATTTATAATATCGATGAGTTTTTTTAATAAATTTTCGGGCGTGTCGTTTTCATAAAAAATTCTTGAATTTTTCGAGAGTTTTATAAATTCTTGAGCGTTTTTAACTTGATGATTGTCAGCTGCTCCCGGCCACGGAATAGATATTGCCGGGATTTTCCATTTAAGAATTTCAGCGAGCGTTGAACCTCCTGCGCGGCATACTATAACATCGCAGATTGAATAAAAAGGGTTCATATCCCATTGAGGCGGAATAAAATGAGCATTTTCTAAATTTTTGCGTTCGTGAGACAAAAAAATAAATTCAAAATTTTTACCTTTGCAGAGCCCTGCAGTTTTCAATAAAATTTCATTCAAAGGTCCGCTCCCTAATGAGCCTCCTGCAATGCCTATGATTTTTGAATCTGCTTTAATTTCAAGTCCTAAAATTTTCAACGCTTCTTCACGTTTTATTCTCACGGGTTCGCGTACGGGAATACCGACATAACTAAAATTATTTATGCCCTCGCAGGACGGCCAGCCCGTTATGATTTTCGCCAAATTAAATTTAGAAGCAAAACGTGTAACTTTACCTGCAACGGCGTTTTGTTCATGAAGAGTTACGGGAATTTTTTTCAATTTTGCTATTAAGAGCGGCGCAAATGAAACATAACCGCCGAATAAAAATATTTCATCGGGCTTAAAACTTTCTATAAATTTTTTTGCCTGAAAAAATGATTTTATTAACGCAAAAGATCTTGAAAAAATTTTGCTGATTGAACGTGTACCGAGCGGCGAACCTGAAATTGCAAGCCTAAAAGGATTTATTCCGGCTGAATTATAAATTTCTTTTTCAAGTTCACGTGAGCCGCAGAGCCATTCGACTTTACTGCCGTTTTTTTCAAGCTCTCGCCCGTAAACTATAGCCGGGAAAATATGTCCGCCTGTACCGCCTGAGGCGATTAAAAATTTTTTATTCGAGTTCATGTTTTTTCTCTTTTTCTTTTTTTACTTTAGCTTTAGTTTTCTTTTTTGCTTCCTGTTTATCATTTATAGCTTTATTTTCGGCTTTAATAGTCATCAGGAGGCCGATTTTTGCCCACATGAATAACATCGAGCTTCCTCCTGCGCTTATAAAAGGCATAGGAATACCCGTCAGCGGCATTAATTTAGTAACTCCTGCAACGTTTACGAACATCGGAAAAATTACACTCGCGGTCAGGCCAAGTGCTAAAGATTTCGTGAATTTGTTTTTAGCATTTTTATAAATATAATAAACTTTCCACGTCCATACAGCGTAAAGCGAAATTAAAAACATCGTGCCTAAAAGCCCGAACTCTTCGCCTATAGCCGGAAAAATATAATCCGTTTCAGCTTCAGGAAGATAACGTTCTTCCTGCAGGCCCTTGCCTATACCTACGCCGGTTACTGAACCGTTAGCGAATGCCACAAGACCTTGAATAATTTGAAAGCCCCTGCCCATAGGGTCGTCCCAAGGATCCCAGAAAGCATAAAAACGTCTCATTCTATACGGAGCGATTAATATTAAAAACACTACAGCCGCCGCCCCGAAAATTACGCCTATTAAAGGATATTTCCACCCGCGCCGCTCAATGTGCATTACAAAACATATAGCAGCAACAAGAATAGTTCCGCCCAAATTAGGCTGAAACATCAACGGCACTGCTAACATAAAAATTGTCGTCAATGTCGGACTTAAAAACGAATGTAAATCTGAACGTAAATTAACCTCGTCTTCATTAAGACGCTTGGCCATGAAAATAGGCAGTGTAAATAAAACAAATTCAAGCGGCTGAAATCTAAAGCCCGGTAAAGCTAACCACCGCCGTGCGCCTCCGACCTTTATTCCGATACCTGGAATTAAAGTTAAAAGCAGTAAAATCCATGAAATTAAAAATAATTTTGAGCTGTGTTTTCTAAATTTTTCACTCGAAAACAACATGCAGACAAACATAAACGTTACGCCGACCCCTATAAACTGAAACTGACGCAACGGGTGTGCAAAAGGATTTCCGGCGGCCATGCTGTTGCGGAGCGATAACGAAGAGATCATTATCATTCCGCAGCCGCTTAGTATTAACGGGATTATTATTTCGATGATGAACATTTTTCGCGGACGATTTTACAGAAATGTTCGCCCCTCGCCTTATAACTTTTATACATGTCCCAGCTTGTGCACGCAGGCGATAATAAAACTACCATGCCGGGCTTTGCTAATTTTTCAGCTTCGTTCACAGCGTCTTCCATTGTTGAAACGCGCTTGAAATCTTTGAAATCTGCTTCTTCGAGAGCCTTTTGAATTTTCGGGGCTTCTTCGCCGATTAAGAGAGCGAAATCACATTCGTTTTTAACAGTCGCGGCTAAATTTGAATATTCTTCGCCTTTGCCCTGACCGCCTAAAATTATAATTTTCCGGCCTTTGATACATCTCATAGCAGTTACTGAAGCGTCAACATTCGTACCTTTTGAGTCATCGATATAAGTAACGCCGTTAATAGTTCCTGCATATTCACAGCGGTGCGGAAGAGGTTTGAAGCCGTCTAATAAATTTTTAGCGTCATCAATCTTAACGCCCATTAATTTTGCCGCGCAAAGACACATAGCAACGTTTTCAAGATTATGAGAGCCGATTAAAGTTGTGTCGCTGAAATCAAAAAGTTTTCTGCTTTTTCCGTCAAGAGTCAAGACTGCTTCATGAGCGTCTTCATTCATGAAAATATGACCGCGTGAATTATGTTTCGGTTCTTTTTTCCAGCTTAAAGTTATTAAATTTCCTGAGGCGTTCAAAATTTCAAAATCTCTGTCTTGAATTATTCCCCAGCCTTCGGGAGCGCGGAGTTTTAAGACACGTGATTTAGCTTCAACGTAATTTTCAAAACTTCCGTGCCAATCTATATGGTCGGGAGCGATATTAGTAACGATTGAAATTTTTGAGCCTAAATTTTTTTCTGCTCTTGCTAACTGAAAACTGCTGAGTTCTAAGACTACTGCGTCAAAATTTTCGCTTGTGAAACTTGATGACGCTGTGCCTAAATTCCCGCCTGTACCGGCCTTTAATCCTGCTTTGTTAAGAATATAGCCGGTTAATGAAGTTACTGTGCTTTTTCCGTTAGAGCCTGTAACGCAGATTAAATTTTTTGCTTTAATGTGAGGCAGAACGAAATCTAATTCGCCGGTGAGTTTTGCTCCGCGTTTTTGAGCCTCGATTAAAATTTCAGATTTAGGCGAAATTCCTGAACTTATTAAAATTTCGTCTGCTTCAAAAACTTTTTCAGTGTTTCCGTTTTCTTCAAAATTTATATTTTTCTCATTGAAGAGATTTTTAATTTCGTCATTAATATTTTTCTGTTCAGACACAAAAACTTCAAAGCCTAAATTTTTAGCTAATAAGGCCAAGCCCTGACCGCTGACCCCTGCGCCTATGATTGAAACTTTATAATTTTGCATTAATTTCAATACTCCTGTTAAAAAATTTTTCGCGGCATATTATAAATTATTTTTAATCAACGACATCTAAAACTTCGTCTTCATTTTCGATTTTCGAAAGATTAAGCAGAGTTATTCTGTGGTCTTCGAGGGCTTCAACTTTGATACGCCAGCCGTTATATTCAAAAATTTCTCCTGCTTCAGGAAAACTTCCCGACAGCGTCAAAACTAAACCGCCTAAACTTTCAGCATCATCGCTTTCAAATTCAGAGCCTAATGCTTCGCTGAGATTTTCGAGACTTATTCCGCCTTGAACTTTATAAGAGCCGTCATCTAATTTTTGAATTTCGGGGGCTTCCTGGTCGTATTCGTCTTGAATTTCGCCTACAATCTGCTCCAAAATATCTTCCATTGTTACAAGACCTGCAACTCCGCCGTATTCGTCAACAATTATAGCTATATGAATATGCTCGCGCCTCATATTTTCGAGTAATTCAGCAGTTCTTATAGTTTCGGGAACAAAAATAGGTTTGCGCAGTAAATTTCTAACTTCACATGTTAAATCGGAGTCCAAAAGATTTTTCAAAGTATCTTTGACGTATAAAATTCCGATGATATTATCCGGGCTTTCTTCATAGACAGGCAGGCGCGAATGTCCTTCGTCAATAAAAATTTTCACGGCTTCAGCTAAAGTATCATCAGCCTCTAAAGCTATCATGTCCGTTCTTGGTATCATGATTTCATGAACTCTTGTTTCGTCAAAGTCAATAATTCCGTCAATCATTCGTCTTTCACTTGCTTCAAGAGCTCCGCTTTCCTCGCCGATTTTCACGAATTGTTCTATTTCGTCTCTCGTTACAAAAACCTGCTGAGTTCCTAAATCAATATGAAGCAAAATCCCGATAGCTTTAACACATTTTTTCATAGCCCAAGCTATAGGAGCAATTAAAACCGCTAAAACTCTCAATATCGGCGATGCAAAAATTAAAATATTTTCGGAGTAAACCATAGCCGCGCTTTTAGGCAGAATTTCACCGAAGATAACTATTAAGACCGTCATCACAGGAACAACAAAAACTAAAGCACGGGAGCCGAAAATTTCAAGCACTACACTCGAAGCTAATGCAGACGCTGAAATATTTACAACGTTATTAGCTATTAAACAGACAGTTAAAGCCTCTTGAGTGTCATCAATGAGCCATTGAAACGTTGAATTTAAGAATTTATATTTATCCTGCTCCTGCAAAGTTCGGAGTTTTCCCGTTCCTGTTGCGGTTATTGAGGTTTCTGCACCGCTGAAAAATGCCGACAGCAAAAATAAAATCACAAAGCCTAAAATTATCCCTGTCATTTTATTTTGCCTCCGCTAAAATTTTATTTTTAATTTCGTCCTGCATTCGCCACATTAATTCCTGCTTTTCGTCAGTATCGTGATCATAACCGAGTAAATGTAAAAATGAATGAGCAATCATTAAATAAATTGCTTCGTTTTTTTCGAGTTCGCTGTGAAGTCTGAAAACTTCTTCGGGACAAATTACAATGTCGCCCAAAGTTAAGACTGGCATAAAAAAATTCTCGTCTTTATCTTCAAAATTAATTAAAGGGAACGACAGAACGTCTGTAGGTTCATCAACATTTCTGTAATCGTGATTTAATTTGCGGATTTCGTCAGGTGTCGTGAAAGTTAAAGAAATCTCTGCAAATTCATAATTTTTTGAGTCGGGATAAATAACCGCAAGTTCGTTTTCAAGAACTGCTGCGGCTTTTTCAAGATTAAAATCGCTGCTACTATCGCCTTCTGAGTCTTCGGGCGGGTTAATAGTTAATGATAATTTCAAAATTAAAACTCTAACCTTTCTTTCTTATACTTAATCTTAATTATTAATTATTTTTTTGACTTTTCTCGTATGATACATAGATTTTAATACAGAGCTTAAAGTTTCTTTAATTATATATAAATCTTTGAGAGTAAAATTAACGTCATCAAATTGACGCTCGTTAATCTTGCTGTTTATGACTTGATTGACGATTTTTTCAATAGCACTGAAAGTTTTGTTTTTTTCGCGGTTATCTTCAGTTTCATCGGCTTCAAGTTCACGGATATTAGCGGCTCTTACGGCGGCTTCAACGGAGTCGACTATCATTAATAAAGCTGTTTCGCGGCTTTGAGGTTTCGGTCCCGGATAACAAAAAGCTGACCATTCGACCTTCTGCCCCATAGCTACGGCCTTATTATAAAAATATCTTGTGCTTGTAGTTCCGTGATGTTCTGCAATAAAATCCCGTATTCTTTTCGGGAGATTAGCATCAAATGCAAGTTCAAGACCGTCTTTAACGTGAGAAATAATTGTTATAGCACTTATCGTAGGCGGCATTTCGTCATGAGGATTAAATCCGCCGCCTTGATTTTCTACAAAAAAGTGAGGTTTTCTAAGTTTTCCTATATCGTGATAATAAGCACCTGCCCTGAGCAAATTAACATCCATTCCTAATTTTATTCCGACAGCTTCAATTAAAGTCGCTATCGTCAAGGAATGCTGATAAGTTCCCGGAGCATTGCGCTGTAAATCTCTAAGCAGAGGATTTGACGGGTGTGAAATTTCTCTGAGCGTCAAAACTGAAAGCGCGCCGATAGCCTCTTCGCAGCATTGCAGAATTATCAAGACAAGATGAGTAACTAATAACTCGTAGAAAAAAAATAACAATGCTTCCTTCCAAAATTCGCCTAAAGGAATAAATAATCTGAAATTATCTTGAACAAACGGAGGCCCCTGCACGGCTCTTATTGACATTCTTATAAGCGTCATAATGAACGACATTAAAAGTATACGGAATGAAACTTGACGGCGGGACTCGCATTTTCTCAAAATATAAAAACCGAACATAGACGAGAAAACCCCGAGCATAGTTAACATTAACTGATGACCGACAGCCTGTGAAGCTATCAAGAAAACTCCTGAACCTGTTGCCGCTATGGAGAGGCAGAAAGCGTAAAAATCCGGCAGACAAAGATAAGCAACAGTTACAACCGCTAAAGTTCCTGCACCGAAAATATCAGAACGAGCCGCAAAAGTCTCGCAAATCCAAGCCGTAATCATTATAAAAACTATGCACCATAATGTAGGCTTATGTTCGTCCGCGCCTTTGTCCAAAATATTTAATAAAAACGGCAGTGAAAGAACACATAAAATTACTACGCCTAATTGAACATAAGGAAAAACATCTTCCGTATAGCCCTGAAGACGTAATAAAACAGCAGTTTGTTTATCAACTATATCGCCTTTGCTCACGATGACATCGCCGGGCTCTAATTTTCTGTCTATAATCGGAACATCATTAACTGCAGCATTTTTTAATAACTCTGTTAAATCGGGGTCATTTTTTGCTGTTAAATTTCCAAGCCGAGCCAAAATCTGATAAATAAAATTAGCTTCGTTAGGCTGAAGATTAGCTTTGTTAATTTCGTTCCATAAAATAGAGGACATTAACGAATTATTGCCGCGAAAAACTTTTTGCTCCTGAAGAGCGTCAATATAAGAACTTCCTATTTTGAAAGTATTATTGAGAATTTTTGCTTTTTCTTCTTCATTTAATTTCAAAACTGCGTCAAGTAAAGGCTTCGGGAAAATCTCAAGATAAGGCGATTCTTTTTTGCTTGAGTCTTTCATATCGCGGAGGGCTTCAAGACGTTTTTGAAGACGTGTTTTAGCACTAATATCGCGTACCATAACGCCTATAATGCTGTCGTTTACCATTGAGCGCAAAGTTTTAGCACTTGCCTGATCATCGTAACGCATTTCAGAAATTACGCGGTAAGTTTCGGGCGAAGGCTGTCCGACAGTAAAATTAATTCCGCGTTTCATTAAGACATATCTTTGAGCTAAAACAATAAAAATCCCTGTGATTAATAAAAAAGTCAGCGGTTTTATTATTGTAGATATGTAATTAACAGCAAGATAAAAATTATTTTTGTTGAAAATCTTATTAAGATTTTTTATAAATTTTCTTTTGGGCTTTTTCTTTGTATATATCATTCTTAATTCAGTTAGAAGTTATTATCTTAGGAGCTGCGATAAAAAACTCCTCACTCCCCGCCGAGTCGGGCAGGTCTAACTCCTAACCCCTCACTGTATTTTCAAATTTTTCGTAGGCCTGGACGATTTTTTGAACTATCTCGTGCCTGACTACATCGGCATAACTTAAATCCATGAAGCCTATACCTTTAATGCCGCCTAAAATTTCCCTTACGCTGCTTAAACCTGAAAGAGACGCTCCGCCGGGCAGGTCTGTTTGAGTTATGTCGCCTGTTACTACAGCTTTTGAGCCGAAACCTAAACGTGTTAAAAACATTTTCATTTGCTTGGGCGTAGTGTTTTGAGCTTCGTCAAGAATTATAAAACTTTCATTAAGAGTTCTGCCGCGCATATAAGCTAACGGGACGATTTCTATAACGCCTTTATCAGCATAACGCAAAAATTTTTCCGGCGATAATAAATCATAAAAAGCGTCATATAAAGGCCGTACATAAGGCTCAACTTTTTCGCGTAAATCTCCTGGAAGATAACCTAAACTTTCTCCGGCTTCGACAGCAGGACGAACTAAAACAACTCTATTAACTTTTCCGGCTTTCAACATTGAGACGGCCTCACAGACTGCGAGATAAGTTTTTCCTGTTCCTGCAGGACCTGTAGCAAATAAAATAAAATTATCACGGATAGCTTTAATATAAGCGCGTTGTCCGGGAGTTTTTGCCCTTATAGGCTTGCCTCGTGCGGTTGTGCAGATTATTTCGGAATATAATTCTTTGAGTTTTAATTCGCGTCCTTCTGCTATTGCGTCCATAGCGGCACGGACATCAGAAACATGAATTTCGTTGTCTTTTTCAGCAACTGTTAAAAGTTCACGGATTAAATTTTCTACTATTTTAATAGGTTCAGAATCAGGGCCGCTGACTTTTACGGCCCCGTCTTTAATCGAAATTGAAACCGGATAGCGGGCTTCTATAGCTTTGAAATTCTCGTCATTCTGCCCTGCAAGCCTCGCTAAAACAAACCCGTCCATTTATGCCGGATAAGCCTCCGGAGCGGCTTGGGCTTGAAGTCCTGTATCTCTCTTATGAACTTTTGCGTATTTCTTCGGTAAGAAATCTTTAGCGACCTGAGGGAACATAATCCAAGTTAAAGCGTCTTCGGGTTCAGTTGCCCAAGGTTTGCAGTCTTCGCGTGCCTGATCCATTTCGGGAGCAATTTTCTCGCCTGGTCTGCATGTGATAGGCTCTTCATCGCCGATAGCTAATTTCTGTACTTCGGGGTCTACCGGTGCAGGCGGCTGACCGTAATAACCTAAGAAATACTGACGGATTTCTTTCGGAAAACTCTTCCAGCGGCCTCTCAAAACGTTTACAGTTGCCTGAGTTCCTACCATTTGGCTTGACGGCGTAACAAGAGGAGGATAACCCATAGCTTTGCGGACAACGGGAACTTCATTAAGAACGTCCTCAAGTTTGTCGATAGCGTTCATTTCTTTTAACTGGTTGACCATGTTTGAATACATACCGCCCGGAATTTGATAGCGGAGAATATTAATATCAACGCCTGCGATTTCGGGTAATAAATTCTTATATTTTTCGCGGAGTTTCTTAAAATGATTGCAGATAGGAAGCAAATCATCAATTTTAATGCCCGTGTCGTAGTCAGAGCCTGCCAAAGCAGCAACGATTGACTCTGTAGGCGGCTGACTTGTTCCGAGTGCGAACGGTGAAATTGCTGTGTCAACGATTTCAGCTCCGGCTTCAATGCCTGAAAGATAAGCCATGCTCGCAAGTCCTGTAGTGTAATGGCTGTGAAGTTCTACAGGAATATCAACTTTTTCTTTAATAGCTTTGACTAATTTAGCGCAGTCAATAGGCCCGATTAATCCGGCCATGTCTTTAATAGCGATTGAATCTGCTCCCATTTCCTGCATCTGCTTGGCCATGTTCGCAAAAGTATCAAGAGTATGAACAGGCGAAAGAGTATAACTCATGCAAAGCTGAAGATGAGCACCCTCTTTTTTAATCTGGTCGGCAGCGACTTCAACATTTCTTAAATCATTAAGAGCGTCAAAACAGCGGATAATATCAATTCCGTTACCTACGGCCTTTTTTACGAACTCGCGGACTACATCATCAGCATAATGACGATAACCGACTAAGTTCTGTCCTCTTAAAAGCATTTGAAGTTTAGCTTTTTTAACTCTTGCACGGATTAATCTTAATCTTTCCCAAGGATCTTCATCAAGGAAACGCATTGCCGAGTCAAAAGTTGCTCCTCCCCACATTTCCAAAGCCCAATAACCTGCATTGTCCATGTATTCAAGTACCGGCAGCATATCTTCTGTTCTCATTCTTGTCGCTATTAACGACTGATGAGCGTCTCGCAAAGCAGTTTCAGTTATGCGTACTTTAGGCATAAAAATTTTTTCCTCCTGTTAAAATTTTTTATTTGAAATTTTGCCTGTAATTATACACGAAAAGAAAAGACGGTGAGGGGTTAGGGGTGAGAGATTTTTCACGCGCGTAGTTTTCTAAATAAAAATAAAATTTTAGGCACGCGCAAAGGCTTTTTATTTTAAGGGTGAGGGGTTAGGAGTGAGTGGTGAGGGGTGTTTTTTAATTCCTAACTCCTCATTCCTAACTCCTAACTATTTCTTATAGTCTTTAGTGAGAATAACGCCGACTTGTTTAGCGTCTTCGTAAGGGTCAGAAAAATCCGTAAATAATTTTCTTTCTTCGTTGACGGTAATACCTGCGCATATCATGTCAACTTTGCCGCTGTTCACAGCCATAAACAAAGAGTCAAAAGGATAAGCAATAATTTCAAGTTCCATATCTAATTTACCGGCGATTAAAGCGCACATTTCAATATCTATGCCGGTGTAACCGTCTCCGACTTTAATATCATAAGGAGGGAAGCCTGACTCAGTTCCTAAATATAATTTTCCGCCTTTTGCGCCCTTATGTAAATCAATGTCTTCGGGCTTGGCCGCTGTAGGGTCTTCTTTATATTTAAGCATAATTTTTTCGAGAGAACCGTCAGCTTTAATTTCAGCGAGGGCTTTGTTGACTTTCTCTAATAATTCTTTGTTGCCCTGCTTGAAACCTATTGCGTACTGTTCGACAGTGAGGGGCTCGGGTAAAATCGTTAAAATTTCGGGGTCGTTCTTATGAAATTGAACTGCCGGAGCTTCGTCCATGATTGCACATTCGATTTTGCCGACCTTGAGAGCCTGAATAACGTCCGTAGCTTTTTCGTAAGTTACAAGCTGCTCTTTAGCTTTGTCTTTGAGCATATCTTTAGCAAGTCCCTCAGCGATAGTGCCTCTTTGAGTTCCGACTTTATAATTTACAAAATCGCCGGGCTTGGAAATGTTCAAACCGTCAGCAAATGCTAAACCTGCGCTTAATGCCGTGATGATTATTGCTGCAAAAATTTTTTTCATGATTTTTTTCTCCTGTTTCAAAAATTTTTTTAATTCACGAAATATTTTACATGAAAAATTAAAAATGTAAATATATTTTCAAAAAATAATTTTATAATGAACTTTATTTTAATTTTAATGCGTATAATTTTTGCAGTTGGTAAACTTATGATAAAATATTTATTAATAATTAAAAAAGTTTAAGAGAAATATTTTTGCCACAACATTTGCCACAACAAAAACATTCAAATTTCTTAGTAATTAAAATGTTTTTCAGATGTAAATTTCAAAATAAAAATCACAGATAAAATTAAGTACATGAAAACAGAAATTTATTTATTAAATATAAAATCACGTCTTGAAAATCCCGTTGACGAGTATCTGAAATTTTTTCCGTCTGAAAGAGTTTCAAAAATTTTGCGCTATAAATTTAATGCCGATAGAAACAGGACAATATTCGCTGAACTTTTAGCAAGAAAATTAATCGCTGAACAAACAGGAAAAACTTTTGAAGAAATAAAAATTTTCCGTGATGATAACGGCAGACCTTTTTGCGAGGAGCAGGGAATTTTTTTCAGTCTCTCACATTCGGGAGAATGGGCCGCGTGCAGTATCGGAGACGTGCCTAACGGTGTTGACGTTGAAATACTAAATAGGAAGATTGATATTAATATAGCAAAAAGATTTTTTCTTCCTAACGAATATGAAATCTTAAAAAATCTTGACGAAGACGAACGCCCGAAAAAATTTTTGGAGTTTTGGACATTAAAAGAAGCATGCCTTAAATGTTTTAATTTAAGAGATTGGAGCGGCGTTGACTGCGAAAAATTAATTAACGGAGGCAGGGCAAAAAATTTTTATCTTGACGGTGCTGTCGCAGGAATTTGCGTTAAAGACGGTGAACTGCCGGAGAATTTTAATATTATTATGTTAGAATAATTTTCGGAGAGGCTTCTGATTTTCTTCAAATTCTTCGATAAATCAGAATGAAAGCTCACGGGGGTGCAGCTTCAATTAGTTTGATTAATTTCAGATTAAAGGAGGTGTTAGCATGAAAATAGCATTATTGTTTATGTATTTAACAATACAGCTCGTAAAAGCTTTAGCAGAGCTTGTACGAGCCGCAGCGGAGTTAATCCGCTCTATTAAATGCTAAAAACCTTTACCGCGAAAAGGTTTTCACTCTGAAACAGGATAATCTCTCGCGCTTCCTGTTTCGGTGAGCTTTTTAATTCTTAGTCCGACCTCTCCCGAACATTTTCATTTATTATACACTATTAAGAAAGGGAAAATTTATCGTGAAATATTTTTTTGTTGATTATGAAAATGTAGGTTCAGACGGTCTCAACGGCATTGATAAACTTGACGGGGAAAACAGAGTTTTTATTTTTTTCACACAGAACGCCGACAGAATTTCTTTTGATATTCACGTTCAATTAAACGAAACTAAAGCAGATGTTCAATATTTCAAAGTCGCAGCAGGCCAGAAAAATTCTCTTGACTTTCAATTATCGTCTTATCTCGGCTATATCATAAAAGAAAATGAAAACGAAAACGAAAATCGCGGTGAATATTTTATAGTTTCAAAAGACGCGGGATTTAATAATCTTATTCCTTTTTGGAAAAAACATAAAGCTAACATAAAACGGGTCGACAGCGTGGCGTGGCATGTTCTTCAGGCTCAAGCACTCGAACTTCAAAGCGAAATTTCTAACTTAACGCAGGAACCTGCTAACTCGGCGGCAATAGCTAAAATAATTTTAACTTCCGAAACTAAACAGGAAATTAATAACTCTCTTATGAAATTATTTAACGACAATCAAAAGAGCGGCGAAATTTATAATTTATTGAAACATTTATTTGCCGAGAAAAAAGGAGCGTAAAAAAAAATAAAAAATCCCTTGTCTTTTAAGATTAAGGCAAGGGATTAAAAAAATTTTCAGATTTTAATAATTTTCGGCGTTGACTTCAAAATAAGATTTAGGATGAGCGCATGTCGGGCAGACTTCTGGAGCTTTTGTTCCGACAACAATATGTCCGCAGTTACGGCATTCCCAAACTTTTACTTCGCTCTTTGCGAAAACTTCTTGAGCCTCAACGTTCTTTAATAAAGCACGGTAACGTTCTTCATGATGTTTTTCGATTGCTGCAACAAGTCTGAATTTAGCGGCTAATGCTTTGAAGCCTTCTTCTTCGGCTGTCTTTGCAAAACCTTCGTACATATCAGTCCATTCGTAGTTCTCGCCTTCTGCTGCTGCTTTGAGGTTTGCTGCTGTGTCTCCGATGCCCTCAAGTTCTTTGAACCACATTTTAGCGTGTTCTTTCTCGTTGTCGGCGGTCTTTAAGAATAAAGCTGAAATTTGCTCGTAGCCCTCTTTCTTCGCTACTGAAGCAAAATAAGTGTACTTGTTGCGAGCCTGCGACTCTCCTGCAAAAGCCGCCTGCAAATTTTTTTCGGTCTGAGTACCTGCGTATTTGTTCGCCATTTTTATAATCCCCCTTAAAAATTAAATTTCTCTAAGATTTTAACAACGGGCTTTTAATTTAGCAAGCGTGAAAAATTTTTTGATATAATCGTCGTTGCCTTATACTTGTTTCTAAGAATTATCCTGTTATTTAGTTTTGCCCTTATGGTTTTAGAACTTTGAGCAAATAATATGAGCGTAATTTTTTTATAAATCAAATAGGGTACAAAATTAAATGCCATTCAGACATTTAATCCCTCTCTACAACCCCTATTTTACCATAAAATTCACATCAAAGTTCTTTCATTATTTTATTTGCTATAATTTACGAAATTTTTTAAGAGGTATTTAATAATCATAAAATGAAAAAAATTTTTTCCGTTTTAATCATTGCCGCGTTATTGTCCGGCGTTATTGCCGCTAAATCTGAAGCTAAAAATTTAAGCGTTGTCGCTACGATTTTCCCGATTTATGACTGGGTTCGCGAAATTGCAGGCGAAAAAGCTGATTTAACTTTACTGCTCGATAACGGCGTAGATTTACACAGCTATCAGCCTACAGTTGATGACATGGTAAAAATTTCAACCTGCGATATTTTTATTTATGTCGGCGGAGAGTCTGATGAATGGGTCGAAAACGCTCTTAAAAACAGCACAAATAAAAATCAAATTGCCGTGAATTTACTCGATTTATTAGGCTCTTCTGTAAAACATGAAGAAATTGTTGAAGGTATGCAGCACGAACATGAACATGAACACGAAGCAGAACTTGACGAGCATGTCTGGCTGTCGCTTAGAAACGCTATGAAAATCTGCGAAAAAATCTCCGAAATTCTTTCAAGCGTTGCTCCGGAAAATCAAGAAATTTATTCGCTCAACACTCAAATTTATCTCGAAAAATTAGCGCGTCTCGATGAAGAATATAAATCCGTCATCGAAAAAGCTGAACGCAAAGTCTTTTTGTTCGGCGACAGATTTCCTTTCCGTTACCTCGCTGACGATTACGGCTTGAAATATTACGCGGCCTTTTCGGGCTGTTCGGCTGAAACTGAAGCAAGTTTTGAAACCGTGATTTTTTTAGCAAAAAAAACTGATGAACTTAATCTGCCCTGCGTCCTCACGATTGAAAATCCGAAACACAAAATCGCTCAGACTATCGTAAACAGCACAGGAGAAAAAAATCAGCGCGTTCTCTCGTTAAATTCCATGCAGTCAGCAACATTGAACGATGTTAAAAACGGCGAAAATTATCTTTCAATAATGAAAAAAAATCTCGAAACTTTGAAAATTGCATTAAATTAAGGAGCAAAAATAAAATGCCGCAGATCGAATGTCATGATTTATCGCTTGGATACGGCTCAAAAGTTGTAATTAGCGGCCTGAATTTTGAAGTCAACAAGGGCGATTATCTCTGCATAGTCGGGGAAAACGGCTCAGGAAAAACTACGCTCATGAAAACTATTTTGGGGCTTCAGGCTCCTTTGGGCGGCGTTATAAAATTCGGCGAAAATCTTACTGCTAAAGATGTCGGCTACCTGCCTCAACAAACGGATTTTCAAAAAGATTTTCCGGCTTCAGTCTGGGAAGTAGTTTTATCAGGCTGTCAAGGGCGTTGCGGTCTGCGGCCTTTTTATAATAAAAAAGAAAAATTAACTGCCCTTCAAGCTATCCAAAAAATGAAAATCGAGGAAATTTCTTCGCGTTGTTACCGCGAACTTTCAGGAGGACAACAGCAAAGAGTTTTATTAGCAAGGGCTTTGTGTGCCGCTGAAAAAATAATTTTTCTTGATGAGCCTGTTTCAGGTCTTGACCCTCAGGCAAGCGAAGATATGTACAAATTAATCAACGAATTAAATCAAGCCGGTACAACAATTATAATGATCTCGCATGACGTTGATGCGGCTTTGAAATACTCAAACAGTATTTTGAAAATAAGCAGGCCGCTTTTTTACGGAACAACAGAAGATTACAAAAAACAATGCTAAAATTTACAAAAATTAATAAGGAGTGATTTTTATGGCATTTTCATTAGAACCGTCAAGCAAAAAAATTATGAAACGAAAACCCGCGTGGCTTCAACCTCACGGCAAAAAACGCGAGACCCGCGCTGAATACTTGAAAAAGTTAATGGAGTTGAACGGCTCGATAACTGACGAAACTTTTATAAGACAGCCGCAAGTTATGACACTCGAAAATAATATTTAGCAGCGTTATGAATTATTTTCTTGATACAAATATTTGCGTTGATTTCTTTCGCAATAAAAACGCGTTGTTGACGCATAAAATTTTTTATTACTCCAATAACGTTAAAATTCCTGCGATTGTTGCTGCTGAACTTCTGCATGGAGCTAATAAAAGCCGTGAGAGATACAAAAGTCTTACTCAAGTGGAAGATTTTTTATCCCAATTTCAAATTATTTCGTTTGGACTTTCAGCAGCTAAAATTTACGGCGAAATTAAAGCGAAACTTGAAGCTGAAGGCAATATTATAGGCCCGAATGATTTATTAATAGCGGCAACAGCTTTATCGCGCAACGGAATTTTAGTAACAAATAATACCCGCGAATTTTCAAGAATTGACGGCCTTTTGCTCGAAGATTGGACATAAAAAAGCAATTAGGAGTTACAAATGAATGAATTAATTGAAAAAATTTTGTTATATTGGCAGTTTCCATTCGTGCAAAACGCTTTAATAGTCGGCGTTTTAATTTCGCTTTGCTCGTCATTGCTCGGCGTTACATTGGTATTAAAACGTTTTTCTTTCATCGGAGACGGGCTTTCTCACGTAGCTTTCGGGGCTATGGCTCTGGCGGCTGTGTTCAATATTACTAACGATATGCCCGTAATACTCGTGATTACAGTAATTTGCGCCGTTTTGTTATTAAAAACAGGCAAAAATACAACTATAAAAGGCGATGCCGCAGTTGCAATGCTGTCAGTAAGTTCTTTAGCTGTCGGATATTTATTAATGAATATTTTTTCAACGTCTTCAAATTTATCCGGCGATGTCTGCAGTACTTTGTTCGGCTCTACGTCTATATTAACTTTAACTCAAAATGAAGTTTATATCAGTATAATTTTATCATTTACAGTCGCGGCTATGTTTGTATTTTTTTATAATAAGATTTTCGCTATAACTTTCGATGAAGATTTTGCACGCGCTACAGGAATTAAAGCAGGTGCATATAATTTACTAATTGCAATTATCGTAGCTGTCGTTATAGTTTTGGCTATGAAGCTTGCAGGCTCGCTTTTAATTTCAGCGTTGATTATTTTTCCGGCCTTGTCAGCAATGAGAGTTTTTAAGAGTTTCAAGGCCGTTACTATCTGTTCGGCTGTAATTTCAATTTTATGCGCGTTTTTGGGAATGATAATTTCGATACTTGCCGGAACTCCTGTCGGCGCAACGATTGTAGCCGCAGATATGTTGATTTTTACTATATTTTTTATAATTGGAAAGGCATTTTAATATGAAAAAATTTTTTGTATCAATAATAATTTTATTAATATTTTCGTCAGCTTCGTTCAGTGCTCAAAAAATCGATTTAGATTTAACTAAATTAAATACAATGATGCAATATTCAACGCTTTTTAATATTATGACAAAGCCCGATGATTACACGGGTAAAATCATAAAAATTAACGGCCTTTTCGACTCCGCTAAAGACCCCGACACAGGCATTAACTATTTTGCTGTAGTCGTTATGGACGCTTCGGCCTGCTGTGCCAGCGGCTTGGATTTTGAACTTAAAAATAATTACCAATATCCAAAAGATTATCCGGAAATAGGCGCAAAAATTACTGTAGTCGGTAAATTTGAACGCTATACTGAGGGCGAAGACATTTATTATCACTTGACTGAAGCTGATTTATTATGAAATATATAAAATTTTTTGCGCTTTTAATTATTGTATTTAACTGCAAAATTGCAAATGCCTTTGAATATATCGGCAGTGCTCAGGCGGTAAAAAGCGTTCAGATACGTTCGGAACTTAACGCGAAAATAACAAAAATTCATTTTAACGAGGGAAGTTTTGTAAATAAATCTGAAAATCTTTTTACTCTCGATACGGCAGAATTTCAAGCTGAAGTTTCACTCAAAAAAGCTCAGCTGGCACTAACAAGGGCTAAATTAGAGGGTGCTTCAAAATATTTTTCAAGAGTCCGGGCTACAGGCACGCGGGCTATTTCGGCTTCAAATTTAGATACTGCTGAAAGTGAAATGAAGCAGGCTAAGGCGGCTGTAGACGAAGCTAAAGCAAATTTGAAAATTGCTGAAATACAACTTGACCGCACTAAAATTACTGCACCGTTTGACGGTAAAATCGGAAAAATAAATTTTCATGAGGGAAGTTATGTCAGTCCTGAAAACATTTTATGCGAAATAGTTTCGACTAATCCCATAAGAATTTTATTTGCAATGCCGGACAAAGATTATTTAGTATTTAAGAACAGCAATAAAAACTATAAATATGAATTAATCTTAGCTGACGGCTCGATTTTTTCAGGAAATATCGAAAAAGATTTTGAAGATAACGTTATGAGTTCTGAAACAGGCTCAATTAACATATGGCTTAAAATTAACAACGATAAAAATATTTTGATACCGGGCGCGTTAGTCCGTGTGAGAATTTTAGAAAATGTCCGCTAATTTTTTTATAAAAAGACCGCGTTTTGCTGTCGTAATTTCTTTGTTTTTACTCATTGCAGGAAGTATCTGCGCTTATTCTTTATCAATAAGACAATACCCGGAAGTTGCTCCGACACAAATTAATATTTCGACATCTTACGCCGGTGCTGACGCTGAAACTATAGCTAAAACCGTTGCTATGCCTATTGAAGAAGCTGTAAACGGCGTTAGTGATATGCTGTATATGACTTCAAGCGCAAATAATAAAGGCTATTACGACCTCACTGTAACTTTTGAGATAGGCACTGATCCGGATATGGCACTGGTAAGAGTTCAGAATAAAATTCAGGAAGCTATGTCCTTACTGCCAAAAGAAGTTTTAGATGAGGGTATTCACGTTGCATCTACTTTTTCAAATCTTTTGGGATTTATAGCTTTAACCTCGCCAAATTCTACACGCAACGAATTATTTTTGAGCAATTACGCAAATAACAACGTCAAAAATACTTTATCGCGTATAAAAGGTATGGGAAATGTGCAAGTTATCGGTGCGTCTTATGCCGTAAGAGTATGGCTCGATACTGAAAGATTATCATCGCTCGGCCTCAGTGCTTCCGATGTAATTACAGCTATAGAAGAACAAAATAAACAGGCCGCTTTGGGTTCAATAGGTGCAAGCCCGTCTAAAAATTCTAAAAATCATGAAGTTCTTTCGATCATTGCTAAAGGCAGACTTTCAGATGCAAGCGAATTTGAAAATATTACACTTAAAGATTCCGTAAAATTAAAAGATGTTGCACGTGTTGAACTCGGTGCTGATGATTACGTTATGAGTTCTTATTATAAAGGCAGTCCGGCATCAATAATTATTTTATCTGAGGGCGCAAATTCCAACGCAATAGATATTATAAATGCAACAAGACAAGCAATAGAAAATATAAAAAGTTCTCTGCCTGATGATGTCGACATAGTTTTATTTTATAATACTACGGATTTTGTAATAGCTTCGATAATCGAAATTTTTGAAACTTTAGTATTAACTTTTGTTTTAGTTGTATTAGTCTGCTATTTATTTTTGCAAAATTGGCGCGTTACTTTAGTTCCGGCCGCCGCAATCCCTGTATCAGTAATGGCCTCGTTTATCGGACTTGCATTTTTAGGATACAGCATAAATATTTTTACTCTTTTTGCTCTCGTATTAGTAATAGGAACGGTTGTTGATGACTCTATCGTAGTTGTTGAAAGAGTTTTATATTTAATGGAACACGGAATTAAAAATCCTGCCGAAGCTACAGAGCAGGCTATGAAAGACGTGGGAAGCTCATTAATAGCAACTACTTTGATATTTCTTGCAATATTTGTACCTGTCGCATTTTTAGGCGGAATTACGGGACAGATTTACAAACAATTTGCTGTTACAATGTCCTTTGCTGTATCCTGTTCAACGCTTGTAGCTTTCACTTTGAGCCCTGCTATCTGCGCTCATTTGCTGACAAATATTGAGAAAAAAACTCGCGGGCCTTTAGCATGGTTTAATAAAATGCTTGAATTTACTACTGAAAAATTTGCAAGGTTTTCTGTTTTGATTGCAAGAAGTTCGATTGTAATTTTTATCTGTTTCGCGGTTTTATGCGCGGCATCTTATTTTATAATGGACGCTATGCCGGTTTTATTTATTCCCGATGAAGATAACGGCGCAGTAATGGGGAGTGTAAAACTCTCTGATACAGCTTCTACAGTAAGTACTCATGAGGTTTTCAAAAAAATTATGCCGCAAATAAATTCTCTTGAGAGCGTGAAAACATACGCATCAGTTGAGGGCTTCAGTTTTCTTGACGGAGACGGAGAAAATATCGGGCTTTTCATGTTAGTGCTTGATGATTTTGATAAAAGAGATTTATCTCAGGAAGAATTTATGGATAATGTTGACGAAATACTAACAAATTATTCACAGGACGCTGAGTTTACAGTTTTCTCACAGCCTGCGATCGCTGAACTTGCAATGACAAACGGCAAAGATTTAGTAATTCAATCACTAAACGAAGATGATCCTCAAAAATTAGACGCGATAACTAAAAATTTAGTACAAAAATTTGAAGAGCAGGAAGAAGTTATGTATGTTTCAAACTCATTCAACGCTGACACGGGACATATTTTTATAGACTTCGACAGGCTCAAAGCTGACGCAATGGGAGTATCAATCGGCAATGTCTTTGATATTCTGCAGGCTTATTTCGGAACTTACTATGTTAATGATATAAATATAGGAACACAAAGAGCCCGTGTAATTATCCAAAGCGATTGGAATTTCAGAGACACTCCTGACGCGCTTGGAAAAATTTATGTTCCTAATAAAAGCGGCCGGCAAGTTCCTTTAAGTTCGTTTGCAGAGGCAAAAAGAATTACAGCACCTAACAATTTAGAGAGATTTAATTTATATCCTTCGGCGAAAATAAATATAATTTTTGACCCCGAATATTCAAGCGGCACAAGCATGAAAAAAATCATGAAAATTACTAAAGAAAATCTACCGGCCGGATATTCCTGCACATGGTCGGGGCAGGCTTATTTCGAGAATAAAAGCGAGGGAGAATTTTCACTCGTTTTTATTATGGCTGTTGTATTCGGATTTTTATTTTTAGTTGCTCAATATGAAAGCTGGAGCGCGCCTATCGCTGTAATGATGTCGCTTCCGTCAGCTGTTTTAGGGGCTTTAATCGGCCTCATAATAATGTATATACCAATCAGCATTTACACACAGCTTGGAATGTTGCTGCTTGTCGGACTTGCAACGAAAAACGCAATTTTAATCGTAGAATTTGCAAAAGAACAAAGAGAAGTTCACGGGCTTTCAATTCTTGACGCTGCTTTTACGGCATTCCGTGAGAGGTTCCGTTCGGTTTTGATGACTGCTTTCACCTGCATTTTAGGAGTTATGCCTATGCTTTTAGCTTCGGGAGCAGGAGCAGAGAGCAGAATACACGTTGGTACAGTGATGTTTTTCGGAATGTTGGCGGCTACAGTCTTCGGAGTGTTTTTAATACCCGGAATATTTGCAATGACAGCAAGACTTACCGAAAAAAAATAAAATAAAAAACCTGCCTCAAACGACAGGTCTTTTATTATCCTTGATTATTTTTTAGCAGTAGTTTTAGCGGGAAGAGCTTTTGCGGCCTTTTTTGCGGTCTTTCTTGCCGAAGATTTAGCGGGCCCCTCGTGTTCAATTTTGAAAGTAGAAAGAGACTCCGTGATACTTTCAACAAGTCCGGTCTGGTCAACAGAAAGTTCAGCGGCGCGCTGTGCAATAACAGCGGTCTCGTCCATGTCGTTCTTGATACTTTCAAGATGATCAAGAATTTCAGTAGTAGCCTTAGTAACGTTATCGATACCAGCGGCGATTTCACGGCTTGAAGCGGCCTGCTCCTGAGCAACAGCGGCGATATTCTGAATTCTGTCGTTAGCTTTGTCAATCTGTCCGATAGCTTCTGCGAGGCTGTCCTGAGCTCCGTTAGCTTTCTCAGTAGTCTCGTCAAGAAGTACGGAAGTTTCATCGCTCGAAGTCTTAGTTTCTCTGACGCTTGTCTGTAAAGTTTCGATTAAACCTCTGACGTTTTCAGCGGCTCTGCTTGATTCTTCAGCAAGTTTGCGGACACTTTCAGCAACAACTGCAAAGCCCCTGCCTGCTTCACCTGCTCTTGCGGCCTCGATAGCGGCGTTAAGAGCTAATAAGTTAGTCTGGTCAGCAATGGAAGTAATATCACCGATAAACTCGCTTATTTTGTTAGAGTTTTCGACAAGTTCCTGAAGTTTAACACCGCTTTCTTTTGTCTTTTTCTGAAGAATAACGATGTTTGCGATAGCTTCTTTGACGGTATCAACGGCCTTGTTAGTAACGGAAGTCATGTTAGAAATAAATTCAGCGCAGTCAGTAGCGGCCTGAGCACTTGTCATTGAAGCTGCTGACATTTCTTCAGTACCTGCGTTGCTCTGCTGTAAAGAAGAAGAATTGCTTTCCATTAATTTAACGACATTTGAAACGCTTGAACGAACGTTGTTAGCGTAGTCAAGGTTTTTGCCCGCGTCATCTTTCATAGATTCAGATTTCTCGTGGCTTTCGATAGCAAGACCGCGAATATCGCCGATAGCAGTGCTGAGAGCCGCAAACATTTCAGAAAGAGCATCGCCCAAGTCGCCTAACTCGTCTTTGCCGTCATAATGGAAATCATCACGGATAATTGACATATCACCGTTACGTGCATTGCCGCAAAGTTCAACAACTCTGCCGAGAGGTTTTGAAATCGATTTAGCAATAAAGAAAGCAATTCCAAGACCGACAATAACAGCAACAGCCGCAAGAGCAATCATTAAAGTAATAGAACTTCCGATAGCTTCAAAACTTTCTTTAGTAAGGTCAGTAATGCGCGTTAAACCGGCCTGAGTGAGTTTGTCAGAAATCGCGCCTAAATCCGTGCAGTCTTTATATAACTGTTCAAACATAGGGCCTGTCTGAGTGAAAGAAGCAAGCATATCATTAAAGCCGTTTTTAAGGGTAGTGAAAGCTCCGCGCCCTGCGCTCATCATGTCGCGTATTTCTTTAACCTGCGAACTTTCATAATAAGCGTTATATCTGTTTTCGCCGTTAGCAATCTGTGTAACGATGTCGTTCATCATTTTAGCGTTGCTTGTCCACATTGCGTAATAATAATTTCTGACGGTCATCGAGAAAGCTAATCTTAAATCTTCAACGGCCTTAATTCTGTCGAAATCGCGCCCGTAATCGTGGCCCTCGAGATTTTTTTTCAAGTCGTCCATTATCATTTTATAACGGTATTCAACGAGATTATTTAATAAAGCTGTCATCTTGTCAATTTCTTTTGCGAGAGTTTCAGTAACAGTTTTCTTAGTTCTGATCATGGCGATAGTTTTATCAAGAGTTCCTGTACTGGTGCGCAAAATATTTTCCATTTCGGCAAGGTTTGAAAGACTGACTAATTTAGGATTTGTGGCGTAAGTTCTTTTTCCCGTCTCAATCTGAGAGCGGAGGTCATTAACGGCGGCGTTGACTTTGTTAATTTCTTCATCGCTTTCAGTAAATCTCATATTTCGGACTTCGCTGAAAATCGTATTAACGGTTGCGCTCATGCCGTCAGCAGTTTTCAAAACTCCTGAGACAACGTCCTGAAGAAAATCAACATCTGATTGAACTGCGGAAAGGCTTGTCCAGCTTAAAAAAACAGCAACTCCGAAAAGCAGAAGGACTATTCCGAAACCTATAGCGAGTTTGCCTGTAATCTTAAAATTTTTCAACATTATATAAAAATCTCTCCTTAAAAATTAAAATTTTTTGATTGAAAATATTAAAGTAGATTTTATCAAATTTTTTCTAATTCCTCACGCCTTGAGCGAATTTTTTGCAATAAGCCAAGAAAGAGCCGCAAAAGTTTTAGAGTCACGAATTTTCCCGTCTTTAATCATTTTAAGAATGTCATCAAAAGAAATTTCGACAACCGAAACATTTTCATCTTCATCTTGAGGCAGAGCGGACTGTTCAAGACCTTCAGCAACGAAAAGCGTAAAAATTTCCGTGCAAAATCCAGGCGAGGCGTAAAATTCGCCGACCTTATAAAGATTTTTGGCCTTGACGTTCAACTCTTCCTGCATTTCGCGCTCAGCGGCCTGAAAAACATCTTCACCGGCCTCGACTAAACCTGCGCAAATTTCAAGAGTAGCTTCATTTACGGCGTAACGATATTGACGTACTAACAGGACGCTTTTTCTGTCAGTAACCGCTAACATTCCTACAGCTGACTTATGCTCAACGACTTCACGAGTAGCAATACGCCCCGAAGGAGTGCGGACTTTATCACAGCGGACAGCGAGAATTTTCCCGTCAAAAATTCTATTTTTTTCAACACAAATTTCTTCGATGCCCTTAACATCATGAATATTAAATTCCGGCATTAAAACACCCTTATTCTTTATAATATGTTAAAAAATTTTATTTATTATAACGCAAAAAATCAAAAGTTTTTTTTAACTCCTAACCCCTCACTCCTAACCCCTCACTCCTAACCTTTCACTCCGCGTGCCCAATCTGAGCCGCTTGTTCTTTTTTTGCCCTCGCTTTGGACTTCGATTAAATCAACGTTAAAATCACTGCAAGAAATCACGGGATTTTTAGAATTTTCGTTATGAATTTCAGCGCGCCAAATTTTTACACGTTTATTATTAATAATCATGAAAGCACCGCCGGACATATCGAGGGCTCTGACAGTGTTGCAGAATTTTTCAGCCGTCATAGACTGCGAGAGCTCAAAATCATTTTTATTTAATTTTTCCGCGTAAGTTGCGAGATTTTCATTTTGAGGAGTTAAATTAAAATTATTTTTTTCGACAGCTTCAAAAGCGATTTTAGAGCCTATTTTAGAAAGTTCTCTATATAAATCCGAAGCGTTAAAATCTTTCGGAATTAAAAATTTTTCCTGCGCTAAAATTCCGCCCGCGTCCATAGCTTTAACAAGCCTGAAAACAGTTACGCCTGTGTAATTTTTCCCGTCAAGCAAAGCTCTTTGAATAGGAGCCGCCCCGCGATATTCCGGCAATAAAGACGGGTGAATATTGATACAGCCGAATTGAGGAGCGTTCAAGAACGGTTCTTTAATAATCTGTCCGAAATCAATCACGAAAATTAAATCCGGCGTATTTTTTTCGAGTTCAGCTAATAAATTTTCATTTTCGTTTAATTTTCCTGTTCTTTCGATTTTAAGACCGAGAGAAACTGCTTTTAATTCGACAGCTGAGGGATTTTCTTTTCCGTTTCGTCCGCTTAGTGTCGGAAGACCTGTAATAATTTTAGAAAAACTCAAGCCGTCATTAACTAAATTTTCGAGACATAAAGCCGCGAATTTTCCCGTACCTATAAACCATATATTTTTAAGCATTTTAACTTCCTAATTAAATTAAAAGTGTCCGCCGGTGTTTTTAGAAATTTTTTTCTTTATGGCGTTTCGTTTTAAGTTTGAAAGGTAGTCGATAAAAACTTTTCCGTTTAAGTGATCCATTTCGTGAAGAAAAGCCCGTGCTGTAAAGCCTTCAGCCTCTAAAGTTTGAAGTTCGCCTTTTTCGTTTTGAGCCTCGATTTTGACCCATTCTGGCCTTAAGACATTAGCATAAATTCCCGGAAAACTCAAACAGCCTTCTTCGCTGAGTTGCGTACCTTTTTGTTCGATGATTTTAGGATTGATTAAGACGTAACTTTTTCCCTCGTATTCAACGACCGCGATTTTTTTCAAAACTCCGACTTGAGGCGCGGCAAGTCCGACACCGTCATGAACGTGCATAGCGGCGAATAAATCTTTAACGAATTTTTCAAGTTCTTCATCAAAAACTTCGACAGCCTCTGATTTTTTTCTCAAAACCGGATCAGGATATTTTTTTATTTCTAAAACTTCATTTTCTAAATCATTACTCAAAATTTTTCACGCTCCTAAAATTTTTTCACCATTATATAAGATGTTCTGCTGTCCTGCGAATTGTATAAGCTATGCCGTTCTCTTTATAACAGCGGATAAGGCCGCGAATTTTTCTCGGTATCCACGTAAAGAAACGTCCGAGTTTATAGCTCACTGATGAGTGAATAGCCGCAATCTCGCCCTCGTACCAAGCAACACGGTTTTCAAATTCGTTTTTAAGATTATCTATCTCAAAGTCGGCCTGCTCATGTTTCAAAATATCCTGAATGACGGGATAATAGCAGAGAATATTCTTAAAATGCTTAAAGAAAAAATTTTCTCCTTTGTTATTAATTTTCCAAAGAGCTTCGTCTTGAGTGCCGGGAATATAATCTAAATAATCTATGTGATTTTCAACTAAATTTACTTTGTATCCGTTCAAAATTCCCATCATCCAAAACCATATATCATCATTTGTAGGTGCTAATTTCATGAAAAGATCTTCGCGCGTAATATCTTTATAAAAACAATTCGGAGGGAAAAGACACCCAGCCCCGCTTCCAAGTTTATGCAGATATGAAGGCAAAAGATAAAATTTTTGTGAAGCAAGCGTAATAGTAATATCTTCCGGAGATTTATATTCAATTAATGTAACTCTGTGTGTGTGAATACAATCCGGTTTTAAGCGGTAAGCTCTTAATAAAAGCTCTACGCGGTTATTTTCGTAAAAAATATCATCATCGAAAGTAATAATTATTTCATCACTAAAAAATTCAAGTGCCGGAATAAGTTTTTTATAAGATTTAATATCTTTTGTCCATCTTATTTCAAAAATATTTGACTGAAGCGATAAAAGTTCTGAGGGAAGCTCTTTTTCTTTTTCAGGAAATTCTGAATCAGCGAGCCAAAGAATTATTTTATCGGGGAGTATCGTTTGTTTAAGCAGAGTTTCTACAGCTTTATGAACTGTTCCTATTCTTTTTGGATATGACGTAAGCGAAACAATTACCTTAGGGAAATAGGACATATCAAAATTTTCTTCAGCAGATTCTTTTGCAATTTGAATAAAATAATACAGCGGTTTACCAATCAGCTCTGCACGAACATCATAAAAAACAGGAAGACCAAAAAATATTTTTCCTATCTCTTCATAAAACCATTCCCGTGCCCTACTGCCGTCTTTCGTATAATTATCCAATGCCCATTTTAGATTTCCTGCAATAAAAGTCTGAACGGACGGTTTTATAATTTCGTAATGCGGTAATTTTCGGGCTTTATAATAAACGTTGCAGACAGCGGAAATAACATTTTGCAGTTTAGATTGTATATATCCGCCGTTTTTTATTTTTGTTGTAATAGAATTAGTGACGTTAATTCTATAAGTATATAAAGATTCATAAAGATAAGCAATTCTCGAAGCGCATGCTGAACATAAAGCCGAAAAAGTAATATCGTTAGACGATGAAAGAGGCTCAAAACGTAAATTCCATTTATTCAAAAATTCTCTGTCAATAACTTTATTCCAAACTGTAGGATTAATAATTGACATTATTTTTTCCGGATAATCCTCATAATTAAAAAAATTTTTTACCCCCCCCCACGAATCTTTACGTTCTTCTATCGTTCCATCGTCCATATTTAAGCGGCAGTGATTAAAAAATACTATATCGGCTTTAGTTTCCGTGAGTTTTTCGTAAGCCTTTTCGAGCAGTGATAGATCGCAATAATCATCACTGTCAACAAAATATATATATTTTCCTGTTGCTGCGTCTATACCGGTATTTCTTGGAACACCGGCATATTTATTTTCCTGCGTTATAACTTTTAATCTTGGATCTTTTGCTTCATATTCGCGCAGTATTTTAAGTGAAGAGTCAGTAGAGCCGTCATCTACGCAGATTATTTCTATATCTTTAAGCGTCTGATTTACCAAACTGTCTAAACATGCCGCTAAATATTTTTCAGTATTATAGACGGGCACAATGACGGAGATTTTAGGCATTTTTTAGTCCTTTCATACATTCATTAAAAATATTTTCGGGCGTTAATCCGTATAATTCGCGCTGTTGTTCTTGAGTAGCATGTTTTACGCAGACATCAGGAACTCCGAAGCGGATTAATTTAACATCAAAATTTTTTTCAGCAATCCGAGCCGCTACAGCCTCGCCCAATCCTCCGGGCATATAATTTTCTTCTAAAGTTGCAACGAGCTGATAATTTTTCAAAATTTCGTCAAGTAAATCAAAATCAAGCGGCTTAACTCTCCGAACGTCATATAAAGCCGGATAAAAATTTTTTTCTTCCGCAAGTTTTCGTGTTTCAAGCATAGTTATAACTGAAGCTCCGTAGCCTAAAAGAGCGAACTCAGATTTAAGTCTGCCGACAGCTTGGCCGTCAGAAATTTTTACGAGCCCGTTATTTTTTATTTCGGGACTTAAATTTTTTTCCGGGATACTTCCACGCGGATAACGGATTAAAGTCGGGCCGTTGCGTTTCGAGGCTATTAACATTGCTTCATTCAAAGAATTTTCATCGCAGGGAGCATAAATTTCAAGATTAGGAATTGCACGCCCCCAAGAAATATCTAAAACTCCTTGATGAGTATCGCCGTCAGAGCCTGAAAGCCCTGCCCGGTCTACCATAATTACAACGGGAAGATTTTGCAAAGCTATATCGTGCATCAACTGATCCATAGCGCGTTGTAAAAATGTTGAGTAAATAAAGACCCACGGCCTCATACCTCCTGCGGCAAGTCCTGCGGCCATTGTGAGCATATGACTTTCAGCAATTCCGACATCAAAAAATCTATCGGGAAATTCACGTGCAAATTTTTCGAGTTTAACGCCTGTAGCCATTGCGGCAGTGAAGCAGATTATTCTATCGTCATTCATTGCTAACTCTTCGGCGATTTTTGATGCGGCCTCGCTCCAAGTGCGGGATTTTTTTTCATTTAACGGAGAAAGCTGGTGATATTTCGTAGGATTTTCTTCAGCTTCGCGCAAGCCTTTTCCTTTAATAGTATTAAAATGCAAAAGAACAGGACGCTTGAAATTTTTAGCGAGTTCAAAAATTTCTTCAGCTTTTTTAATATTATGTCCGTCAAAAGGCCCCCAATAATTTATATCAAGTTCATCGAACATATTAGACGGTTTAATTAAAAATTTGAAAGTATCGCGGAACTTCCTCAAAATTTTTTCAATCCGGTTAGCTTTCATTTTTAATTTTAATTCGTTCTTAAATCTCGTATATAAATTATTTGAAGAAAGCCGCGCTAACATTGTCGAAAAACCTCCGACCCTGTTTGAAATTGAATGCCTGTTATCGTTCAAAACTATAATTAATTTCGTGTTAGTTTCGTGAACGTAATTCAAAGCCTCAAGAGCGAGCCCGTTAATTAATGAAGCGTCCCCGATGAAAGCTATAATGTGCCGTTTTTCGTGCAGTAAATCCCGAGCCTTAGCATAGCCCAGAGCCGCAGATATTGATGTACTGCTGTGTCCGGTGTTGAAATGGTCGCAGGGGCTTTCAGAACGTCTCGGAAAACCTGAAAGACCGTCCATAAGTCTTAAAGTTGAAAATTTATCAAATCTGTCAGTCAAAATTTTATACGGGTAAGACTGATGGCCGACATCAAAAATTATTCTGTCGTTGAAGGGATTGAATTTTCTAAGCATAGCTATAGTTAATTCAACAACTCCGAGAGACGAGCCTAAATGACCGCCGTTTTTCTTCACGGTGTCAATAATAACTGCCCGCACTTCATCAGCCAGAACGGGCAGATTTTTTTCATCAATACGCAGTAAATCTTCGTAAGAAAATCCGCTTTTTAGAAATTCCATATCCGCCTTATTCAAATCTTCTGAATTCGTAAGCGGCGAACTGCGCTATTAACTGCAGTGAAGTCAATTCGGAACGGTCGAGAGGTCCTCCCTCCTGCTGTCCTCCGAGTGCTATAAAACCCTCGAGAGAATTATCATCGCAGATAGGGAAAATAAATTTCATTTTAGAAATTTCTTCCCAAGGACAACCTGCAAGCCCCCAAGACTTGAAAACATTTTCGGCTTTTTCTTTGCTGAGGTCGTAATAAGACTCGCGGATTTTTTCTCCGGTTAAATTTCCCGAAGACGGAAGCAAAGTTGAGTTATCCGCCTTAAATTTTCCTGTTCTATGTTCGGCGATTGCGTAGCCTTTTCGGGCTTTGTCCCAAGCTACAAAAATGCAGTCTTTCATTCGTCCCTGTTCGATAAAAATATCGACTAAGAGCGAGATAAATTTTTCTCTGCTTTCAGAACCGCGCAAAACTTTCAAGACGTTCGAGAGCGACAAAATTGAAAACTCTCCCGATGACATATTAGCTTCATTCTGACGGGATTTCTGACGTAAATTATTAATCGCTACGGCACGGACGGCCAAGTTTCCTAAAAGTTCGAGGAAATTCAGGGTCTGATCGTTAGGAAGTTTGTCCCAGCTCATGAGAGCGAATAAACGGCTGTCGCTTTCAGCAACGGGCAGAATTACATCAACATGAGAATTTTTATGCTCGACAATCGGGTTAGGCGGAAGAATTTGCGATGCGAAAATTCCTTTTCGTTCGGGAATGTTATCGATTTTTCCGTGAAGAACTGTCAAATAATTTCCCTCGTCTTTAAGAATTGCTAAAGTTTTCGGGAATAAACTTTCCTGTAAAACGTCCGACAAGAACGAAGCAAAATAAGGAAGCGGCATAGGCTCAAAGATTGAAGCGAGAGTGCTTTTTGTCGCTAAAATCATGTAAGAAAGCCGCGATAATTTTTTCTCCATTTCTGAAGTTTTCTTGACTTTCTGCCAAAGTCCTATTAATCCTGCGCAGGGTTTTAATTCTTCGATGAAAGCGTCAATATCTGCAGGTAAATTTTTAAGTAAAAGATAAACCTCCCATTCCGCACCGCGAATTCTAATAACTCCCGGCCACTCGTCATTACCTTTTGAAAAATCAATTTCAAAGGCTTCTTTAGCGACACCGGATGTAAAAAGCCCCGCCGTGCAGTTTTTAATGGAAAGACTTGCGGGAACTACTCCGGCCGCGTCAATAACGTTAAGGGTTTCGGCATCAGCTTTTTCAACAACAAGAGCCTTGATACCTTTATCGTTCAGGAAACCTGTTAAAATTTCTAAAGCACCGCCGCTGATAATAAAATCAGTTTTGTTATAAAGTTCTTTGATATTTTCGGGCATTGTCTTAAAAAAACCTCCGGAAAAAATTTTTTTAATTTTAATTACTTCTATTTTATCGCTTTTTTCTCTTAAAATCGTATAATTATGTAAATATATCCGAAAAAATAAAAATTATAAAAAAAATAAATTTTTGTTTCGTGAATTTTTGAAGGAGCAGATTAAAAATGAAATTAAATTTTTTTCGTGAGAGATATTTATAAAATTTTACGGCAGCTAATTGAAATTAAAATTTTTTGAGTGGAAAAATGAGTGGAAAAAAATAATTTCCCGACCCATGCCGAGAAATTTTTATGAGAGAATTATAACACGAAAAATAAAATTTTGTTTCATGAAAATTATAGATAAAATTAAAATTAGAAAAATTATTCAGAAAGGCATTTTATATTATAATGATTGAACTACATCGTCTGAATGGCGAGGCATTTTTATTAAACTCAGACATGATTGAAACAATAGACGTTACGCCGGATACTGTTTTGCGGCTGCTTAACGGGCATAGATACGTCGTGAGAGAAAAAGTCCGCGACGTTTATAAAAAAGTTTTAGCTTTTAGAAAAACGGCCGGTTATACATGTATAATCGCAGACAGTAGCGGCGAAGCGGAAGAGCAATAAATACGGCAGAGGTGAGTTCACTTTGGATTTAACAAGTCTTATAGGATTTCTTGCAACATGGATATTAGTTTTAGCGTCAATGGCTTCGGGCGGAAATTTCGGGGCTTATATTGACGTTCCTTCTATCATGATAACACTCGGCGGAGCTATCGGAGCTACGGTTATTTCAAATCCCGGCAGCAGGCTTAAAAATATCGGCGGAACTTTCAAGAGCGTTTTCTTTTCAAATCCGCCGGACTTAATAGGCATGGTGCAGATGATAGTCAGCTTTGCAGAAAAGGCGCGCCGTGAGGGATTATTATCGCTTGAAGCAGATGTTGCGGAAGTTGACAGCGATTTCATGAGGAAAGCTATTCAGTTAGTTGTTGACGGTACAGACCCGGAACTCGTCAGAGCTATTTTAGATACAGAAATTGGAGTTTTTGAAGACCGGCACAGCCAAAATAAATCAATGTTTGATACTCTTGCTGAGTTCGGGCCTTCTTTCGGAATGATAGGAACATTAATCGGCCTTATAGCAATGTTAGGAAACCTTCAGGACGTCAGCGCGCTTGGTCCCGGTATGGCCGTTGCGTTAATAACGACAATGTACGGTTCAATGCTTGCGAACATGTTTGCAATCCCGACAGGAAAGAAATTAGCAGCACGTTCAGCCGAAGAAGTCAAAGCTATGGAGCTTATGGTCGAAGGAATTTTAGCTATACAAGCCGGAGAAAACCCGAGAATTGTTGAAGAAAAATTAAAAGTTTACTTACCGCCGAAGATGCGTGAAGCGTTTAATCAGGAGGGCGAATAATGGCACGTCAGAAAAAACCTGAAGAGCCGGGACTTTCCGCTCCGTTCTACATGGGAACATACGGCGACATGGTTACGTTAATATTATGTTTCTTTATATTATTGTTTGCTATGTCGTCTGTAGACTCGCAAAAATTTCAAAAGGCTTTATTATCGCTGAAAGGTTCGCTCGGAGTTTTGAAAGGCGGAGTTACGACAGAAGAGAGCCAAGACCCTAATAAAAGCGGCGAAGTCGGTCAAAGTCCGGGAGCAAGCGAACGTGTTGAACTTGATACGAGGCACGTAGCTTACACGTTAAATTCTTTTTTGCGTTCGGAAAATTTAACCCGTGATATTCAAGTTTCTATTAATCAGCGCGGTGTAGCTGTATCAATCAGCGATCAGTTTTTATTTTTGCCCGGCCGTGCTGATTTAAGACCTGAAGGCCAAAGGGCTTTATATAAAATTTCGGAACTCGTAAAAAATAGAGTTCCTGCCGCCGCTGTTGAGGGGCACACTGACTCTGGAATTTTGAACGGCGGAATTTACCGCGACAACTGGGGGCTCAGCGCAATGAGAGCCGCTGTCGTTGCAAGTTACATGGAGAGTGCGGGAGGTTTTGACCCTGCGAAACTTCAGGCGGTCGGTTATAGTTCTTCTCAGCCTATAGTCCCGAATGACACAGCTGAACACAGAGCTTTGAATAGACGTGTTGAAATTGTTTTCCTGTCGCAATATCCGAAACGTTAAGGAGTGAAAAAATAATAATGTTAAAAAATTTTACGGCTTGTTACAGAAAATTAGAACATGGATATATGGGCAAACTTCTTGAATGGCCGGGCGTAATTACAGAAGGCGATGACTTAGAAGACTGCCGGGATTTATTAATGGAAGCGGCTAACGAAATGGCTGAATTATATAAAGATGACGGGCGTAAAATACCGTATGCTCAACTTATTATTGAACCTATGTCCGTAACTGTTGCTCCTGAATGTTTACAGCAAGAAGAGGCATTGCTCGTAAATGTCCGTTAAACGTAAAGATTTAATAAGATATTTAGAGCAGAGCGGTTTTTTCTTAAAGCGTGAGTGAAAGCAACACAGTTTTTATGTTCATGAAGACGGAAGAGCAACTGCGGTGAAAAGGCATAATATTTTCGATAGAATATCTGCTAACGAAGTCTGCAAGGACGCAAAACTTCAGCCGATATTTTAGAGATTTTTATATCCGAAACGTTAAGGAGTGAAAAATAATTATGTTAAAAAATTTTACGGCTTGTTACACGAAACTTGCAGAAAATTATATTATGGGACAGCTTCTTGAATGGCCGAATGTTTTAACGAGCGGTAAAGATATGGAAGACTGCGAAAATATGCTGAAAGATGCCGCTCATGAAATGATGTTAGCGTATCAAGACGAGGGAATGAAAATTCCGAACCCGTCTTTAATAGTGAAACCTATAGCAATATCTGTTGATGAAGAATTGCTCGAAAAAGCCAGTTAGCCGGACAGACTTTTTTATAAAATAAATATTTAGATTTTCATTCTGGAGGATAAAAGAATAAATGAAACGCATTTTAATATTCGCAATAGTCGGTCTCGTAATGTTCGGGGCAGGATTTGGCGGAGGTTTAGTTCTTGGCCGGACTATGGCTCCGACAGATACTAACGAAATCGGCACCGGAAAAGTTATTCAAGAGCCCGGTCCTATAGTTTCAATCGGGCAGTTTACGAGCAACTTGGCCGGAGCAGGCCGTCATGTTATAGACTGCGCTTTATCTCTCGAACTTGTTGAAAAAGAGGGAGCGTCTGCTCTCGTTCAGTCTCCTGGCTGGATGAATAGAATTAGGAGTGAAATTTTCATGCTCATGAAAGATAGAGTTTATGATGACTTGATGAGCGCGGAGGGAGCATTACAGCTTGCAGGCGATATTAAACGCTCATTAAACAGAATGCTGCCGGACGTAGGCGGAGAAGCTCCGATCGTTAATGTTTTGTTCGAGAGCATGATTTTGCAATAGGTTTTCAAAATGCCTGATGTATTATCACAGAACGCTATAGACGACTTACTAAAGTCTATTCAAGGCGGCGCAAGCATTGATGACATAGCCGCGAAAGCTGACGAATATGCTAAATTAAAAATCTACGACTTCAAACGTCCGGATAAATTCAGCAAAGACCAGCTTCGTGCTATTCAGATGATTCATGAAAGTTTTGCGCGCCAGATGACAACGGTTTTATCGACTTTAATACGCTCGATAGTTTCAGCTGAAATTGCTTCGGTTGAACAGTTAGCTTATGAAGAATTTGTAAATTACATGGTTCAGCCGACTGTAATCGGATTAATTGAAATGCACCCGTTTGAGGGCTCAATGTTAATCGAAATTAATCCGGCGTTAGTCTTCACTATTATAGATAGAATGTTAGGCGGACGCGGAACTTTTATCGGCACAGTCAGAGAACTTACGGATATAGAAAAAACTGTAGTCGAGAGAGTAATTATGAGAATTTTAGAGTTACTCGAAGACAGCTGGAGCACAGTCGTTGACGTTCGTTTTAGATTTGAAAGCATGGAGAGTAATCCGTTCTTCGTTCAAATTTGTTCACCGAGCGACATGGTTTTAGTCGTCATTATGAAACTTAGAGTTTCAGACGTTGAAGGCATGGTGAGTTTATGTTTTCCGTATTTTTTAATTGAGCCTATTATGGACAGACTTTCGAGCCAGCAGTGGTTCGCATCAACGAGCCATAAGGCAGACCCCGAAATGAAGACGTGGCTGAATAACTCAATGATGCAGGTTAAAATGCCTCTTGCTATGGAACTCGGCCATACTGTTTTATCATTGAATGACGTTTACGCGCTTCAAACCGGCGATGTTATTAAACTTGACGAACTCAAAGACGCTCAAATTGATGTCCGGGTCGGCAATCAGATAAGATTTAAGGCAAGACCTGGAACTCTTAACGGTCATATGGCTGTCGAACTTGTAAAAGTTTTGACTCAGGAAATGCCCGAACTGCCCGCCGGTAACGAAGAACAAGATTAAAGAGGAGATTAATTAAAAATGTCTGATGATTTATTAAGCCCCGATGAAATTAACGCCCTATTAGCCGGAGCAGCAGACTTGGGCGACATGGACGAAATTTCAGACGCTGATGCTGAGCAGTTAGCAAAAGTTTCTGATACTTTCGCTAATTCAGAGAACAGCGTCATTAATATGCTCGCCGGCAAAAATGTTACAACTAACACGGGAAGCCCCGAAGTTTTGACGCAGGACGATTTTTCCGCGAAATTTCCTGAAATTCCTTTTTTATTTTCAAGTACTTTCGGCGGCATGGACGATATTCCGCTTGCTATTGTCGTTGAACAGAGAGGAGCTTTAACTCTCGCGGACTTCATGATGGGCGGCACAGGAAATCCTGTTCCTGAACCTAATGATATGTACTGGGGAGCGGCGCAGGAGGGATTAAGTCAAATCGTAGGCTCAGCGTTTACGAGTTTAGCGGCAATGTTAGCAGGAAGGCGTTTAATGCCCGAAAACACGAGTTCAGCACCCGGCGAGGAAGGCTGGCACGCTTTTGCTCTCGAACCTGCAGATACTAAAATTTGGGCAAGTCCCGTCAGCGTTACTATTGAGGGTCTTGAGCCTTTTAATATGTGGACGTGCTTGACCCTTAACGATGCCTTGACGATAGCAGGCTATATGCGCGACGCTCTTGAGGGCAAAAAACCTGCAGAGCCTCAGCAGTCATCGGGAGGTTTCGGAGGCGGCGGTAACAATCTTATGGGAGGAGGACGGAGCAACGTGGGTCCGGCAGTTGATGTAAGGCCGGCAGCTTTTCAGCCTTTAGGAGGCGGCGGTGCAGGAGGAGAACCAAGCCCGATTGATTTAATCGCCGATATTCCCGTAAGGGTTACTGTTGAGCTCGGCAAGGCAAGAAAAAGCGTTTCAGAAATTTTAGCGTTGAATACCGGCGCAGTTATTGAACTCGATAAAATGGCAGGCGAACCTGTCGATATTTTAGTGAACGGCAAAATGATTGCTCACGGTGAAGTTGTTGTAATTGATGAAAATTTCGGCGTAAGAATTACGGATATTGTTGCAAGTAACTCAAAATAAAACGCTTAAATTTTTAATATATAATAAAAAAAGTCGTGCTATAATGCACTAAAAATTAAAATTAAATTTCTTAATTTAAGGGAGTTTTCGAGATGGGCAAAAAAGTTTTAATAGTCGATGACGCAGCATTTATGCGTATGATGTTAAAAGACATTCTCACGAAAAATGATTTTGAAGTCGTCGCCGAAGCTGAAAACGGCAAGGCAGGTGTAGCGGCCTTTCAGAAATACAAGCCCGACATCATCACAATGGATATTACTATGCCTGAGATGAACGGAATAGACGCAGTGAAAGCGATTAAGGCTCTTGACCCCAGTGTGAAAATAGTCATGGTCTCAGCTATGGGACAACAGCCTATGGTTATCGAAGCTATACAGGCCGGAGCTAATGACTTTATCGTCAAACCTTTCCAGCCGGAGAGAGTTGTCGAAGCTATTACAAAGGTGCTGTCATAAAATTCAAAGCATAAGTCTTACGGCCTATATAATCCGGGCAGCAGCCGCGTTAATTTTTATGTCAATGGGAGCATTTTTATTCGTAAAATATTTCAAGAAACATAATTCTAACGCGACATGCTCAAGTGCCGTAAAGATTGAAATATTATCGTCCCTGCGCCTGACCGGCAGGGATATGTTTTTTGTTGTTCATTGCGGGCCAGATGTTATTGCTTTTGTTTTAACTCAAGGCGGTGCTTGTCTTCTTGGCCGTTGGAGTTATGAGCAATGGAAGAAAAATAATGAGGAATTAGGAGTGAGGAGTGAGGAATGATTAAAAAAATTTTTTTAGTGTTTCTCGTCTGCTTCTTAATTTTTAATTTTTGTGATATTTCTTCTGCTGCTATCTTAAATCCTCCGCGAGCCCCTGAACTTTCCGGGACAATTCCATTGCCGTCTATAACGCTCGGAGTAGGTCAGGCCGATTCGCCCCGCGATGTAGCTTTAACTTTACAGATTTTGGCTTTAATGACCGTGTTAAGTCTCGTGCCTGCGATTTTATTAATGGTAACGAGTTTCACGCGGATTATTATAGTTTTGGGATTTGTTCAAAGGGCTATAGGTCTTCAGCAGTCTCCGCCTCAGCAGGTTATAGCGGGATTAGCATTATTTTTAACGATGTTCACGATGTATCCGACTTGGGAGCAGGTGTATAACAATTCTCTCGAGCCTTATATGTCAGGAAATATAGAAGCTCAACAGGCTTGGGACAACGCAATTAATCCCGTAAGAGATTTCATGTTCAGATACACCCGTCAGGAAGAATTATCGCTGATAATTTCAATGTCGCAGTCTCCGAGACCTGCTAATCAATCTGAAGTTCCTACTCAAATTTTAATTCCGGCTTTCATGTTAAGCGAGTTAAAAACGGCGTTTCAAATGGGCGTAGTTATTTATATTCCGTTCTTAGTCGTTGACATGGTAGTATCAAGCGTTTTATTAGCAATGGGAATGATGATGCTTCCGCCGATGATGATTTCACTGCCGTTTAAGATTTTATTATTTATAATGGCTGACGGCTGGAATTTAGTTGTTATGAGCGTGTTAAAAAGTTTTACGAACGTACCATAAATTAAAAAGGAGAAATTTATAAAATGAAAACTGTTTCAGTAATTAATTTCAAAGGAGGCGTAGGAAAGACAACATTAACGGCTAATCTTGGGGCTTATGCGGCTTCAAAAGGCTATAGAGTTTTGCTCATAGATTTAGATCCGCAGAATAATTTGACATTTAATTTCATGACCCGCGCCGAATGGGAAAGTAAATTATCACAGAATAAAACGATAAAAAATTTTTTTGAGCCTGTTGTCGAAGGCAAAGAGCTTCCGTCATTAAGGCCGTTAATAGTTAAAAAAACTTTCGGTGATGTCAGATTAGATTTAATTACGTCTCATATAAATTTAATCGGTATTGATATAAAACTCTCGAATTTATTAGGCGGCGACGATGAAAAAGTTATTGCAGAAAATTACATGAAAACTATAAGCTGTCTTAAACCCGCTTTATCAACTCTTGAATATCAATATGATTTAGTTTTGATTGACTGCCCCGTAAATTTTAATTTCACGGTTAAAAGTGCTCTTTATGCGAGTGATTATTACATTGCTCCTACAAAACTTGACGCTATGTCTTCGGAGGGAATTTATTTATTAGGAAGACTTATTGACTCCTGCCGCGATGAATGCCGCGAATATATTAATAAATTAGAGGGCTCGTCATATACTCCGCTTTCTTTGAAAATGCTCGGAGTTGTTCCGATGATGGCTCACGTTTCAAAGGGCAAGACTTTAATTGACGCTGAATTAGGATTTTTCCATAAATTAGAGGCTGATTATGAAGTTTTCCCGCAGTTCGTGAGGGATAATACTACGATTTTCGGCGCGGAACTTAAAGACAAATTCGGAAATGTTGTTCCGGCTGTTCTTGCTTATTCGGGAGTTCTTGGAGGTTTAAGCATGAAAGCAAAAATTATAGCTGAGCTTCAATTACTTTGCGATCAAATTTTAGGACGCATGGGACTTTCAAAAGGTTAGAAAATAAATTTAGGTGAGGAGTTAGGAATTAGGCCTGCCTGTCGGCAGACAGGGGGTGAGGAGTTTTTTCTGACCCCTAATTTTTTTAATTTTAGAATGATGATAAAACGCCGTTCATTTTCTGGTCGTTGATTTCAAGATTGTCGATGACGAGATTTGAAACGTTTTCAAGAATGAAATTTGAATTTTCGGCTTTCTTAATCTTAACGTTTTTGAGCATTACGTCCTGTAAAGGATAGCCCTTAGGAGCGTGGCACTCAAATAATTTTCCTTTGAGGCTCTCGACAGTAATATCTTCAAAGACGAGGTCTTTATAAACAGTCGGGAAATTTCCGCCGAGTTCGCCCGGGTAATTAAGCTGGAACCAAATGAAATTATCGAAGTTTGCGATTTTCATGTTGCGTACTCTTATGTGTTCGCAAGTGCCGCCGCGGTCAAGATTAGCTTTGAACCTTACTGCGCTTTGTCCGTCTCTGAGGATATTATCTTCAAAGAAAACGTAAGCAATTCCGCCGGACATTTCAGAGCCTAAAGCTATACCGTCTTCACCGCCCATATCGTTCTTGCGGATTACGACATATTTTGAAGGCAGGCCGACTTTTCTTCCGTCATAGTCGCGTCCGGATTTAACGACAACTGAGTCATCGCCGGTTCTGAAAATATTTTCTTCGATAATGACATATTTGCAGGACTCTACGTCAACGCCGTCATTGTTTGCGAACATGGAATTAACTTTTAATTTTCTGACTTGAACGTGATTAGAGCAGTTAAGGTGATTAATCCAGAACGGAGAATTCATAACGGTGTAATCTTCGAGTAAAACTCTCTCGCAGTAATTAATCTCGATAATGCAGGGACGCAGATAATGTCCCTCGCCGAAAATTCTTTCTTCGACAGGAGTTCCGGCTGCTCCCCAAAGTCTTAACTGCTGCTGGTCGGGCTTCTCGAGTTTTTTCCATGAATGAAATACGCTGTCTTTGTTGCCGTCGATTGAGCCTTTGCCTGTTAAAGCTATATCATGCTGTCCGTAAGCGTAAATCATTGGCGAGTAATTCATGAGTTCCGTACCTTCCCAACGTGTTTTTACGACAGGGAGATAATCTGAAGGTTCGGGGCTGAATAACAATTTCGCGCCTTCTTCAAGATGTAACTCAACGCAGCTCTTGAGGACTATCGGACCTTTGCAGAAATAATCGCCTGCAGGGACAACGACTTTTCCGCCGCCTGCTTCATTGGCTTTGTCGATAGCGTCTTGAATAGCTTTGCGGGCATTATCGCCGGGATTTTCGACCTTAAATTCTTTTGCGGGGATATTCGGACGCTGAACAGCCTGAACGATAGCAGACGCTGCCGACCAGTCATTCATTGTTGTACGGCCGGGACGGGGGAACGAAAAATTAAAGTCAGGAACTTCAGACGAGAACGCCGGAGCAAATGTTAAGGAACAAACACAAAGAGCTAAAATAAAAACAAAACTTTTTCGCATAAAACTGCCCTCCTAAAAAATTAATTTTTGTTAAAATTAAAATTGTGAATTGCGAAAATTTTATAAATAAAAGGAGCAGCGGTCAATTCGTAAATTTACACACGATTAAGCATTCACAGCTTCGGGCAGTGCTGTTATTCTTGATTTTGCTTCCTGCATACGCTCCCAAACTTCGCGGACTGTTTCAATATTTCCGTCATTAATTGCGTCTTCTAAATCGTTATAAGCAGCATCAAAGTCATGAACATAAAAGCGTATAACAGCTTCGTCATGTGTAATTAATCCGGCTTGTTCGTCTTCAATGATTTTTGTTACTTCAGCAGCATTAGCCTCAGCTTCTGCAATTTCTTCGGGAGTCCAGTGTTGATTTATAAATTCATCGTCAAAGAGCAAAAAACCATTTTTATAAGCCATTATTATTCATCTCCTTAAATTCTTTTAATTCACGTTTCGCTTTTTCGATTTCACTGTGTGGCGTTTTTTTTGTTTTTTTAACGAAACTATGCAGCAAAACAAAAGAATCATCAAGCAGCGCGGCAAAAAAAATTCTATCTTTGTTCGGCCTTAATTCCCCAAGTTCGCCCTCGATATGTTTCATGTAATTTTCATTCGCTGAAGTTCCCAAATCGCGAAGAATTAATAAATATTCGATAATTTTATTATATTTGATGCGGCTGTCTTTATCGTTTTTGCTTTCTAATTCTTCGATGTAATCTTTTACAGGCTTATTGCCTTTTTTGTCTTGATAAAAAATAATTTCATGCAAATTATTCGCCCTCCTTATTTTGGAATTTTAGCATAACTTCACGTTATATAATTAAAACAAAATTTTGTGAAAGGATTTATAAAATTAAAAATGAAAATTGCAGTTACATTCGACAAAGAAAACGGTAATATCTTTCAGCATTTCGGACATACAGAAAATTTTAAGTTCTATGACATCGAGGGCAGCGAAATAAAATCTTCTGAAGTCATTAATACTAATGGTCAGGGACACGGAGCCTTAGGAGGCTTCTTAAAAGACAACGGCGCGGAAGTTTTAATTTGCGGCGGTATAGGTTCGGGAGCTCAGAACGCTTTAACCGGAGCGGGAATAAAATTTTTCGCAGGAGTTACCGGCAGTGCTGACGAGGCTGTGAAAAATTATTTAGCAGGAAAACTCGAATTTAACCCCGATCCTCATTGCGATCATCATGGCCACGAACATCACGGCCATAACTGCGGGCATCACAGCTGTAATTAAAAATTTTTTAGGAGAAAATAAAAATGCCTGTTACTAATTTAAGTTTAATTGATATTTTAACCGCAGCAATTTGGACAATGATTTCTGTAACTCTGCCGATTTTATTAACGGCTATGATAATCGGACTTTTAATCGGAATTTTACAGACAGCTACGTCTATTCAGGAACAGACTTTAATTTTTATTCCCAAAATTTTAGCTGTGTGTTTCTGCATAGTTTTATTATCGCCGTGGATAGGGCAGAGAATGTTAGTAATGACGCGTGAAATTTTAGGACAGTTAGAAAGGTTTATTCAATGACTTACGCTGCTTTAATTTATAAAGAAGAAAATTTATACGTTGCTGAATGTCCCGAAGTCGGCTCTATAAGTCAAGGCGAAACAATAGAGCAGGCTTTAGAAAATCTAAAAGAAGCCACGCAGCTATACATGGAAGAAACTGAATACTCGCCTCGCGGGCGCTTTTTGTTGACGACTTTCGATGCCTGAGTTACGCGGATTTTCAGGGCTGAACGTTGTAAAAATTCTTCAGCGTATGGGATTTTCATGGACACGAACAAAGGGCAGTCATGCAGTAATGCGAAATGGTTCGCAAGTATGTATTGTGCCATTGCATGATGAACTTGCTGTAGGAACATTGCGTGGAGTTCTGCGGCAAAGTAATATTTCTGTTGAAGAATTTTTGAAAGAATCAGGAAAATAAAAATTAGAAAGATTAGGGATGAGAAGTTTTTTACTTCCTGATTCCTACTTGTTTTATAGAAAGGTTTGTAAATTAAAATAAAAATGAATCTCAAAGAACTTGAAATCGATCAAAGCGCAACAATTTTATCTGTCGGCGGCGAGGGAAGTTTACGTCAGCATTTACTCGATATGGGAATAATTCCCGGTGCTGAAGTCAAAATGATAAAACTTGCTCCGCTGGGCGACCCTTTAGAAATTAGAATACATGACTACGAATTAACTTTAAGGCTTGATGATGCTGAACGTATTGAAATTAAACCTCTCGAAAAAAACGAGACCCTGCCGGTTGGACAGACGGGCGAAAAAAATTTTTCAGCTTCTAAAACTTTTTCAAGAACTGAACACCCCGGACTCGGTGAGGAAGGCAAATATCACATTAAAGGCGAAAGCAAGCCTTTACCTGACGGAACTATTTTAACTTTCGCGCTCGTAGGCAATCAAAATTCAGGAAAAACAACTTTATTTAATCAGCTTACGGGAGCAAAGCAGCGCATAGGAAATTTTCCCGGCGTTACAGTAAGCCGTAAAGACGGAATGATTAAAGCCCACCCCGATACTTTAGTAACGGACTTGCCCGGAATTTATTCAATGTCTCCTTACAGCGGCGAAGAATTAATCTCGCGTCATTTCGTCTTGGACGAAAAACCTAAGGCAATTATTAATATCATTGACGCTACTAATATAGAACGGAATTTATATTTGACCGTACAGCTTTTAGAGATGCAAATTCCTATGGTCGTGGCTGTAAACATGATGGACGAACTCAGCGGCAACGGCGGAACGATTGATATTAACAAAATGGAATCTCTTTTGGGAGTTCCTGTAATTCCTATTTCGGCTCTAAAAAATGAAGGTGTTGACGAACTTGTCAGACACGCCGTACATATCGCTAAATATCAAGAAAAGCCGGCGCGTTACGATTTTTGCGATGAAAATGATCACAACGGAGCTGTTCATAGAGCCCTGCACGCAATTTCGCATTTAATTAAAGACCATGCCGAGCGCGCTGAAATTCCTTTGAGATTTGCCGCAAGCAAAGTCATCGAAAATGATCCGTTAGTTCTCAAACAGCTAAAACTTGAGCAAAATGAAAAAGAAATGCTCGAACACATAATAATTCAAATGGAAAATGAACGCGGCCTTGACCGTAATGCAGCTATAGCCGATATGAGATTTGAATTTATTAAAAAAGTCTGTTCGCAGTCCGTCAAAAAGCCCAAAGAAAGCAAAGAACATTTAAGAAGCCAATGGCTCGACACAATTTTAACGGGTAAATATTCAGCTCTTCCGATTTTTATAGCGGTAATGTTTGCGATTTTCTATTTGACGTTCAACGTTATCGGCGCATATTTTCAGGAAGTTTTAGAAGGCTATATTGAAACTTTCACGGAGGCGGCTGACGCTTTCATGGTCTCAATGAATGTCAACAGCGTTCTTCACGGTTTAATAATCGATGGAATTTTTGCCGGTATCGGAAGCGTTTTAAGTTTCCTGCCTATAATAATAACTTTGTTTTTCTTTTTATCTATCCTCGAAGATTCTGGTTATTCGGCGCGTGTTGCTTTCTTCATGGATAAATTACTGCGAAAAATCGGGCTTTCAGGGCGCAGTATTGTCCCGATGTTAATAGGCTTCGGGTGTACTGTTCCGGCTGTAATGTCTACAAGAACTCTTCCAAGTGAAAGAGACAGACGAATGACAATTTTGTTAACTCCGTTCATGAGCTGTACTGCTAAATTGCCGATTTATGCTTTTTTTGTAAATGCTTTTTTCCCGAAGCATGGCGGATTAATTATTACGGGTCTTTATGTTTTAGGAATTATCGCAGGAATTTTAGTTGCTTTGCTTTACAAAGAAACTTTATTCAAGGGCGAGCCTGTTCCGTTCGTAATGGAACTTCCGAATTACAGAATGCCCGGAGCAAAAAATGTTTTGTGGCTTTTATGGGAGAAAGCAAAAGATTTTCTTCAGCGTGCTTTTTCAGTAATTTTTATAGCTACGATAGTTGTTTGGTTTTTACAAAGTTTTGATTTTCATTTAAGTTTGACTTCAAATCCTAATGAAAGTATTTTAGCAGGACTTGCAGGGCTTATCGCGCCTATATTTAATCCTTTAGGGCTTGGAGACTGGAGAATATGCACGTCATTAATCAGCGGCTTCATGGCGAAAGAAAGCGTAGTTTCAACTCTTGAAGTTTTATTCGGAGCAAACGTCAGCGCGGTTATTTCGCCCGTTTCAGCGGCTTCGCTCTTAGTTTTCAGTTTATTATATACTCCGTGCGTAGCGGCTGTAGCTTCTATAAAACGCGAATTAGGAGGCAGGTGGGCATTAGGCGTTGTAATATGGCAGTGTGCGGTCGCGTGGATTTTTGCATTGCTTACGAAAATTTTAGCTGCTTATTTTTTAGCATAAAGGAAAATTTTTAATGAAATCTCTTAAGCAACTTTTTTTATACGGTGTTTTCGGAGTTTTAACGACACTGATTAACATTTTTCTTTATTGGCTGTGTTCGCGTGTCTTTAATTTAGCTGTCGTTCCGTCAACAATAACAGCGTGGTTCTTGGCCGTTTTGTTTGCTTATTACACTAACGGGAAATATGTTTTCGAGAGCGAGCCTGAAAAATTTAGAGCAAGATTTCACGAAGCTGTGAATTTTTTTGCGTGCAGAATTGCAACAGGAATTTTTGATGTTGTTATTATGTATGTTTTTGCGGATTTAATCGGCTTCGATGATGTTTGGGTAAAAGTTGCTTCAAATATTATCGTAGTTATTTTGAATTACGTTGCAAGTAAAATTTTTGTATTTAAGAAATAAATTCCTAATCCCTCATTCCTAATTCCTAATTAATGAAAAGGAGTTTTATTAATGAATAAATTAGCAGCAGCAGCACGCGGAGATTTTCCGGCCGATTTAGTTATAAAAAATGCCCGTGTCGCCAATGTTTTTACACTCGAATATGAACTTGCTGACGTTGCCGTATACAGCGGAAAAATTGTCGGCATCGGAAAAGATTATAACGGCCTCGTGAATTTTGACGCTCATGGAAAAGTTTTAATTCCCGGCATGATTGACGGCCACGCCCATATTGAAAGCACTATGATGACACCTCCGGCTTTTGCTTATGCTGTAGCTTTGCACGGCACGAGTACGGTAATGGCTGACCCTCACGAAATTTCAAACGCTCTGGGAATGGCCGGACTTGATTATATGTTCACGGCTTCGCGCGGACTTCCTATTGATATTTTTTACGGTGCTCCGTCCTGCGTTCCTGCTTCTGATTTTGAAACTCCTTATGAAGAATTAGACATGAACGCAATTAAATCAATGTTCGACAAAAAATTAACTCAACATTTAGGCGAAATGATGAATTTTCCTGCCGTTATAGCCGGAGACCCCGAAACTTGGGGAAAAATTTTAGCCGCCGGTGATGTTCCTTTGACAGGCCACGCTCCCGGAGTTACAGGGAAAAATCTCAACGCTTATCTTGTTTCCGGAGTAAATTCTGATCATGAATGTGTAGACATTGACGAAGCAAAAGAAAAATTAAAGCGCGGTATGTGGATTCAAATCCGTGAGGGAGCTTCTTTCCCTAATCTTAAAACTTTACTGCCTTTAATTCACGAAAATATTTTGAACGCCGCCCGCTGCATGGTCGTCAGCGATGATTTAACGGCCCGATATATTTTTGAGCGCGGACATATGGACGAAAAAATGCGCATTATGATTAAAGACGGCTTAAATCCTTTTGCGGCTCTCAGAATGGTAACGTTAAGCCCTGCTGAATATTTCAGGCTTTATGACAGAGGCTCAATAGCTCCGGGAAAAATTGCGGACTTTTCACTCTTAGATTCCGAAGTCATGAACGATAATTTTAGAATTGAATACGTCTGGAAAAACGGCCGTCAAATCGTTCGGGGAAATGAAGTTTATCACGCTTCAGATTATAAATATTTAGCTCCGGCAATTAAAGTTCACGTGAAAAAAATTCCGTCCGAAGAGCAAATTAAAATCAAAGCTGAAAACTCGAATTTAATTAACGTCATCGGCGTTACAGAAGGCAGCATTATAACTAAAACTTTGCAGTTAAAGCCGAAAATCGAAAATAATTTTGTTGTTCAAGATATTGAAAACGATGTTGCTAAAATTGTAGTTCTTGAAAGACACCGCGATACGGGGAAATTCGGCGTAGGTTTCGTGAAAGGTTTAGGCTTGACACGCGGTGCAATAGGCTCATCAGTTGCCCATGACGCTCATAATTTTGTTGTTGCCGGTGCAGATGATAAATCTATAATAACGGCTTTGAAAGCTCTCGCAGATCTTCGCGGCGGTCTTGTCGTTGCTGACGGAGAAGAAATTAAATCATCTTTTGCTCTTCCTGTCGGCGGATTAATGAGTTATCTTGAGCCTGAAAAAATCGCTGAAGAACTTGCAAAAATGGAAAACTCAGCGGGCGGGTTAGGCGTAAAAATTTCTCATCCGTTCATGGTGATGTCATTTTTATGCTTGAGTGTAATTCCCGAACTCAGAATAACGGATCAAGGCTATTGCGATATTACTAAAGGCCGGATGAATATTTTTGCATGAAAAATATAGCTGTTAAAATATATCTTGATTTTTTAAGAATTTTTTAAGGAGGAATTTTTTTATGCCTGATATTAATAATGACGAAAATGAAATAGTCAGACAGCGTAAAGATAAATTATTGCGTCTTCGCAGCGAAGAAAATTACGACCCGTATGTAAATGAAACTTGGGACAGAGAAATAACTCTTGAAGAAATCAGAACTAAATTCGATTATTTAGAGCCTGAACAGGAAGCTAAAGACAGCGTTATAAAAACAGCCGGACGAATTATGACAATAAGACGGCAGGGCAAAGCAACTTTCGCTGATTTAGCGGATGAAACTTCAAGAATTCAGCTTTATTTTCAATTAAATTCTGTCGGTGAAAAAGAATACGATTTTCTTAAAAAATGGGTCGACACAGGCGACTGGATCGGCATTGTCGGCTATCCCTGCAGAACACGGCGCGGAGAGCTTACGATTTTAATCACTGAATATAAACTTTTGAGCAAAGCTATCCGCCCGCTTCCTGAAAAATGGCACGGCCTCACTGATACTGAAACACGTTACCGTCAGCGTTATTTGGATTTAATTGCTAATCCCGATGTTAGGGAAGTTTTTAGAAAACGCTCGAAAATTATTTCATCTTTCCGTCAAACTCTCGAAGCTCATGGAACTCTTGAAGTCGAGACCCCTATTTTATCCGCATTAGCAGGCGGAGCAAACGCAAGACCTTTTAAGACTTTCCATAACGCTTTAAGCATAGAAATGTATATGAGAATAGCCGTTGAATTATATTTGAAGCGTCTTGTTGTGGGCATGATGGGAAGAGTTTATGAAATCGGACGGAATTTCCGCAACGAAGGCATTGACACAATGCACAATCCGGAATTTACAATGATGGAAGTTTATTGGCCTTACTGCAATTATGTCGACATGATGAACTTGGCCGAAGAATTAATCAGAAATGCCGCCAAAGCTATCGGAACTCTTGAAATAGAATGGAACGGAATTAAATTAGATTTATCTAAACCGTTCAATAAAATTACAATGCTCGAAGCTGTGAAAGAATACGCCGGTGTAGATTTTGACGAAATTAAATCCGATGAACAGGCCCGCGAAATCGCAAAATCTAAAGGTCTCGGAGGCGAATTAAAAGGGAATGAAAGCAAGTTCGCCGTGTTAAATTTGCTTTTCGAGACATTCGGCGAGGAAAAATTAATTGAACCTACGTTCTTAATCGGACACCCTACGGAAATTTCTCCGCTCTCGAAACGAGATCCAGAAAATCCTGATTATACTCATAGATTTGAGTTATTTATGTTCGGCAAAGAAGTTGCTAACGCTTTCAGCGAGTTGAACGACCCGATTGACCAGCGTGAAAGATTTGAAGACCAAGCACGCAAAAAAGCCGCCGGTGATGATGAAGCTCACGTTTTCGATGAAGATTTTATCAACGCTATTGAAGCAGGTCTGCCCCCGACAGGCGGAATGGGTATCGGAATGGACAGAATAGTAATGTTCTTGACGGGAGCGCGCTCGATTAGAGATGTTATTTTGTTCCCGACTATGAGACCGATGAAATAAATAAATTAGGAGTGAGGGGTTAGGAGTTAGAAATGATTTTCTTAGCTCCTCATTTTTTAAGGCTTAACAATCTCCCGAAAAGTATTTTGAAAATTTTTCCGTTCCGGCATAATTCTGAAATTGTTATCGAAAATATAAAAGCCGTTAAAAAATTAATCACGATATTTAATCCGGTGTTGGACGTAACGATGATTCCAAAAAAGAAATTCTGCAAAATATAAATTTCTACGGATCTTTTTCCAATTAATGAAAATAAAGATACGATTTTATTTCCGCAAAATTTTTCAATTACCTTTGCAATTACAAAAGAACACGCTATGCCCCCGAACGGAATAATCCATCGATAAGCACGGGAAATTAATTTAAGGACGATCCCGTTCGTGAAATTTTCAATGTAAGGAATAAATAACGGTGCTTCAATTCTCCGCCAAAAACATACAAGCGTGAGCCATATTAAAACAAAAACGACAGTGAGACCGTTTAGAAATTTTTTATTGAACGAAAGAACATAAAAACCGGAAAAGAAAAAAATTGAATGCCACGCAGTTAAATGCAAACCCATAATTGGTACAAAAAACGCAAGAATATTGACGGCAGCTATAATAAATAGTACAAAAAATAATTCAGTTACCCCCCCCACGTTAAATTTTTTCTTGATAAAGCTAATTAAATACAGCAGGCAGCTGATTTCAAATAAAACAAAAAGAAACCATAAACCGTGCTCCGGGCTTATTAACAGTTCTTTCATGCTTGAAAAAAAAACGCTCCAATTTTTATTAAAGAAAAACGGTATAATTCCCCACGCAAAAAACGGGATTATTAAATTAAAAAATCTCTTACGGAGCCAATCGGAATTAATTTCTGTTTTGCTGTATGAAACTGCAAGGCCGCTGATAAACATAAAAAGCGACATATGAAAAGAATATATCAGCCTAAAAATTATATTTTCGTCCATTGTTTCCGGATTTGCATATTGAATAGCATGGCCTAAAACAACAAGAAACATTGCATAGCCTCGAGTAATGTCTATTATTTTATTTCGTTCCATTTTCTTCTCCTTAAAAATAAACTAAAAATAATAAAATAAAAAACTCCGATATTTTTTTACCGGAGTCTTTTTAATCTCTAAATCAAAATTATTGCTGCTGATGTTTAATAACAAAAGGCGTTAATAATCCTTCGTCCCAGCCTACAGGTCTGAAAAATCCGCCGTAAAGCTGTGAGAGATGAGCTTTCATAGCTTCACTCTGATAAGCGTCAACAACTTTAATATAAACTGCAAGTTTAGCAGGGTCTTCAAGGTCTGCGGTGCGTGCGGCGATTAAATTCCAATATTCCTGCTCACGGGCACGGTCTGCAAAAACTGCATCGCTTGCTTTCAAACCGTAGTCAAGGGCGTAAGTATCATTAATAACTCCTGCAGTAATGTCCGGCAGTGCTGAAGGAATTGTGTTCGCGGCAAGTTCCTGAATCGTAATTTTTTTCGTGTATTCTGCTATATCGTCTTTAGTAGGATTAAAGCCCGCGCCTTCTTTAAGTCTGATAAGCCCTGAAGATGCTAAGACTTTTATAGCTCTTCCGCCGTTAGTCGGGTCGTTGGGAATTGCTATAACATCTCCGTCTTTAATATCGCTGAGAGATTTAATTTTCGTTGAGTAAAGATTTAACGGAACAACGAAAGTGTTAGCAATGTTCGTGATTTTATAATTCCGGCTTGTGATTTCGTCCTTAAGATAAATTCTGTGCTGGAATCCGTTAAGGTCAATATCTCCGTCAGCAAGTGCTCTGTTCGGGGTTACGTAGTCAGTAAACTGAATGACTTCGAGATTAATTCCCTCTTTAGCTAACATTTCTTTGACGGGCTGCCACATTTCATCATAAACGCTGCCGGTAACTCCGAGCCTTACGGTAACGTCAGCTGAAGCAGAAAAAGCAAGTGCAAGAACTAAAACAAATGCAATTAAAAATTTCTTCATTAAATAAAACTCCTTTCAAAATTTTATTTTTGAGTAATGAATTATAACATACTTAGCAAGTATTCTTTTATTTATCGCCAGCGTCAACAAAAATATGATAAATAGATCTTATTGCGCGTTCAAAATCTTCGTTCAAAACTCCCACGATTATATTTAATTCAGAAGCTCCCTGATCTATCATTCGGATATTAATTCTTGCGTCGGCTAAGGCTTTGAAAATTTTTGAGGCTGTTCCGGCCTGCGACTTCATGCCCCTCCCTACAACAGCAATTAAAGAAATTCCCGACTCGACTTCAAGCGACTCCGGCTGAACTAATTTTGAAATACGGCTTAAAATTTCCTGCTCGTTTTCAATAAATTTGCTCTCATGAACTATTACCGTCATAGTGTCAATGCCGCTCAATAAATGCTCAAGAGTGATATTTTTTTCCTCGAAACATTGAACGACTTTCCTGTAAAAATCCGGCTGTGAGTGCATTAAATCTTTTGCAATTATTATCGAACAGAAATTCCTGCGTCCTGATATTCCCGTTATCGTATATTTTGAACGCCTCGCAGTATTCTCGACTATCCAAGTGCCGGGGTCTTCGGGGTTGTTAGTGTTGCGGATATTAATCGGTATTCCGACTTTTTTCACCGGGAAAATTGCATCTTCGTGCATTACGCTCGCTCCCATGTAGGAAAGTTCACGGAGTTCTTTATAAGTTATATTTTTAATGACAGTAGGACTTGAAACAATATGAGGGTCAGCCATTAAAAGCCCTGAAACGTCCGTCCAGTTTTCGTAAACTACAGCACGGCAGGCCGCCGCAACTATTGAGCCGGTTATGTCTGAGCCTCCGCGCGAAAAAGTTTTGATTTTATCGTCAAAACTTCTTCCGTAAAATCCCGGAATTACTGCGTGTTCATGATTAGAAAGCTCGTTCGATAAAATTTCATTTGTTTTAGAAGCGTCAAAATTTCCGGCCTCGTCAAAAAAAATTACGTCAGCAGCGTCAATGAAATCATAGCCGAGATAATTCGACATTATTAACCCGTTCAAAAATTCGCCTCTCGAAGCCGTGTAATCTTTTTCGGGAGAATGAAGCAGATTATTTTCAATTTCATCAAAAGCATCTTTTAACGAAAAATTTAAGCCTAATCCTTGAATTATCTCGTTATATCTGTCCTTGACGGCCAAGAAAGGCTCATAAAAATTTTTCCCCGATGACGCTAACTCGTAACATTCGTATAATAAATCTGTAACTTTTATATCAGCGTCAAATCTTTTTCCCGGTGCTGAAGGAACAACATAAACTCTTGACTCATCAGAGCGGACTATCTCAGCAACTTTTTGAAACTGTTTAGCGTCGGCTAAGGAACTTCCGCCGAATTTTACAACTTTTACCATGATAATGTTCTGAATTTCTGCTCGGGATTTTTCTCCGGTGCTCTGTTGATAGTGCCGGGCTCTAAGTCGGCGAAACCGTTATCAATATTTTTGCCGATATTTTTTATACATTCAATAACGTCAGAAACTACTGCGCTTGCTGTAGGAAGTTTTCCTGCTCCGCGTCCGTAAAATAATAAATCATTGACCATATTTCCTTTAAGCATTACGCCGTTGAAAACTCCGTTGACGTTATAAAGGGCGTTATCTTTCGGGACTAAATGAGGAGCAACGAGAACAGTATCAGCCCCCGCATCGTAAACTCCGAGCAGTTTTATTGACATTCCGTAAGCGTCAGCATTTACAAAATCTTCAGCTGTAACGTTCGTAATGCCCTCGCAGTCGACCTGCTCATAAGAAATTTTTTTGCCGGAAATTAAAGACGCTAAAATTGCAATTTTTCTTGCTGTGTCGTGGCCTTCAACGTCAGCCGCAGGATTTCGTTCGGCGTAACCTTTTTCTTGAGCTTCTTTTAAGGCCGAGTCAAAGTCTTTGCCGTCTTTCATGTTCGTCAAAATATAATTGCACGTTCCGTTCAAAATTCCCGCGATTTTTGAAATTTTTTCATGACCGCAGGCCTCGCGTATAGTCCTGATTAACGGAATACCGCCGCCGACACTTGCCTCAAATAAATAGCTGCAGTGATGGCTTCGTGCTATTGCGCTTAATTCAACGCCGTGAGCGTCAACTAATTCTTTATTTGAAGAACATACGGAAATTCCGCGCTCTAAAGCTAAATGAGTGTAAGTGTAAGCAGGTTCTTTGCCGCCCATAGTCTCGCAGACGACTTTAATATCAGGATCGTTGATGATTGTCTCGATGTCTTTAACTGCTCCGGGAATGTCGCGGATGTCCAAAATATATTTAACGTGAAGAGTTTCGCCGCCTAAAATTTTTTGAATTTCAGCCTGATTTTTTTCGACAACTTCAGCGACTCCGCTCCCGATTGTCCCGAAACCTAAAATAGCAATATTTATCATTTTATTTCGCCTCGATATATTTTTGATGGACTAAAAGCTCTGCGCACTCAACCGCACCGCCTGCCGCCCCCCGTAAAGTGTTATGAGAAAGTCCGATAAATTTCCAATCATAAATATTATCCGGACGAAGTCTGCCGATTGTTACGCCCATTCCGCCGCCGAAATTAACATCTAAGGCGACTTGAGGTCTGTTGTCTTCCTCGAAATATTTTATAAACTGTTCCGGTGCTGTTGGAAGCCCTGCCTCTTGAGGGATACCCTTGAAAGAGTTTAATTTTTCGATTAAAACTTCTTTGCTTTCGGGGGCTTTTCTGAATTTCACGAATGCTGCTGCAGTATGACCGTAAAGAACAGGAATTCTTACGCATTGAGCAGATATTACGGGCTCTTTTGCGGGGACGATTTCATTTCCTTCGATTTTACCGAAAATTCTAAGCGGTTCTTTTTCGCTTTTTTCTTCTTCGCCGCCGATATAAGGGATTACATTTCCGACCATTTCAGGCCAAGTCTTGAAATTTTTTCCTGCTCCGGAGATTGCCTGATAAGTCGTAACGATAGCTTCATAAGGTTCAAACTCGCGCCAAGCGGCTAAGGCCGGAGCGTAACTTTGAATAGAACAGTTAGGTTTTACAGCTATAAATCCGCGTTTAGTTCCTAATCTTTTTCTCTGAGCGTTAATAATTTCGGCGTGTTCGGGATTAATTTCAGGAATTATCATCGGGACATCAGGAGTCCAACGGTGGGCACTGTTATTTGAGACTACGGGAGTTTCTGTTTTAGCGTAGGCTTCTTCGATTGCTTTGATTTCGTCTTTGGTCATGTTTACGGCACTGAAAACAAAATCAACCTCATCGGCTATGCTTTTAACGTCCGTAACGTCATGAAGTTTCATATCTTTGACGTTATCGGGGATTTTTTCGTCTAAAAGCCAACGGCCTTCAACTGCTTCAGCGTAAGTTTTGCCCTTGCTGTTCGGTGAAGCTGCAATGACTTTTATATTAAACCATTCGTGATTGTGAAGTATCTGAATAAAACGCTGTCCGACCATTCCGGTAGCACCCAAAATGCCGACGTTTAATTTTTTTTGCAAGATTATTCACTCCTTGAAAAATTTTCTGAAAAGTATAACACGAATATAATTAGGAGTGAGGGGTTAGGGGTGAGGGATTTTTCACGCGCTCAGTTGTGTTGTGAAAAAATAAAATTTGAGCACGCGCAAAGGTTTTAAGGTTAGGAGTTAATTCTTTTTAAGCCGTAAACAAGCCACAAAATTTCAAACGGCAATGCACACGCTAAAACTAAATAAATCCATTCGTTTGAAACTCTCCACACAAGAGTGTGTGATGAGCGCGTAAAATCTATAAATAATCTCATCAGCGAATAAAAAATTAAACTCAGCGGCGCAATTATCGAATGAGATTTTGAAAGATCATAGCGTCTGCTTAAAAATTTTTCGATTGAAAGCAAAATTAAAACCGCAATAAAAGCATAAACCGAATAATAAATCTGCACGGGGTGTCTGTTTAATCCGGCCTTGTCAAAAGGAAAATGAACGTGAATAAAAAATTTTGTCGGAAGTCCTACGCAGCACCCGTTAAGAAAACAGCCCCAGCGGCCTAAAGCTATAGAAAACATCGCAGGAATTGCAGCAGCCTCGCATAATTGTAAAAAAGAAATTTTCTTTCTATACAAAAACGACAAAATTAACGCCGATATAAAAGCTCCTAAAATTGCTCCGGTTTCATAAAGGTTTCCACGATTTAAGTCAAGAAATAATGAAGGCTGATTGAAATATTCGCGCCAATTTTTTATATATTCCGGCGACCGCGCTCCTAAAATCATAAATAAAAAAGACACGCTCATGACTTTTCTTGCAATGTCTTCGTCAATATTATATTTTTCGAGCCTGTGAATTACCCAAATTATTGCGAGCGACAAAGCTGTAAACCATACTACGCTGTAAGTATCAACTCTGAAGCCCGCAATTTCAAATAATGTAGGGTGCATGAAAAATTATTTTTTATAGACTAACGGGATTAAAAAGCCTTCAGCAACCTCATCGGCCATTGACTTGCCTTCAAGAATTTCAAGAAGTTTCAATGCGAAAAACGGAGTTACCGCAGGGCCTTTAGCTGTCGTGATGTTTCCGTCAGTTTCGACAATGTTCTGACCGATTTTCGCGCCGCCTAAATGAACTTCAAGACCGGGGTAGCAGACTGCAGTTTTTCCGGCCAAAATTCCGGCTTTGCCCAAAGCAGCAGGAGCAGCGCAGATAGCCGCTATTAATTTATTTTCCGTGTGATATTTCTTGATGAGTTCTTGAAGACCCTCGTGATTTTTAATTTCGAGAGTTCCGCCGGGAAGTACGAGCATATCAAAATTTTCGTCTTTAACAGCGTCAAACATTGCATCAGCTTTTACAGAAATTTTATTTTTGCTGACGACTTCAAGCGAATTAATCAATGATACCGTCGTAACTACAACTCCACCGCGTCTTAAAATATCAACGGTTGTTAATGCTTCAGTTTCTTCAAAGCCTGTTGTTAAAAATACCGCAACTGTTTTCATGATTGTTAATTCTCCTTTGAAAAATTTTTGTGATAAAATATAAATTAATAAAGGGGAAGCGATGATTAAGCCTTTTAGGCCACCAGATTTATTCGGCTGAACCAATCTATTAATAATAAAATGGTTTTCACCAACCAAAATAAAGCAGCAGCGAGTTTATCGATCCATGGCAGGATACTTCGCCGCTGTTTTCTTTTAGTGGCTCGTTTGTCTTTTTTATCAGACATCGCGTTTTCACCTCAGTTCAACAGGGCGGCTCTCCATTATGAATGACGAACCCTGTACCTCGTCTGGAGCTTCCTCTGAAAGTTATTATAGCATTATGATAAAATATCTTTTGCATAAGACAGTAAGCAGCAGCGAGCAAATGACTTAACCCGCCAAGGTAATCACGTCGCTGTTTCTTCTATAATTTTTACGAGACAAATTTATTATCTTCAATAAAAAATCTCCATAAAAAATTTTTAGCTTCGTCAGCGTAATCGACATTAATTCGAGGAGAAGTTTTGATTTTAAGATTTTTAATTTCATTATCGAGAATATAAATTTTTTCGCCGCATAAATCTTCGCCGTAATCGTCTTTATTTATCCCTAAAGCTGCACATAATTTTCCGGGCCCGCTGCATAAATTTTTAATTTTGTCTGTCTTTCTTCGGGCTTTCATTAAGTCAATACCGTCAAGAGGTTCAAGAGCGCGAATTAAAACAGCGTCCGGAATATTTTTCAAGCTGCATGTAACGTTAAAACAGAAATACATTCCGTAAATCATATAAATATAAGCATAACCGCCCTCACGGAATTGAATTTCTGTCCTCTCCGTACGCCTATTATTGTAACTGTGAGAGGCTTTGTCTTCCGAGCCGCCGCGATAGGCTTCAGCTTCAACTATAATTCCTGAAGTTTTGCCCTTAACTAAAATTTTTCCGATTAAATCTTCAGCAACTGAAACAGAATCTCTTAAATAAAAATCACGTTTTAATTTTTTCATACGGAAAGTTTAACAGATAAGATTTAATTAATTAACTTAAAAAACGTAATTAAAAATTTTTCATGAGAAAATTGTAATGCTTGACATAACAAAAAAGTGAGATACAATTTTCAGTATTGTAATAAAAATTATTACAGAAAGGGAAAAAATTCAAAATGAAAATCGCAGTTATTAAAAAAATTTCTCTTGCGTTAGTTTTTACTTTGGCTTTTACGTCAGTTTCTTGGGCTGAGGCAATCAGCGTTGGCAACATGAAAGTTTATAATTTTAACGATATTAAGCTTCACGCTTATTCGACCGGCGACAATATGAACGACCATTGCTATTTAGTCGAAACTCCTGAAGGTTTAGTCTTGATTGAGAGTACAGCTTACAAAGAAAATGTCCAAGCCATGAGCGATTATATAAAGTCGCTTGAAAAACCGTTAGTCGCGGCTCTGCTTTCATATCACCCGAACGGCTATAAATCTTACGGCGATGTAAAAATTTACGCAACTGAAAACGCTTTGAAATCCTGGCAGGAAAACGGCGGAGTTTGGAATTTAACACAAAGTTTTATTCAGGCTTTAGGCGACAAAGTTGCTGACGATTTACCAGAATCAGCTGAAATTATCAACGAGGGCGATACTCTGAAACTTGCGGGAATTGATTTCAAAATTTTACATTCGTCTGACGGCGAAGACTATGATATAGAAATTCCTGCGATTAACGCGATCTATCGTCATATGATGGGAGCTAAAACTCATAATATTTTGCCCGCAGTGCCTTACATCGAAGCTGAAATAGCAGACCTCAAAAATTATCAGGCAAAAGGTTACACAATGATTTTGACGAGCCACGCCGCCCCTGATGGTCAGAAAACTGTTGCTGAAAAAATCGAATATCTTGAGAAAGTTCTCGAGCTTGCAAAATCGTCTTCTAATAAAGATGAATTTATTAACGCTGTCAAAGCAGCTTTTCCCGATTATGCTGTTGATGCTTATCTTGAAATGAGTGCAAACGCGTTATTTAATAAATAAAAAATTTAGTTTTTTCTCCTTGCTCCTGTTTTATAATTTTTGTTTTTAAGGAGGCGTATTAAAAATCCAAATTTCCAGCAAATTTACAATCGCTGTTCACATACTTACGTGCATAGATTATTTTTCAAATAAACATTTAATCACAAGCGATTTTTTAGCGTTAAGCGTTCAAGTTAATCCCGTGATAATCAGACAGATAATCGGCCAGCTTAAAGCCGCAGGCATGATTAACATAACGCGCGGACGGGGCGGAATGACTTTAGCAAAGCCGCTTGAAAAAATTTCGCTTTATGACGTTTACAAAGCTGTCGACTGCGTGAGCGGGAGCCTTTTTCATTTTCACGAAAATCCTAATCCGGCCTGTCCTGTCGGTAAAAATATTCATAATGCTTTAGACGGAACTCTCAATGAAATTCAAAAAACTTTTGAAGATAAATTAAAAACTTTCACGGTTAAAGACATCGCCGAAAAAATTTAATTTTATTGTAACTATTGACATAACAATAATGTGAATATAAAATCTTTTCTTTATCGTTGTAATAAAAATTATTACAGGAGGAAATTTTTATGAAACTCGCAGTTATATGCGCGAATGGAAAAGCAGGAAAATTAATCACAGAAGAAGCAGTTAATCGCGGTCTTGATGTTACGGCGATCGTAAGAGGCGGGAATAAAAGCAAAGCTCCTCACGCGATTAAAAAAGATATTTTCGATATTAAAGCCGAAGATTTGAAAGGCTTTGACGTTGTCATTAATGCTTTCGGGACATGGACACCTGAAACTCTGCCGCTTCATACGAAAGCTTTAATGACTGTCTGCGATGCTCTCAGCGGAACGGATACAAGACTTTTAGTAGTCGGCGGTGCAGGAAGCCTTTATGTTAATCCTGAACACACAATGCAGTTATATCAAACTCCTGATTTTCCTGAAGATTATAAAATCATAGCAGCGGCTCAAGTTAAAGAACTCGATGAGTTAAGAAAACGCAATGATGTCAAATGGACATTCGTAAGTCCTGCCGGAGATTTTCAAGCTGACGGTGCAAGAACAGGAAAATATATTTTAGCGGGCGAAGAATTTACATTAAATTCAAAGGGCGAGAGTATCATAAGTTATGCAGACTACGCTATCGCGATGATTGACGAGGCTGTAAAAGGCAATCATATTCAGCAGAGAATCAGCGTTGTCAGGGAGTAGGCTTAATAATAATAAAGGGATTTTGAATTATCAATGTCCCTTTTTTTATAGTAAAAATTTTTGACGCACGTAAAATTTTATCTGTGATTTTTATTTTGAAATTTATATCTGTGAAAGATTATAATTACTAAAAAATTTGAGTGTTTTTGTTGTGGCAAATGTTGTGGCAAAAATATTTTTTCTGTTGAACTTGAACTTTTCAAAAATCATTTTATCATAACTATGATTATCTTGAAATGAACTCGGAAATATTGTTTAATAAACAAAAATTAAAACTTAAAGGCGGAAAAAATGAAATCACTTTTCAAAAAAGTAAGAGCAAGATGGCACGGAGACATTAATTCATATTTATGTAGGGATGAAATGCTCATTAAAAATATTTTCTCCTACATTCAAAACGAAGTTGCCCTTAAATGGGGGGGGGTAAACGAATCGCAATTTAATTATCATAAAGCCTTGCACCAGCTGCTCCATGTGCGTAGAATTACTGATAATTTTAAGTACGAACGTTTAGGCAAAAATAATGACGGCGGCTACATTGCCGTAAGTGATAAAAACGGCAGTCTTTCAAGCTCTAAAATAGCTTACTCTTTCGGAATTGCGGACGATGTTTCTTTTGATTTAGACTTAGCTGCGCGCGGCTATGAAGTCTTTCAATATGATCACACGATTGAAAAACTCCCTCAAAATAACGGGCATTTTCACTGGAAAAAATCAGGCTTGGCGGCCTCTTCAAATCCTTCACAAAAACTTGAAACTTTAGAAAATATGCTCAAAGCGAACGGACACGAACACTCTTCGGGAATTTTCTTAAAAATGGATATTGAGGGCTATGAATGGGAAGTTTTTAATTCTTTAAGTTCAGATTTTCTTGAAAAATTTGATCAGATTGTTATCGAACTTCATGATAATCTTGATTATGACGAAAAAGTTATCGAAAAACATTTAAGCGCACTCGCAAAAATAGCGCAAACTCATCAGGCCGTTCATGTCCACGCTAATAATGCCGGTTATGTAAATTATTGCGGAAATTTAGTTACGCCGGATTTAATTGAAGTAACTTACGTCTTGAAAAATAAATATAAATTTTCTGATGATAAAGTTAAAAATGTCAGGCTTTCTCTCGATCATCCTAACGTTTCAGGCGATGATTTAGAGCTCGGATTTTGGAACGTTGAAGAAAATTAGGAACTAAAAAAAATTTTTCTAACCCCTCACCCCTCACTTAAAAAAATAACTCAGTAAAATTATTCTTGCATTAAAGCCATAAAATTTAATAAAATAATCTCACCGTATACAAACATTCAAAAAAATATTCACCGAAAATTTTATATGTCAGGAGCGTTAATTAAGATGCAGATTGATATTAATAGCAGACTTATCGCACTTATCGGCACGCCTCTCGGTCAGTCATTCGCAGCACGTATGCAGAATGCGGCGTATCAAGCGGCAGGTTTCAATATGGTTTACTGCTATTGCGAGGCAGGAAGCGAACACCTGAAAGAAATTATTGACGGTGTCCGTTATATGCCGACATTCTTAGGCTGTGCAGTTACCAAGCCCAACAAAGAAGAAGTCATGCAGTATCTTGATGACTATGACCCGCTTTGCAAAAAAATCGGCTCGTCTAATACAGTCGTCAAAACTGAAGCAGGAAAATTAGTCGGCTACAACACAGACGGCTACGGCGCGTTAAGAGACCTCAAAGAACATAACGCTCCGATTAAAGGCCGCGTAATGTTCTCGTTCGGTGCAGGCGGCACAGGCCGTTCAGTTTGTCTTGAACTTGCAGAGGAAGGCGCAAAGAAAATTTATATTTCTTCACGTTCCGAAAAATGCGAAGTTTTAAGCGAAGAAATTAATAAATTTTACCCAGGTGTCTGCGTTCCCGTCAGAGCCGCTGACGAAGCAGGAATTAAAAAAGCTCTCGATGAGACTGACGTAATTCTCAATCTTTCAGGCTTAGGCATGAAAGGCAAAGAAGAATACACCTGCGTCGACAAGTCATTAATTAAACCCTCGCACGTTTGCTTTGACGCAACTTATAATCCTGCTGAAACAAGATTTTTGAAAGAAGCTAAACAGGCCGGAGCAACAACAATTAACGGTCTTGGAATGTCGCTGTATCAGGGTCTCCGTCAAATTCAGTTATGGACGGGCGGGAAAGCTGTACCGCTTGAAGTCATGCGTGAAACTTTGATGACGATTTTGGCCGAAAAAGCAGCAGCTGAGAAAAAATAGTTAAGAGTTAGGGGTGAGGAGTGAGGAGTTAAAAGACAAAAAACTTAATTCCTTGTTCCTCACTAAAATATAGAAGGGAGTAAAACAGAACAATGGCACGTAAATTTTCACTCGCTTATTTAACGATCCCCGGGACTAATCCTATGGATCAAATTAAAATCGCAAAAGAAGCAGGCTATGACTTCGTGAGCCTCCGTACAATCCCCATGCACTTACCGGGCGAACCTGAATTTTTACCGCAGAAAGATCCCGCTCTCTTTGACGCGATTAAAAAAGCTCTCAAAGAATACGATATGCCTTTAATGGACATCGAACTTGCCCGTATCCGCAAAGATTTAGACATCAACGAATATAGACCCGCCTTTGAAGCAGCTGCTAAATTAGGTGCGACTGACGTTTTAGGAAGCGTCTGGACACGCGACCGCGCCTGGTACACCGAAACAGCCGGAAAAGTCGCGGACATGGCCAAAGAGTTTGGATTAAAATTCAACATAGAGTTTTTACCTTGGGCAGGCGTAAGAAATCTTCAGGAAGATATTACCCTCATCGACGATCTTGGCCGCGATAATGTTTTCGTTATGGTCGACACTCTTCACGCAGGCAGAGCGGGCGTAACAGGTGCAGAACTCGCAAGAACTCCGGCAAAATATTTCAACTTCATTCACCTTTGCGACGGTCCCGCACCCGAAGGAGCAGAATGTAAAGATACAGTGCTCGACAACATTAAAGACGATTTAATGCTCTACACTGCACGCGAAGCAAGATTTTATCCCGGCGAGGGCGATGTTAAAATCGCTGACATGATTCAAGCAATGCCCGAAATCCCGCTTTCAATCGAACTTCCGAACTTGAAAGAAATCAAAGCTCGCGGAGCTGCAGGCCACGCTAAACAGTGCCTCGAAGTTGCTAAGAAATATTTTGCGGCTAACGGTATTAATTAAAAAATGATGAATTTACCATCGAAAGTTAAAATTTGCGAGGTCGGTCTACGGGACGGACTTCAAAATGAAAAAGTTATCCCCACTACGGAGCAGAAATTAGAAATTTTGCGCGGCTTCATTGACGCAGGTTATCCCGTCATCGAAGTAGGCTCGTTCATGCACCCTAAAAAAGTTCCGCAGATGGCTGATACTGACGAAATTTTTAAGAAAATCGGCACTCTTCCTGCGGGCGTTGAACTCAGAGCTTTAATTCCCAATGTCAGGGGCGTTCAAAGAGCTGTCGACTGCGGCTGTAAGAAAGTTAAATTAAACGTCTCTGCAAGCCGTATGCACAATCTTAAAAATTTGAATCGTACTCCGGAAGAAAGTGTTGCAGGTTTTGCAGACTGTGTCGAAATGGCGAACAAAAATAATATCGCTATTTCAGGCTCAATCTCAATGCCTTTTGCTTCACCTTGGGAGGGCAGAACACCGGTTGAAGATGTTGACGCTATCATAGAGGCTTATTTGAAAGTCGGAATTAATGAAATTTCGCTTTCTGACGCTTCAGGCCAAGCAGTTCCCAATCAGGTTTATGAACTTTGCAGGCACGTTCTTGAAAAATATAAAGACGCTACATGGTGGCTTCATTTTCATAATACAAGAGGCGCGGCAGCAGCGAACATTTTAGCGGCAATGCAGGCCGGAATGACGCAGTTTGATGCTTCATTCGGGGGCTTAGGCGGCTGTCCTTTTGTACCCGGGGCGGCTGGTAATGTCTCGAGCGAAGACGTTATAAACATGCTTGACGAAATGGGAATTGAAACTGGCATTGACGTTTTGAAAGTCATGAATTTATCCCGAAAAGTCAGCGAAATTTTAGGGCACGGCATGGACAGTTATGTTTTACGCGCCGGACGTTCCTGCGATTTAATTGCAAAAAATAGTGAAGAATAGGGGAGGTTTTTTAATGTTCAAATGGCTTGATGAGCATTTTGAAGAATTTTTAATGGTCATCTTTTTAATTCTGATAGCGTGCGTTATGATGCTTCAGGTTGTAGTGCGTAAAATTCCCTTTATTCAGTCATTGACATGGGCTGAAGAATTTTCGCGTTTTATGTGGATTATGAGCGTATTTATCTCGCTTCCTTACACAATCAGAAAAGCTAATATGCTCCGCGTCAACGTTGTTCTTGATTTATTCCCTGAAAAACTCCGCAAAGTCGTAAATCTCTGCGTTGATATTATAGTCGGTCTCTGCATGGCCTTGCTTGCTTATCATTCAATCGAGTGCTTAAACTGGTCGGCAGGAACTATGCTCGCCGGTGCAAAAGCTGAAACTTCTCCGGCTATGGGCTGGCCTATGTGGTGGCTCTATGCTGTAGCACTTTTCGGATTTGTTTTAGCGACACTCCGGGCTGTTCAGATGTTCTTTATTCATTTAGCTAATTTCAATGTTCATGAACTTACAACGCTTGAACAGACTCAGCTTGACGCAAAAGCCGAAGCTGAAGCCGGACTTCGTGCAGAGGGAGGTAAGTAATCAATGGCAGCGTTACTCGTTTTCGTAGTATTTTTAGCAGCAATTATAGTGTCAATCCCTATCGGTGTCAGTATGATTTTAGGCTCAGCCGCTCCGATTTTATTAATGTCGAGAGGCGGAGTTATTCCTCAAATCATCGATAACACATTAAGCGGAGCAAACTCAACGCCGATTTTAGCAGTGCCGTTATTTATTTTGGGCGGCGTTATCATGGCTGAGGGCGGAATTTCCAAGAAATTATTTAACTTCTTTGCTTATTTTGTCGGAAGATTTACGGGCGGAGTTCCCTGCGCTGTCGTTTTAACGTGTTTATTCTACGGAGCAATTTCAGGCTCAGGTCCTGCAACAACGGCGGCAGTCGGAGCTATGTGCGTTCCTTTCATGGTCGGACTGGGCTATAACAAAACTTGGGCGGCAGGTTTGATAGCAGTCGCAGGAGGTTTGGGCGTTATAATTCCCCCGTCAATTCCGTTTGTTCTTTATTCACTCGCTACGGACGTATCGACAGGAAAATTATTTTTAGCAGGAATTTTTCCGGGAATTTTAATCGGATTATTCTTAATGCTTTACGCCGTTTTCTACTGCATGACGAAAGGCGAAGACAAAGAAAAAATTAAAGCACGTCTTGACGAAATCAGCGCGGAAGGATTTTGGAAATTATTTAAGGATTCTTTCTGGGCTTTAATGTGCCCGATTATTATTTTGGGCGGAATTTACTCAGGATTTTTCACGCCGACAGAAGCGGCTGTTGTTTCAGTTTTCTACGCTATAATCGTCTGCTTATTTATTGAACGTTCGATTAAATTCAGTGCTCTTCCGACATTCTTAACGAGCAGCGTAAAAACTTACGGCGGATTAGCATTCGTTCTTGCATTTGCTACGGCATTCGGGCGAGTTCTTTCACTCACTCACGCAACAGCGGCAGTCCAGGAATTTATCGTTACGAATTTCCACAGCGCAAACTCTGTTCTTACAGTCTGCACGATTATATTCTTAATTTTAGGCATGATTATGGACACAGGCCCTGCGATTATAATTCTTGCTCCTGTTCTTTTGCCTGCTGTTAAGGCACTCGGAGTTAATGATGTTCATTTCGGTGTTGTTCTTGTCTGCTGCTTATCAATCGGACTTGCAACGCCTCCGTTCGGACTTGATTTATTCGTTGCCGGAAATATTTCGGAAGACCAGCCTATGGCCGTTGCGAAAAAAGCGTTCCCGTTCATCATTGCGTTCTTGCTTGCCCTTGCGCTTATCGTTTACGTTCCTGAGATAAGCACGTATCTTTTGGGTTAATTTTTGGAGGTAATAACGATGAAAAAATTTATTGCCCTTTTAATTTTTGTTTTAACGTTAAGTTCATGTGCTTATGCCGCCAGCGAATTTGATGAGACTTGGCTCGTAACGTCCGACACTACAGCAAAGGGAGCGGCCGGAAACGTTTTTGCCGAACTTGTTCGCGATAAAGTTAAAGCTGCTAATGCAGGACTTGTCATAGATTATTTCCCTAACGGCGAACTCGGAGGAGACGCGGATTTATTACGTCAGGCTCAGAAAGGCTACATAGCTATAATGGTCTGCCAGACGGCTCCTGTAGTTTCGTTTATTCCTGAAGTAGCAGTTTTTGACCTTCCGATGGTTTTTGCACGTTATGACGGCGATACTATTGATAAAGTTTTGAACGGCGATTCGGAGTTCCATAGAAAAATGTCGGAGGCTTACGAGCGTGCAGGACTTCATTTATTGGGCTTCATGCAGAACGCTACGTACAGACTTGCAACGGCGAATAAAAATCTTCAGACTTTAACCGATTTCAAAGGCCTTCAGATTAGAACAATGGAAAATAAAAACCATATGGATTTCTGGACAGCTATCGGTGCAGAGCCGACACCGCTCGCTTGGGCAGAGCTTTATATTTCGCTTCAGAACGGAACAGTAAACGCTCAGGAAAACGCCGCAGATACTTGCGCTTCAGCTCACTTTGACGAAGTTCAGAAATATCTTGCCTGCACTAACCATATTCTTTACTGCAACCAAATGTGCATCAACGATAAAATTTATAAGGCCTTAAAGCCCGAACACAGAGCAGTCTTAGATAAAGCTGTAGCCGAAGCGTTACAGGAAATGCGTCCGAGACTTGAAGACATCGACAAGAGCAACAAAGAAAAATTAAAAGCCGGCGGAATGGAAATTATTGAATACGATAATTCATTCTTCAGCGACGTTCTTGACGTTCAGGGAGTTAAAGACCTTTACAAGAGAATAGACATCGCTACTAACGGCCTTGCGGGCACGCTTCAGAAAAGTCTTGAAGCAGCGAAATAAATAATTTTTCTTCATATACTCATCTAAAAATTTTTATCCCGTTGTGTTTTGAAACATGACGGGAAATTTTTAATTTTTTAATCGGAGTTTTATTTTTTCATTTAATCTGTCTTATAATAAAAACATAGAAAATTTTTAATTTAATTTTATTTTAGAGTGGATATGCCGAACTTGAATTTATTAAAAAAATTAAAAAAACCTGATAATCGGGTCAGAATTAAAATGGAACGCACCCACTACGGCATGAAGTTTTTTATGCCTGAAAATCTTTCTGAGGACGAATTATTAAAACTCCTCGTGCGTATACCGACAGCCGCTTATAAACTTCCTGACGAACAAAGCATCGCCCTCGACTTCATGAATAGAAAATGTTCACGGAGATTAATTCTTCATATGATTAACAGTATAGTTTGGGAAAAAAATATAAAAATTTCCGCGTGGCTTTCAAATAATCAAGAAAGCCTGAAACTTTTTACGGCAGCAGGTTTGTCCTTAAAAGAACCTGAGCAGGTCGAAACTGAAGAGATTAACCCCGAAGCCGAAAAACATGAAGAAGAAAAAATCGAAATTCATGAACCTATCTCAGCGTTAAAAGTCGTATATAATTCAATGCGTTCGGGACAGCGTATCGAATCCGAGGGCGATGTAATTGTATGGGGTCATCTTAATCCCGGAGCTGAAATCGTTGCGGGCGGGAGTATCATTGTCGCAGGGCGTTTATTGGGCGTTATTCATGCAGGAGGCTACGGCCGCGAAGACGTTTTTGTTTGGGCGGGCTGTTTTGAAACTCCTCAGGTTAGAATTGCAAATAAACTTTGCTACGCTGACCCTAAAACTACGGCGTGCTGGCGTAAAAGTGTTTTAATAACTCTTGAGGACGGCACACCGATGATAAGAGAAAATAAATTTATGAAAGGAATTTAACATTAAATGGCACGAGTAATAGTAACGACTTCGGGCAAAGGCGGAGTCGGAAAAACGACATCAACAGCAAATATTGCGGCGGCTCTTGCGCGTTTCGGCAAGAAAGTTGTAGCAGTTGACGCTGACGTAGGACTTAGAAATCTTGACGTTATCATGGGGCTTGAAAATAGAGTCGTCTATAATTTCATTGACGTTATCGAAAAAACCTGCAAATTAAATCAAGCTCTTGTGAAAGATAAAAGAGTTCCTGGTTTATATCTTCTTCCGGCCGCCCAGACAAGAACTAAAGACGCAGTTAATCCCGAGCAGATGATCGCTCTTTGCGAAGAATTAAAACCTGAATTTGATTTTATTTTGCTTGACTGTCCTGCAGGTATTGAAGGCGGTTTCAAAAATGCTGCTGCAGGAGCTGACGAGGCTCTTGTTGTAACTACGCCGGAAATTCCTTCAGTCAGAGACGCTGATAGAATTATCGGAATGTTAGAGTCTATGGGCAAATCCCCGATCAGATTAATAATTAACAGACTGCGTCCCAACATGGTACAAGACGGCGATATGCTTGCTAAAGATGATATTCTTGACGTTCTTTCTATTGATTTAATCGGCGTTGTCCCGGAAGATGAAAACGTAATACGTTCAACTAACAACGGCGAGCCCATGACTATGAGCCTTGAAAGTCCTGCTGCTCTTGCTTACTTGAATATAGCAGAAAGATTATTAGGCCGCGATGTGCCTTTGATGGATCTTGAGAGTTACGCAACCCGAAGTTTCTGGAGCAAAATCAAGAGAATTTTCACGGGCAAAAAGAAATAACGAAAGGGGGATTTTAACATGGATTTTTTGAAAAAACTTTTCGGTTCGGCCAATGACGGCTCACGAGCGAAAGCTAAAAACCGTCTTCAAATCGTTTTAATGCACGACAGGACGGATATATCCCCTGAATTACTTGACAGTCTTCGCGGTGAAATTATCGGTGTTTTAACAAAATATATGGAAATCGACACGGAGAAAATCGAAATTAATCTCGATAACGATGAACACGAAGTCGCTCTTATTGCTAATGTTCCTGTTGTGAGAATAAAGCGCGGAAAAGTCGATGTAAATAAAGTTTAGACAAGCAAGTAGGAATTAGGAGTTAGGAAGTAGGAAGTAGAAAAATCTTGCTTCCGGCTTTTATTTATAAATAAATTTCATGAAATTTTTATTGACCTCGTTAAAAGAGGATTTATCCTTAACCGACAGGATATTAATTTTGTGTACCTTAATGCTTGCTTTATGCGGAGTATTTTGCATTTACAGTGCTGCGGCAGGCAATCAAGGGCGCGGATTTGATTTTGCATTTCGTCAATCGGCGTGGCTCGGCTTCAGTTTATTTTCTATGATTTTTATAATGCTCGTAGGGCATCGGAAATTATTAGAAGGTGCTTATCCTTTATTCGGGCTTGCGCTGCTTTTATTATTGCTTACGGCGTTATTAGCTCCTAAAGTAAAAGGCGCACAGAGCTGGCTGGGCTTCGGGGCTATTCGTTTTCAGCCGTCTGAATTTGCTAAGATTTCAATAATTTTAGTTTTGTCGAAATTTTTGAGCCGTTATCCTCCGATAGACTTAAAAACTTTTTTCGCGGCACTCGGAGTTATTTCGCTGCCTGTGATTTTAGTTTTGCTTCAGCCTGACGCAGGGAGCGCGCTTGTTTTTCTTGTAATTTCTTTCGTAATGTTATTAGCAGCAGGAACGCCGTTAAAATATTTAGGAACGATTATAGGTCTTGGCCTTTCAGCGATACCGTTTTTAATAATATTCGTGTTGAAAGAATATCAGAAAAACAGAATTTTAGTTTTCATTGACCCAATGAGAGACCCTTTAGGAGCGGGCTATAACGTCATTCAATCGCGTATAGCAGTCGGTTCGGGCGGTTTAACGGGAAAAGGCTTTATGATGGGAACTCAGAGCAAATTAAAATTTCTGCCTGAACCTCACACGGATTTTATTTTCAGTGTTTTCTCAGAAGAATTTGGTTTTATCGGGAATTTAGTTTTGATATTTTTATTCACGGTTTTATTATTCAGAATAATTTTTATCGGCCTCCGAAGCAAAGACAGACGCTGTAAAATTTTAGTTTCAGGAGTAGCGGCATGGCTTTGGTTTCAGATGTTCGAGAGCATAGGAATGAGCATAGGTTTAGTTCCAGTTACGGGGCTGCCGCTGCCTTTTTTGAGTTACGGAGGAAGTTCATTGCTTGCTACGTTTATAACTTTAGGAATAGTTGCGAGTATTTATATTGAAGAAGCTGCGAACAGACGAAGACTTTAATTATTCGGCTTGTCCGATGAGTATTTTTTTCTAACCCCTCACCCCTAACTGTTTTTAGAAAGGAGATAAAAATAATAAATGAGTTACATAACTTTAAGTGTTGATGAGAAACTAAGCGGTTTGGAGTTGACTGAAAAAGCACTCGAAGAATCAGAAAATAATATCGGTATTCACGAACCGTTTTCAAGTTTTGAAGGAATGGTTCAAGATATTCAGCCTAAATTTGAAATTACTCGTATGGAAGCATTAGCAGCATTTAACGAACTTCGTGAGCAGGCAAAAAACGTTCCCGAAATGTCAATTGATGAAATCAACGCTGAAATTAAAGCAGCAAGAGCGGAAAAGAGAGCGCGTAATGCCGTATTATGCAGTGATTGATACAAACGTAATCGTTGCGGCATTATTGAGCAAAAAATCTGATACAGCAACGGTAAAAGTAGTCAATTCGATTTTTACCGGGGATATTATCCCGCTATATCACAGAAAAATTATTGAAGAGTACCAAGATGTTTTGCGCCGCGATAAATTTCATCTACAAGAAGAAACAATACAAAAAGTATTAACAGCGATACAAAAATTTGGAATTGAAGTTTATCCTGAGCCTACAGGAAAAATTTTACCTGATATGGACGACTTAATTTTTTATGAAGTTGCTTTAACAGCAGCAAATTCATATCTTGTAACAGGTAATCAAAAGCATTTTCCTGCTGAAAAATTTATTGTATCTCCGTACGAAATGATAGTGATTTTGACTAATGATTGATAATAATAGAAAGGAGATAAAAATGGCGGAAAATATTTTAATAAAAAGTCCCGACAATCTTTATGATTATTCTACGGGCATTAAAATAAACACCGAAATGCTCAGAATTTTTTTTGAGACGTTAAAATTTAATGTATCACTCTTTGAAGAAGAAGACGGCTCTTTTACCGGCACTCTTGAAGAACTCGATTTAATTGAAAATGCTCCGTCAAAAGAAAATTGTTTGCTCTCTCTGTTAGAGGCTATGAAAGAGTATGCTCAGGATTTTTATAATGAATTTACTTTATGGTCATCAGCCCCGAACAGAAAAAAACATATACCTTACGTATTGAAAATTCTTTCAAGTTCTGACAGCCGGCTTCTGGAGGACATGATATGCCGAAATGGAAAGAGTTAAAACGTTTTTGCGATAATGACGGCTGGGAATGTTACAAAATTACGGATCATTATTTTTATCGTAAAATTCTTCCTAACGGCGAAATTTTATTTACAAAAGTTTCTATGGGAAGCGGCGAAATTCATAAGCATACGTGGCAGGAAATTAGAAGCAGACAACTCAAAGTTTCTCAGGAATATTTCAACAGCAAAATTTAGATTAAAATAATAACATTATGTATAACTTCAAAGAATTTGACTCGCCCGAGTGGCGTCTAATGTCGCAGGTGTCGAGACCGTCGCGTTATTGCGGCAGTGAATGGCGGCCTCACGAAAAAAATAAAAAAATTGAATGGGAAAAAGCAAAATTAAAAATCTGTCTCGCTTTCCCCGACGTTTATGAAACCGGAATGAGTTATTACGGCTTTCAGATTATCGAGGGTTTTATAAATTCTCTCGACCTGCCGAAAAGTAGGCCGGTTCTTGCTGACCGCGCTTATTGTCCTTGGCCGGACATGGAAAATTTAATGCAAGAAACTCAAACTCCTTTAACTTCAATAGAAAATCATAAACCGTTAAAAGATTTTGATGTTATAGCTTTTACTTTGCCTCACGAGACAGCTTACACGAATATCTTAACGATGATTAATTCTTCAGGTCTTGCCTTAAAATCTCAAGATAGAAATGAAGACGGCCCTTTAATTATCGCCGGGGGTTACGGAGCTTACACTCCCGAAGTTTTGAGCGGTTTTATTGACGTTTTCTGTATCGGTGAAGCTGAAGCATTATTGCCGCCGTTATTAAATCTGCTTGAAGAATTGCAAGGGCAGGCACGGAGTAAAAAATTAGAATTAATTTCAAAACTTCCGGGCTTTTATGTTCCGTTATATTTTAATGATAATATCGTTGAACGTCAGACAGCTGAAAAATTTTTCACGTTAAATTCAATGATTGTCCCGAGTGTTAATATAGTTCATGATAGAGCCGCTGTAGAATTATTCAGGGGCTGCGGACGGGGCTGCAGATTTTGTCAGGCCGGAATGGTAGGCCGTCCGGTACGTTCGCGGGAATTAGACGAGGCTTGCTCTTCAATCTTAAAAATCATTAACTCAACAGGCTGGGAAGAAATAGGATTATTATCTCTTGCGTCTTGCGATTATCCTGGTATTGAAAATTTAATTGACGAACTTTCGCCGGTACTTAATGAAAGACGCGCTAAATTAAGTCTTCCGAGTTTAAGAATGGACGGATTTTCTATCGGGCTTGCTGAAAAATTAGAGGGTCTGCGTTCAAAACACGGCGGAATAACTTTTGCTCCTGAAGCCGGAACTCAAAGACTCCGTGATGTCATTAACAAAGGCATCAACGAAGACATGATTATAAAATGCCTCAATGAAATTTTTTCACGCGGCTGGGAACGTGTTAAATTATATTTTATGATGGGACTTCCGACTGAAACAGATGAAGATTTAGATGCAATCGCTGAAATTTCTTACAGAACTTTGAAATTAGGCCGTGCTATGGGACGTAAAAGAGCGAGTGTCAGCGTCAGTGTTTCGGGATTTGTCCCGAAAGCACACACTCCTTTTCAATGGGAAAAACAAAATTCAATTTCAGAACTTCAAGAAAAAGGCCGCAGAATTAAATCAAAAATTCACGATAGAAATTTATCAATCGCCTATCATGAACCGGAGCAGACTTTTCTTGAGGGAGTTTTATCACGCGGCGATAAAAGAACTTGTGCAGTAATTCAAAGAGCATGGGAGACAGGCGCACGTTTTGACAGCTGGACGGAATATTTTAATTTGCAGAGATGGCTCGAAGCGTTTGAATTTTGCGGATTAAATCCCGAAGATTTTACCCGTGAACGGGACGAAAACGAAAAACTTGCATGGGATTTTATAAATATCGGCTTAACTAAAGATTTTCTGCTCCGTGAACGTCATCGCGCTTACGAAGAAAAATTAACTCAAGACTGCTATTCGGGCTGTGCTGCCTGCGGATTAAATTGCAAAAAATAAAAAACAGACTGGGCAAAACTTCCTGCTCAGTCTGCAAAAAATCCAATCTATTTATAATTTTCTAAGACTTTTAACGTCAACTTACATGAAAAGAGAATATCCGGCCTTTTGGGCTGCCTTTACCATTTCTTCAAGGCTCTTTGCGCGTTTTGCTTTTACAGCTTCGCTTTTTTCCTTTAATTCCCTAATTTTCATTAGTATTACCTCCTAAAAACTACTTAGTGCGTCCATTTCCTGAACACAAGGCGGTATTTTATTACTTTTTTTTATTTTGTCAACTTTTCTGAAGTCTTAGAGCTGAAAACATAGACAGCAATTAAAATTACAAGCCCTGTTATAGTTGACGCGGGCCACACCGTTAAACACAGAACTCCGGACAATGCAAGCAAAATCCTCATGAAAACATTAAGATGAGTCTTCAAATATCCCATCCACATTCCTGCGAACGCGAAAACAGCTCCGACTCCGCTTATTAATGCCCAGCAAATTTGAGCCCATGAACCCTGCATTAAAAGTCCGGGATCATAGCAAAAAGCAAATGGAACAACGTAAGCTAAAAATCCGAGCTGCATAGCCTGAAATCCTGTTTTATTCGGGTTAGAGTCAGCTATCGAACTTGCTGCGTATGCTGCTAAGGCAACAGGCGGCGTTATGTTCGAGATTATCGCGTAATAAAACACGAACATGTGAGCGGCTATCGGAGGAAATCCTAATTTTACGAGTATCGGAGCACCGAGCGCGGCAGCTAAAATATAAGCTCCGGTTGTAGGAAGTCCCATTCCCAATAAAGTCGCTATTAACATGACTAAAATTAACGCTAAGAAAGGCATATCGCCCGCAAAAGAAATTACAAAGCCGACTAATTTTCCGCCGATGCCCGTCAATGACACCGCGCCTAAAACTATTCCGGCTGTGGCACAAGCTACGCAGACTAACGGAATACCTTGCGCTCCTTGTTCAATAGCGTCAATAAATTCTCTCGTGTTCATTCCGGGATTAAAATATGAAGCTATTAACATGTAGGCTATAACTATCACGAATTGAACGCCGGGTTTAATATTTCCTGCAATTTCAGGCTTAAGCGTGAATAAAATTCCAAGTCCAAGCGAAATTAACGCCGTTATAGCTGCTAAAATTTTTTGATTTTTTGTCGTTTCGGGTTTGAAATTAAAGAACGATACAAGCCACGCAAGGCCAATGCCTAATAAAGCCGCTCTCATGGGAGTATATCCGATTAATAAGAACACTATTAAGCCGACTATCGGAGCAATCATATAAAATCTGCTCAAAACATCGTGCTTAGAAGGTAAATCTTCAGGGTTAAGACCTTTTAATCCGGTCTTGACGGCTCTAAGTCTTACCATTAAGAATAATGCTCCGTAATAAAGCAAAGCCGGAAAAACTGCAGCTATCATTATTTCGCGGTACTGCAAGCCTAAGAACGAAGCCATTAAAAACGCTCCTGCACCCATAATCGGCGGCATTATCTGACCTCCCGAACTCGCTACGGCCTCGACCGCTCCTGCAAAAAACGGTTCATAACCTATCTTCATCATTAAAGGAATAGTGAAAGTTCCTGTGCCGTAAACGTTAGCAACAGCAGAGCCGCTGATTGATCCGAATAAACACGAACTTAAAACCGCAATTTGAGCCGGACCGCCCGGAGTTGTTCCTGTGAAAGCCTGAGCAACACTCATAAACCAGTCGCCCGCGCCGCTCTTTTCGAGAAATGCTCCGAAAATTAAGAAAATCATTACGTAAGTCGCCGAAACTCCCAAAGGCGATGAGAAAATTCCTTCGTCCGTCAAATATAACTGCTCAATAACTTCAGGAAATGAAAAAGGAAATCCTTGTAAAAGTCCCGGCAGTTTATAGCCGTAAAGCATATAGACAGCGAATAATGCCGCGATTAACGACAACGGAAGCCCGACAATTCTGCGTGTTCCTTCAAGCAATAACACAACGAGCAGACAGCCTAAAACAAATTGAGCCGTTGTTAAAGGATCAATCTGCTGAATTCTCTCAGTTATTGCCGTGTAATTTACCATTGAATAAACTCCAGGTGCTGCAGCTATAACTGCTAAAATCCAATCGTAAAAAGGCACTCGGTCTTTCGGAGCTTTTTTCGTCATCGGAAACAAAACGAAAGCCAAAGGCAAAACAAAGGCCAAGTGAATAGAACGCTGAAGATAAGCCTCATAATTGCCCGCGCTTGCCGTGAACAAATGAAAAACGCCCATAGCAAGCACGTAAAGATAAACTAAATTTTTTGAAAATCCTGATAGTTTGCGCATTATTTATTCAGCTCACTCCAGAATTTTTTTGAACCTTCGTGAGCAGGAATTTTTTCGGGCAAAGCAATTTCCGGCACTAATTCGTCCATATCGCGGACTGCCGCAACTAAATCGGCTTTATGTTCCCAAATTGCTTTATTAAGTTCATAAACTAAACTTTCAGGCAAATCTTTGCGGATAACTATGCAGGTGTAATCTCCGACAGCTTTAACAGGCTCTGCGCCTTCGGGGACGGATTTATAAATTCCCGGCTCGATCGTGAGAGTAACAGTTCCGTAAGCGTCAGAAAGTTTATCGAGAGCATCTTGTCCGACCGGCAATAAAACAACATCAACCTGGCTTTCAATGTTCATGACTGTCGAGGCAATTTTTCCGATTGAAAAAGCAAAGCAGTCAAGATGATTATCAGCTAATAAATCTGCTCCGCCGTCATAAGAAGCGTACTCGACACTTCCGCCCCAATCCTGAAAAGTTTTTTTGTAGTCGAAGCCGTAGCCTTTTTCAAATAACGCTTTGACTACAAACTCGCTGCTTGTGCCGGGCTTGAGAGTTGCAAATCTCATAGCTAATTTTTTATTGATTATGTCTTCAACGGATTTAATATTATTTTTCTCGGCGAAATCTTTACGCATAATAAAATAAGTATACTGAGTGTATAAGTTCGCCATGATAACAGCGTTGTCTACCGTCCGGCCTTTGAAATCCGCTTCGCCCTTGAGAGCAGCACCGAGTAATGAAGCGACAGAAAAACCTAAATCGCCGCGTTTAGCATGGGAGTTGAGAATGTTTGAAACTCCGCCGCCCGATGAACTCGTAGTCTGGGGAAGTCCGTTAGCTGTCCACATTTCTGAAAGAGCCGTGCCGAGAGCAAACCAGTTGCCGCCGGGAGGGCCCGCCATGAAACGAAGCTGTGAAGGCCAGCCGGTTTTGTCAACTTCAGCATGAGCAGCAACAGCAAACATTAACACCGCTGTAATTAATAGTGCCTTGAAAGAGCGTGATAATTTCATGAAAAATCACTCCTAATTTTATAAAATTTTTTTGAATTTATAAGGTGAGACAATTTTATAAAAAAATTAAGAAAACGTTAAGAGATAAATTCATGAAATTTTTTTCAATATAATTACATAAAATAAAATTTTTAATTTTTTGCTAAATAATCCGCAATAAATTCACTGAGAGCGTCAACGCCCTCTCTTTTATCGCTCGAAGTTATTATCGGAATATCACACGAAAATAAACCGTCTTTAATATAACTTTGTTTAGTGCTGAGCCATTTACTTTTGGGAATTTTATCGGCCTTTGTAAACACAACGAAAATATTTTTTTCGTAAGAATTAATCCATTCCTGTAAATCTTTGTCGTTTTTTAATAAACCGTGCCGGAAATCTACAAGATGTAAAACTAATTTCAAATTTTCGCGCCGTGATATATAAGCCGAAATTAATTTCTGCCATTCGTTGCGCTCGTCTTTGCTTCGTGCTGCGTAACCGTAACCAGGTAAGTCTACAAGCCTGAAAGATTTTTCTGTATCTTTGATTTTAATGTTATAAAAATTTATGCTCCTTGTTTTTCCGGGAGTCTGGCCGGTCTTAGCGATTTTAGTATTTAAGAGAGCATTAATTAATGAAGATTTCCCGACGTTTGAACGGCCTGCAACGGCAATTTCAGGCAGAGAATTATCTTCGGGTAAAAGCTGGCCCGGTTTGAAACATGAAGCCTCAAGCCGGGCATTAATGAAAATAATTTTACTCATTTCAGTAAATTTTTCAGCGGAATATTTTTATCGTTTACAAATTCGGGAGTTATTAATAATTTTTTCCCGATTTTAGCTTTATCAGGCATTGACGGCAATTCGTATTCAATATCTATCATTAAATTTTCCATTATTGAACGCAAACCGCGCGCGCCAGTTTTCTTAGCGACTGCAAGTTCCGCAATTCTGTCGAGAGCTTCCGGAGTAAAATCAAGCTGAACGCCTTCGAGCGAGAGAATTTTTTTATACTGCTTAACGAGAGCGTTTTTAGGTTCTTGAAGAATTTTTATAAATGCTTCCTTGTCTAATTCTTCAAGAGCAACTAAAACGGGTATTCTTCCGACAAGCTCCGGTATAAATCCGTAAGTTACTAAATCTTCGGGCTGAACTTTGCGGAGAATTTCATAATTTCCGGATTTTTTATTTAATTCGCTTCCGAAACCTAAAGATTTTTTGAGTTCGCGTCTTGCAACGATAGGCTCGAGGCCGTCAAATGCTCCTCCGCAGATAAATAAAATATTTTCAGTGTTAATCTGCACAATTTCCTGCTGAGGGTGTTTGCGTCCTCCTTTGGGCGGAATATTCGAGATAGTTCCCTCGATGATTTTTAATAAAGCCTGCTGAACTCCCTCGCCTGAAACATCGCGGGTTATTGAAGTAGACTCGGATTTTCGGGAAATTTTATCAATCTCATCAATATAAATAATTCCGCGTTCGGCGGCTTTCAAATCGAAATCAGCGGCTTGGAGCAGTCTTACTAAAACATTTTCAACATCATCGCCGACATAGCCCGCTTCAGTTAAAGTCGTAGCGTCAGCAATGGCGAACGGGACATTTAATTTTTTAGCTAAAGACTGAGCTATTAAAGTCTTTCCCGAACCTGTAGGGCCGAGCAGTAAAACATTGCTTTTTTGAAGTTCAACGTCTAAATTTTTCAGGTCTAAATTATTTTTAATTCTCTGATAGTGATTATAAACAGCAACAGAGACGACTTTTTTAGCGTTGTCCTGCCCTATGACATATTGATCAAGATAGCCGCTTAACTCTTTGGGCTTGGTTACCTCGCTTAACTTCGAGAATTTACTCGGTTTAGCTTTTTCTTTAGAAGCTCCTGCATTTTTCGGAGCAGCCTCGTCTATCGGCATATCAGGAGCAAAAGCCCCGTTATTCGGGTCAACACCGGCGAAATTTTGTCCGAGCATCATGATATTGCACAAAGATATGCACTGGTCGCAAATTCTGACGTTACCGCCCGGACCGTCGAACATTTCTTGAACTTGAGAGCGCGTTTTTCCGCAAAAGGAGCAGCGGTCGTTATCGATATTTTTATTTTTCGGCGGCATTGTTTATCTTGCCTCTATAATTTTGTCGATTAAACCGTATTTCAAAGCTTCATCGGCAGTCATGTAATTATCTCTGTCGGTGTCGCGCGCGATCGTATCAAAATCCTGCCCCGTATGGGACGCTAAAATTTTATTCATTCGTTCTTTAGTTTTGATTATATTTTTAGCTTGAATTTCAATATCGCTGGCCTGACCACGTGCGCCTCCCAAAGGCTGGTGAATCATGATTTCAGCATTAGGAAGAGCAAATCTCTTATCTTTGGCACCGCCTGCAAGCAAAATCGCGCCCATGCTCGCTGCAAGTCCGACACAAATAGTCGAGACTTGGGGCTTGATATACTGCATAGTGTCATAAATCGCAAGACCTGCAGTAACGCTTCCGCCCGGGCTGTTGATATAAAGATTAATATCTTTGTCGGGGTCTTCGCTTTCAAGAAATAACATTTGAGCGACGACTGAATTAGCAACGTCATCAACGATTTCAGAGCCTAAGAAAATTATTCTGTCTTTAAGAAGACGGCTGTAAATATCATAACTTCTTTCGCCCCGTCCGGTCTGTTCAATTACATAAGGAACGTAATAAGACATTCAATTATTCTCCCTGTCCGCCGTCATGTTCATGTTCATGCTCGTGATCATGGTCGTGAGCGTCTTCTGAAAGTTCTTTGACTTCTTTAATTTTCATGTGTTCAAGCAAAACTTTCACAATTTTATTCCAACGAAGCTGACCGCGAAGGCTGTCAAGTCTGTCTTCGTTCTCATAGAACATTTTAGCGATCATGCCTTTAGTAACGTTGAACTGCTCCGCGCGGCGTTCAAATTCTGCCTCTAAGTCGGCCTGCTCAAGATGAATATCAAATTTCTTTGCAAGTTCGTCCATGACTAAGACATTTCTTACGGCGTTTTCTGCGCGTTCATGCAAAAGATTTTCGTAGCCGTTGCGGCCTTCTTCAGTGTCGAGGGCGTAGGCTTGAGTTAAAGTAATTCCGTTGTCTTTTGCCCAGTCTTCATCATTTTTGCGGATTGAGCGCATTTGACGGTGGACAAAATTATCCGGGACTTCGAGTTTTGCATTTTTTGCGACAAGGTCAACGGCTCTTTCTTCCAAGTCGTTTTGGTTAGTTGCTGTAACTTCGTTTATGATGTCGTCTTTAAGTCTTGCTCTGAAAATTTCATAGTCTTTAATTTCAGTGTTTTCGCCGAAAACGTCTTTATAAAACTGTTCGTTGACTTCGGGTAAAACGTATTCAGAAACTTCTTCAACTTTCATTTTGTAGCTTACTTTTTTGCCTGCAAGCTCTCTATCCTGATGCTTTTCTTCAACGTCAAAAGACGTATAAACTTCTTCGCCTTTGTTTTTGCCGATTAAAGCGTCTCTTACTTCTTTTCTGATTGTAGTATCTGAAAGATTTATTTTTTCTTTCGTTACTTCATTGCGCGGCTGTTTTTCAGCTTCCGAACCGTCAGGATTAAGAACTTTCACAGTTAATTCAACGTCAACTAAATCGCCGTCTTGAATTGCTCTTCCCTCAACGGGCTTAACGGTTGACATGCTGATTTTAATTCTTTTTTCAAGCTGGTCGACTGCCTCGTCATTAACATCTGTAACGACTTTTTCGATTTCAAGATTGTCAATGTCAGGAAGTTCGACTTCGGGACGGACTTCAAAAACGAGTTCGCAGGTAACCGGCTGGCCTTCTTGAATCTGCTCTTTAACGTCAAGCGTCGGAGTGTCCATAACATCTAAATCGTAATCTTCAACGATCTGGCGGATTTGTTCAGGCACGATTTTTTCAAGAGCTTCGTTATAGATAGCCTGCTTTCCGAAACGCATTTCTAAAATGTTGCGCGGGGTTTTGCCTTTTCTGAAGCCGGGAACATTAACCTGCTGAGACAACTCATTGAGTGTTTTGTTAAGCGCTTTAGTGAACTCGGCGGCTTCGATATCGAGTTTAATTCTGACTATATTTTTTTCCTGCCCCAGCAATTCTGTTTTCATTTTGAATTTAAGGCTCCTTCTATTGAGAAAATTATTTTAATGTCCTGCATGTAACAAGACACGAATATTTTGCGATTTTATCATAAAAAACTAAAAATAAAAAAATTTCCCCGTCTCGATAAACAAGACAGAGAAAACAATTTTTAAGAATGAGAAATTTAACTCCTCATTCCTAACTCCTAACTATTACAGATAAACTCCGCGTAATGCAACGATGTCTGAAACTCTCTTAATCGCCTGCATGTAAGCAGCGCGTCTCATCGTTACTTTTTTATCTTGAGCAAAAGCCCAAACTCTATTAAAGTTTTCGGTCATTAAGTCAACGAGGCGTTTATTATAGTCAGCTTCTGTCCATGAGAAGCCCTGTAAGTTCTGAGCCCACTCGAAATAAGAACCGATAACGCCGCCTGCGTTAGCTAAGAAATCCGGTACAACGATTGCGCCTGCGTCTTTCAAAATTTCTTCGCCTTCGACAGTCGTGGGGCTGTTCGCGCCTTCGATGATGTAACGGGCTTTGACTTTCGGAGCTGTTTCCTGATTGATAACGCCCTGTAAAGCGCAGGGGAATAAGAAATCGCAGTCAAGGAAAAGAATATCGTTAAGACCTAATTTTTCGCAGCCTTCTTTTTCAAATCCTGTGAGTTTGCGTCCGCGCTGTGAGGGATTGTTGTTCATATATTCAAAGGCTTTTTCAATATTAATGCCTTTAGGATTATAGTAAGTTCCTGTAGTGTCGCTGATTGCCACGATAGTTGCTCCGGCTTCTTTTAATAAAAGAGCGGTATAGCTTCCGACGTTACCGAAACCCTGAACGGCGATTTTCATATTTGCGGGGTTAAGTCCTTTGACTTTCATTAATTCAAGTCCGCATGTTGAAGTTCCGCGTCCTGTTGCTTCGGTACGGCCTCTTGCGCCCCAGTAGTCGATAGGCTTACCTGTGAGCATTGCCGGTTCAAAGTGTCCGAGCATTTTGCAAATTGTGTCCATGATCCAGACCATTTCTTGACCGCCGGTGTACATATCGGGGGCAGGAATATCGCTCCAGCGTCCGATGATAGGAGCAATGCGGGCACCGTAAGTTCTTGACATTCTTTCTTTTTCGCGTCTGGTTAAAGCTGTAGGGTCGCAGCAAATTCCGCCTTTGCCTCCGCCGTAAGGGATACCGGCAAGCGAGCATTTCCACGTCATTAACATTGCAAGACCTTCACACTCTGCTCCAGTAACGTCCTGAGCGTATCTGATACCGCCTTTTGAAGGCCCTAAGGCTGTCGAGTGCTGAACTCTGTAGCCTTTGAAAACTCTTACTCTTCCGTCTTCCATTTCGACCGGTACTGAAACATCGAGTCTGCGCTCCGGGTAGCTCAACATTGAAATTAAACTTTCGCTGAGGCCCATTTCGTCAGCCGCACCGTAAAAGTCGCGTAACGCTGTGTCAAGTAACAAATCGTCTGATCTTCTTCTGCCGTTTACTATTCTGTCGGCCATTTTTTTCACACCTTTGCTTGAGTAAGTTCGATAGTGAAATTTTTTTTATTTATTTCGCTCCTACTTACAAAATATTTAGTAAATTTTTAATTTTTTTAACGGCGCGATTTTACACGTGCGTTTTTATTTTGTCAAATTGAAGTTATAATTCATTTATAAATTTTTATGAGCAGGAGAAAAATTTTCATGCCCGAAGAATATGAAATTAAAGTTAATCATGGAGCCTTAAAGAAACTCAAAGACGATATCGAATGTAAGACGGGTTTCAGATTTATAAAAATTGAGGACGGAGTCGCAGTCAGCGAACTTGAACTTGAAGACGAACACGTAAATCCTTACGGAATTCCCTACGGCGGAGTTTTATTCACTATGGCCGACGATACAGCCGGAATAGCATTTTTAAGCGCGGGCGGAAACGGTGTAACAGTCAATGGCCATGTTGATTATTTACGGGGCTCAAGGGACGCTACAAAATTAATTTGCACAGCAAAAGTCAGGAAAGCCGGACGAAGAATTCATTATATTGATGCCGATATTGTTAATGAAAAAAATCTTGACCTTTGCCGCTTTAAGTTTGTATTTCTTAATATTGACAGTTAAGGCGTATCCGTTCGATCTTATGAGGCTCGCTATGCTTTTCAAATCTACACGGCGGCGCGACTCTGCGAAATTAAAGGCGATTTTTGGGACATTCCAGTGGAGAAAATGAAGAGGCCGCTGTCAAGGCAAGTTATTGAACTTATACAGAATGTAGTAGGTTGACGGGCAATAGCCGCTACTTGTTTCCGTCGCCCCGTGATACCCGCCGTCCAATGTCCGAGACCGGACACAAAAGACGTGAATTTCACGTAAATAAGCGTCAAGATTAGCCCGAACATATTCTTTTAATTTTTCTAGTTTTAAGTTTTTAGCTATAAGCTGTAAAATCTGAGTTTAGAGCTTATAGTGAGGGTTCATATTAAAAATTAATCCCCCTTGAACTAAGGGGAGACAGATATATTTTATTTCAAAGCGCTGACGAGTAAGCCTACTATAAATGTACTCGGTCCCATCGTTAAAAATATTTGCGGTATGCTGACACCCCACGAAATTAAAAATCCCGCACCGAGTGCCGCGACTGCCATAAAAATTGAATCGCTTATATTTGAACACGCTATAACGCCCGAAACTTTTGACTCAGGTGCTCTGCTCTGCATGACGGCATATAACGGAACAATATATAAACCTCCGCAAAAAGCTATCATAAATAAGCAGAAAGTTATCATGAAATTTTCAGGGCGCGAGAAAAATTCTAATGCTCCGATTTCAGCCGTTCCGGGCACTACAGGCGGCCTGTCGCTGACGTACCATAGTAAAACGCTCGCTATTGCTATTCCGTAAGCCGAAGCCGGAACATATTTAGTTGTAACTTCACTCTTTAATATAGCGTTGCAGGCCATCGAGCCTAAGCCTATTCCGCACGAAAATATCGCAAGAAAACTTGTAGCTACACTCTCGTCCGTCCCTAAAATTAATCTTGAATAAGTAGGGAACTGCGCTAAAAATGTCGCGCCGACTAACCAGAACCACGAAATTGCAAGCATAGCTCCGAAAACATTTTTCATCGGTATAACATAACGGAACATTTCAAGAGTACGCCCGACAAGATTAAAAGAAATTTTTCGAGCAGGGTCTACAGGCTTGGTCGGCGGTATAAACATACTGCTAAGCCAGCCTGCTGCGGCAATAGTTACAGCCAGACCGCCGACTAAATAAATTCCGTTTTCGCGCAAAATTAAAAGTCCGCCCGCTATCGTTCCTGTTAAAATCGCTAAATATGTTCCCATTTGAATTAAACCGTTTCCGGCAATTAATTCGTCCTCGCTTAAATGCTGAGGCAAAATGCTGTATTTCGCAGGACTGAAGAAAGTTGACTGCGCTCCCATCAAAAATAACACAGCCATTAAAAGCCAAGCGTTACCGATGTAAAAGCCAAAAGCCGCGCCGCCCATTACGACAATTTCAGCGAATTTCACCCAGCGCATTAAAATTGAACGGTCATATCTGTCGGCCAAATCGCTCGCAGGGGCAGCCAAAATAAAAAACGGCGCAATAAAAACTCCCGCAGCAGCATTGACTAAAATTCGAGAGTCAACTCCGGCAGCATCGCCTATACGATACGTTATTAACATCATTAGAGCACTTTTGAAAAAATTATCGTTAAATGCTCCTAAAAACTGCGTCAAGAACAACGGCATGAAACGCCGCGTTAATAATAATGAAAATTGATTTTTGTTACTCATTTTTAATCCTCTAAAATTTCTAAAAAAAATTAAGCAGGAAATCACCCGACGAGGCGGGCAGGTCTACTTGCCTTTATAACGTTGCCGCGAGTGCCTGAACTTTCTTAAGCGTAAGGTCTGAACATTCAGCTATTTCTTCGAGCGTTAATTTACCGAGTTTAAGAAAACGGATAGCAACATTTTCTTTTGCTTCTTCTCGACCTTCTTTTCGAGCTTCTTCAGCTGCTTCTTCAGCTGCTTCTTTTTGTACTTTTGCAATGAAATCGTCAAAAAAATCTGCCATTTTTATTTCTCCTTTCTCTTCTTTTTTGAAGAATTTGACTCTTGCTGCAAGACGCGGGAAAAACATTTCGTCTGCGTTTTTACAGCGCAAATCGTGAATTAATTTCCAAATTTCAGTCCCGTCATCTTTAGCTGAAGTATTAACGTAAATTATGTGAGAGCCGTCATGAAACTGTTCTGAAGTTCCGTCTATATAACGATGAATTGTATATATAGTTTTATTTAAGCCGAGAATGTCATTTTTTGTTATAAATATTACATAACATTCCGGAAGCTCCTTAAAATCTTGGCCGGCCTTCAAAGAATGAGTGTCTATCATTCCAGTATGAAAGCGCGCCCGTCTGGGATCGGCTCCTTCATCAGCCTGCTGGATCTCTATATTATATAAAACTCCTTCGCTGTCTTCCGCAAATACGTCCAAATAAATTGAACGTTTAACACCCTGAAGCATTTTTTGAGTTCTAACGCTTTTAACTTTTAAGTCCGGCTTATTCATTATCACTCGCAAAATTTCTTCAACGCACGGAATATTATCTTCAAGCACAAGGTTCATAAAATAATTATTCATTAAAGTAAACTCTTGAAAATGTTTCCGTATTTCAGGAGTTATTTTTGATTTCTTGGTTTTGCCTGACATTTTTAATTTTTATAATTCACGCTTCCATTTAGTTCCCTGCGGAGTATCTTCAAGAACAATTCCGCGAGATTTTAATAAATCCCGGATTTCGTCAGAGCGTGCAAAATTTTTATTTTTTCTTGCTTCGGCTCGTTCTTTGATTAAATTTTCAATTTCGATGCTTTCCGCGTCATTTTCAACTTCTGCATCGTCCCGGCCTATAACTCCTAAAATTTTATCGTAATCATCAAGAGCCTTTTTAGAGGCCGTGAAAAATTTTTCAGGAAGTTTATCGTTTTCTTTCAAACTCGTGTTAATTAAATAAACTACATCGAATAAAATTCCCATTGCGGCGGCTGTGTTAAAGTCATCGTTCATAGCGTCAGAAAATTTTTTGTCGAGTTCTTTTAACTCGTCAAGATATTTATTAACGTCAAAATTTGAATTTTCGTCGGCTCGGTTTTTAGCGGCAAAATCTAAATCGCTCTTGCAGTTTCTTAAACGCGAAACACCTGCGGCGGCCTGTTCAAGTCCTTCGGGAGTGAAATTAATCGGGCTTCTATAGTGCGCACTCAGCATAAAAAATCTTAAAGCAAGCGGCGGATATTTTTCGATAGCTGCTCTTGCGGTCAAGAAATTTCCGAGTGATTTCGACATTTTTTCGCTGTCAATTAACAAAAATCCGTTATGAAGCCAATAATTTACAAAAGGTTTCCCGTTGCCTGACGCTGCTTCACTTTGAGCGGCTTCGTTCTCATGATGAGGGAAGATTAAATCAACTCCGCCGGAATGAATGTCAATGTTTTCGCCTAAATATTTCGATGACATTGCGGAACACTCGATATGCCAGCCCGGACGGCCTTTGCCCCAAGGACTTTCCCATGAAGGTTCGCCGGGTTTTTCAGCTTTCCAGAGAGCAAAATCCAACGGGTCTTTTTTCTTTTCGTCGGGTTCAATTCTTGCGCCTGCTTCGAGGTCTTCGAGATTTTGTTTGCAGAGAGAGCCGTATTTAGGCCAGCTTTTAATATCGAAATAAACATCGCCGTCCGAAACATAAGCGTGGCCGTTAGCGATAATTTTTTCAATCGTGTGAATTATCTCGTTCATGTGTTCAGTGGCGCGGGGAGCAACGTCAGGCTTTCTAATTCCTAAAGCGTCGGCATCTTTGTTATATTCGGCGATAAATCTTTCAGCAAGCTGTGAAACCGTGATATTTTCTTTATGAGCTCTGTGGATCATTTTGTCGTCAATGTCCGTGAAATTCTGAACGAACGTAACTTTATAACCCTCGTGTTCGAGCCAGCGTCTTAAAACATCAAAAACTATAAAAGGCCTCGCGTTGCCGACATGAAAATAATCATAGACTGTCGGACCGCATGAATAAAAACTTACTTGACCTTCTTTAATAGGAACGAATTTTTCTTTTTTTCTCGTCAGGTCGTTAAATAATTCAAGACTCAAAATATTTTCAATCCTTTTCACTAAGATTTTGAGATATTTTAGCAGAGTTAATTTTTTGAAATATTATAAAATTATTGAAATATTTTCTATAGGAGGATTTTTATGAAAAAATTTTTAGCGTTTTTGTTTTTATTTGCAGTTTTAATCTGCCCGTGTGATGCGGCCAACCTGTCCGGTAGGCAGGCAGCCCCGAAAGAAGATATTATTATTATTTATACTAATGACGTTCATTGCGGCATTGATGAAAATATAGGTTATGCCGGTGTGAGTTTTTACCGCAACGAAATGAAAAAAATTTCGCCTTACGTTACTCTTGTTGACGCTGGCGACTGGTCTCAAGGCGACGTAATGGGAACAATCTCGCAGGGCGAATATTTGCTTGAAATCATGAACAAAGTTAAATATGACATAGCTGTGCCGGGTAACCATGAATTTGACTACGGAATGGAGCAGTTCATGGAATACACACAGAGCCTTGACTGCGGATTAATCTGCTGCAACTTCAGAGATTTAAGAACAGGCGAACCAGCCTTAAAACCTTATAAAATTCTTGACTATGACGGCGTTAAAGTTGCTTTTATAGGTGCTGTAACTCCTGACACTTTTATAAAATCTAAACCGTCTTCTTTTAAGGACGCTGACGGAAATTTTATTTACAGCTTTGACGGCGAAGAGAACGGCAGAAAATTATGCCAGAAGGAAGAATAAAAATTAAGTAATTTTTATAAAATTAATCTAACTCCTCTAATTTTTATTTTTTTCAACAACTCTAAAACTTTTAGTGATTTTTGTAACTTCAAGAATCTCCGCAGGAAGTTCCTGAAGTTTTTTACTCGATATAAAAATTCCGTTTTTGTCCAGCTTGCCGAGACATTTTTCTTTATATCTCCGTTTACCGTCTCTGATGTATAAATATTTTTTCTCGCAAATATAAGTTACGCCGTTCCGTATTCGATGTATAATAGCCATGAAAAAATCTCTTTTCATTTTTTAATTTTATTAACTTTAATTTTTGAAAATTATACGGGAAAATTAAATTTTTTTCCACTCATTTTGCCACTCAAAAATCTTAAAAATTTCTTTTAATTATAAAGACTCGCGAACGGATCATGTAAAAAAATTTTTATAACTCAAAAATGACAGCTTGAAAAGTTTTTTTATAATTTATAATAAGCAGGAAGTTTATTAAAATTAAAAGGAGAAAAAAATTTATCATGAATAAATTAGACGTGCCTTATAAAATTTATCTTGATGAAAAAGAAATTCCTTCCTCTTGGTACAACGTCCGCGCTGACATGAAAACTAAACCCGCGCCTCTGATTCACCCGGGAACTCTTAAGCCTATGACTTTCGAGGATATGCGTCCGGTCTTCTGTGATGAACTCATCAAACAAGAACTTGATAACGATACAGCCTACATAAAAATTCCTGACGAAATTTTGAATTTCTATAAAATGTATCGTCCGTCGCCGCTCACTCACGCAGTCTTCCTTGAAGAAGCACTTGGGACTCCGGCTCATATTTTCTATAAATTCGAGGGCAACAACACTTCCGGCTCTCATAAATTAAACTCCGCGATCGCTCAGGCTTATTACGCTAAAAAGCAGGGCTTAAAAGGCGTAACGACAGAGACCGGCGCAGGTCAATGGGGAACGGCTTTAGCTATGGCCTGCTCATTCTTCAAATTAGGCTGCAAAGTCTACATGGTAAAAGTTTCTTATGAACAAAAACCTTTCAGGCGCGAAGTCATGAGAACCTACGGAGCGAGCGTAACTCCGTCCCCTTCAATGGAAACTGAAATCGGACGCAAAATTAACGCCGAACACCCTAACACTACAGGCTCACTCGGCTGTGCTATTTCAGAAGCTGTAGAAGTCGCTGCTTCAACTGAAGGCTATAGATACGTTTTAGGGAGCGTTTTGAATCAAGTTTTATTGCATCAATCTATCATCGGCCTTGAGACAAAAGCAGCCTGCGATAAATACGGAATTAAACCTGACGTTATTATCGGCTGTGCCGGAGGCGGCTCGAATTTAGGCGGATTAATTTCTCCGTTTATGGGCGAAAAATTACGCGGCGAAGCTGATTATCAGATTATAGCGGTCGAACCTGCAAGCTGTCCGAGCTTTACGAGGGGAAAATTTGCTTACGATTTCTGCGACACAGGCAAAGTCTGCCCGATGGCCAAGATGTATACTCTCGGACATGATTTCATTCCGTCAGCTAACCATGCAGGCGGCCTGCGCTATCACGGAATGAGCAGCATTTTATCCCAGCTTTATCATGACGGCTTAATGGAAGCCCGTTCAGTTGAACAGACGAGCGTTTTTGAAGCTGCTGAAATGTTCGCGCGCGTTGAAGGAATTTTGCCTGCTCCTGAAAGTGCCCACGCTATCAGAGCTGCGATTGACGAAGCATTAAAATGCAAACAGACCGGCGAAGAAAAAACTATAATTTTCGGCTTAACCGGAACGGGATACTTCGACATGGTAGCCTACGAAAAATATAATGACCATGTAATGACTGACTATATTCCGACTGATGAGGATTTAGCGAAAGGTTTTGCAGGAATACCGAATATTAATCTGTAGAGCTGAAAAATATAAAGCCCCTTGAGAAATTCAAAGGGCTTTTTTAATGTTGCATTAAAATTTTTAGAAAACCATTTCAACTTCAAACGGAACTTTAACCGCGCCGGAAAATTTCTTGACTAATTCAGGAACTTCCGGGCCTTTCGGACTGATTGCGTGCTTAGGACATCTGTTAATGCAGGCCCAGCAGCCTATACACTTATCGAGGTCGAAAGTTTTATTCTCAATGTCAATCGCGTCAACAGGACAATGACGGACGCAGGTTTTGCATTTTATGCAAGCGTCTGAAATTACTTTTTCTCTGAACGGGAAAACGTGATGACCGTCTTCGACAGAGCGGTAAGAAGCAATTTTATCTGCGTCAGCTTCAGGCGCGTTAATTTTGCCGTGTACAACATAATCACCGCTTGAAACTTTTTCGTAAACTTTACGGCCGAATTCCTGCATTAATTTTTCGTCGTCGGCGTTAGGTCTTCCTTCGTTGCCCAAAGAAGCCGCAAGTGAGTGTGCTGTCGGAAATGCTCCTAAAGCAGAAACTTTGAAGCCCTGCTTTTCGGCATATTTCGTAATTTCTTCGAGTAAAATTACTTTCATGAACTGAGTGTTAGAGAACGTTACAACACCGACAAAAGGCGCACCGTTCCCGTGAAGACAGCCGAAAATCTCATCGAATTTCGTCATAACTAAACTTGCTGTCATTGTGCAGAAGAATACTAAATCGCTGCTATCGAAATTATATTCTTTCTGACGGCTTGCGGGCGTTAATAAATCGTGAGTTTCAACTGGAAGATTTATTCCCGAAGCAATTTTTTTGAGAACTTTCTCGCTTGATCCGCTCGGACTGAAATAAACTAAATGAACTTTTTTAATTTCGTTCGGCATTTTAATTTTTCCCCCTCATGGAAAATTTAATACGAAAATAATACCATAATAAAAAAATCAGGGGCGATATTTACCCCTAACTCTTTTACTCGCTTAAGGCTATAACTTTGCCGCCGCTTGAAAAATAAAAAATTCCGTCCGAATATGTCGGATTGACGCTTATTCCTTCAGTCTCGAATTTGTCAATTAATCTTCCTGTCTTAGAGTTAAGCTCGTAGACGCTTCCGCCCTCAGGACATGCAAAAACTTTTCCGTTTGCGATTATAGGCTTGGCACTGACGCTTCCGCCGTGAGGATCGAAATTCCAGAGCATTTCGCCGTTTTTCTCGTCAAAAGCTATGACTAAGCCGCGCCCCGTTCCGACTGCGATAATTCCGCCGGAAATTGCCGGAGAAGTTACTATAGGGTCTTTAATATTCGTGTTCCATAAAGGAATTACGGATTTAATTTTTACAGCTTGAATAGAACCGTCCCATGATGAGAAATAAATATTTCCGTCATTAGCTTCAGGAGTGTTGACAGCACCGCCTGCACCGCCGCCGTTAATTCTTTTCCCCGTCTTAGCGTCAAGAATATCAAAAATTCCGTTGTATTCGCCTAAAAATATTAATCCGTCATAGTAAGCCGGAGAAGTTCTTAGACCCTGATCTCCGCCCTTGAAAGTCCAGACTTTTCGGCCTGTTTCAACGTCAAGAGCGTAGAGTTTAGCGTCATCTTTTACAACGAAAAATAATCCGTCGCCCGCTGCAGAGCCGTCATTAACTGCTTCGCTTTGATTGTCGTTAGGGTCATATTCCCAAATTACAGAGCCGTCATATAAATTCAGGCATACCATACCGCCGTCAGCAGCAACGAATAAAATTTTGCTTTCTTTGTCGCTGAAAACTACGGGAGTTCCGATTATTGAGCCGCCTGTGTTGTAAGACCAGACTACAGAGCCGTTATTTTTGTTGACAGCGTAGCAGTTTCCGATTGAGTCTCCGAAATATAAATTATTTTCGTAAAGTGTAATATTACTCGTAACACTTGCGTCAATTTGCCAGCGGACTCCGTGAAAAGCGCACGCCGTTTTTTGCCCGGCCGCGAACGAAAATAAAAACGCAAGAGTTAATATTAATGAGAAAGATTTTTTAGTTTTCATAAATTTTTTACCTCCATAAAATCATAAAGAAAAAGAGTCAGGATTGTTTGCCATTCCCTTCAAGAGCCTGTCTTAATTTTTCTTCTTCTGTAATTTCCTTTATAGTTATATTATAATCACTAAATCACAAAAAAAGGAGATGATTTTTTGAGGAATCTTATAAAAAGGATTTCTTTACTTGCCGTTTCATTGATGATTGTGAATATTTTTGTCGGCTTGGCTCACGGAGAGCTAAGAGAGCGGCTGTCAGCGTATGGCCGTGTAAATACTCAGCGTTTGAACGTCAGAAATATTCCTACGGCAAAGAAAGGTTCAGGCTCGGAAGTTGTCGGACAGCTTGATGAAGATGACGTTCTTAATGTTACTGAACGTTATCAGGAAGATTATGACGCTCCCGAATGGTATCGCGTCGAGTCTTCCAACGGAATTGAAGGCTGGGTTTCAGGAAAATATATCATAATTTCAGATTCAGGTCCCCCCCAATTGCAAAAAAAGATACAAATAATTTAGCTTCCCCAGTTAAACAAAATAAGCAAAATAATCAAGATAACTCTTCAGACGGCGAAAAAAGTTTTTGGGATTATGTCCTGTTTGTTATTGGTGTTGTTGCATATGGAATTGTTCAGCTTGTCGCTTTCCTGTGGCAATATACATGGGGAAAGGTTGTCGTTATAATTTTGGGTTTTGCTCTGCTTGGAAAAATCACCGGCGGCGGCAATAAAGGCGGAAATTATGAAAATGCTCCGTCTGCTCCACGAGAGACTGTTAAATATGTCTCTAAGCCCGAAGCTCCTGCCCCTAAACCTAAATTTGTATGTAAATATTGCGGTAAGATAATAGAAGACATTTCAAGCAGCGGCTATGGATTATGTCCAGGACATCCTAACGGGATGTGCAAAGGTCGACATGACTGGCTCAGAGCAAATTAAAGACAATAAAGAACAGAGCATAAAATGGCAACATTTACAGATTTTCTTCAAACGCACCCGGAAGTTGACGGTCTAAGCACCGGCGAGAAATTTTACGCCGAAGAAATTTTCAACATTCTCAACGCTGACGGACAAATCGAGAAAGCCATTCAAGCCTCGAAAAACGGCAAGTCTGCACTGTCAGCAAGCATTGATAAAATTGAGGAGTACGTCAATGAACATCGGGACAGCGATTTCGTTCTTTTTGATTTCAACGGCAACGGCGATGATAATTTGAAAAAAATTATTGACCGCAACAAACGATACATCGGAAAAATGCAGAAATTCATTCTTGAACCGTTTGCTTATTTACCGACTGACAGACAGGAAAAATTTAACGGTAAAATTTTTGATTCTGCTACATGCTACGATCATATTCCTAATTAAGGCAACATAAAAAATAAAAATCAGGAATGAAAAAGTTTTCAGCTTTCTCATTCCTAACTCCTACTTCCTAATTCCTAATTTTATTCTAAGATTGCGCCTTTATCAGCAGAAGTTACAAGTTTAGCGTAACGTGCTAAATATCCTGTTTTAATTTTAGGCTCGTTTGGAGTCCAATTTTCGCGGCGTTTGGCAAGTTCTTCGTCAGAGACTTTCAGCTCGATTTTGTAATTATTAATGTCTATGCTGATAATATCTCCCTCATGAACGAGGCCGATATTGCCGCCCGAAGCTGCCTCAGGTGATACGTGTCCGATACTTGCGCCTCTCGTTGCTCCTGAAAATCTTCCGTCAGTTATTAAAGCAACGCTCGTATCAAGTCCCATTCCGCAAATCGCGCTCGTGGGATTTAGCATTTCGCGCATACCGGGCCCGCCCTTAGGACCTTCGTAACGGATTACAACGACATCGCCGGGGTTAATTTTTCCTGCGTAAATTGTTTTAATAGCGTCATCTTCGGAGTCAAAAACTCTTGCAGGGCCTTCGTGCTTCATCATTTCTTTAGCGACTGCCGAACGTTTAACGACACAGCCGTCAGGAGCTAAGTTGCCTTTTAAGACAGCAATTCCGCCGTTAGGCGAGTAAGGATTATCAATCGGCCTGATAACATCGTGATTAAGATTTTCAACGTTTGCGATATTTTCAGCGACTGTTTTTCCCGTTGCTGTGATTAAAGAAGTGTCGATTAAATTTTTGCTCGCAAGCTCTTTCATTACGGCATAAACTCCTCCGGCGCGGTCTAAATCTTCCATGAAAGTATCACCGGCGGGAGCTAAGTGGCATAAATTCGGAGTGCGTTCGCTGATTGCGTTAGCGTGGCTGAAGTCAATAGTAATTCCGGCTTCGTGAGCTATCGCAGGCAAATGCAGCATTGTATTAGTCGAGCACCCTAAGGCCATATCTACGGCTTCGGCGTTGTCAAAGGCTTTTTGGGTCATGATGTCGCGCGGACAAATATTTTTTTCGACAAGTTCCATAATTTTCATGCCCGTTAATTTAGCGAGCCTGATACGAGCCGAATAAGGAGCAGGAATAGTTCCGTTGCCGCGTAAAGACATTCCGATAGCTTCAGTCAAGCAGTTCATAGAGTTAGCCGTGTACATTCCGGAACATGAACCGCATGAAGGGCAGGCGTTTTCGGTGTAATCATCGACTCCGGCCTCGTCAAGTTTTCCGGCATGATAAGCTCCTACAGCCTCGAACATATGACTTAAACAAGTTCTCCGTCCGTCTTTAAGATGTCCGGCTAACATTGGCCCGCCTGCGCAGAAAATTGTCGGGATATTAACTCTCGCAGCGGCCATTAAAAGTCCGGGAACGTTTTTATCGCAGTTAGGTATCATTACTAAGCCGTCGAACTGGTGAGCGATAGCCATAGCTTCGGTAGAATCCGCAACTAAATCACGGGAAACTAAAGAATATTTCATTCCTACGTGTCCCATAGCAATACCGTCGCAGACCGCAATAGCCGGAAAAACTAAAGGAGTTCCGCCCGCCGCGTAAATTCCCTCTTTTACAGCCTGAGTAATTTTATCCAAGTGCATATGACCCGGAACGACTTCGCTGAAAGAACTAACGACTCCGATTATGGGACGTTTAATTTCTTCTTTCGTGAGGCCGAGAGCATAGAGCAGACTCACATTAGGAGTTCTGTCTACGCCCGCTTTAATGTTATTACTTCGATACGTCATCGAGACCGCCGCCGTCTTTCCAGAGCATCTGCTCACGAAGCTGCTTGCCGATAACTTCCATAGGGTGTTTGGCTAATAAATCGCGTTTTGAGTTGAAGAAAGTTCTGCCGTTTTTGTTTTCAGCGATCCAGCGGCCTGCAAAAGTTCCGTCCTGAATGTCGCTCAAAACTTTTCTCATGTTAGCTTTGATTTCTTCATGAGGAAGAACTCGAGGGCCTGAAACGTATTCGCCGAACTCAGCAGTATCAGAAATTGAGTAGTTCATGGCAGCAACTCCGCCGCGGTTGACGAGGTCAATAATTAATTTCATTTCGTGGATACATTCAAAGTAAGCGTTAACGGGGTCATAACCGGCCTCGCAAAGAACTTCAAAGCCGCACTGCATTAAGTCAACAACGCCGCCGCAAAGAACAGTCTGCTCGCCGAATAAATCTGTTTCAGTTTCCTGCTGCATTGTAGTCTCAAGAACGCCTGCACGGGCTCCGCCGATACCAGCAATATAAGCAAGGGCTATATCAAGGCATTTTCCTGAAGCGTCCTGTTCGACAGCTACGAGACAAGGAACGCCTTTGCCTGCAACATACTGGCTTCTAACAGTGTGGCCGGGGCCTTTAGGAGCAGCCATGAAAACATCAACGCCCTTAGGAGCAACAATCTGCTTGTAGCGGATATTGAAGCCGTGAGCAAAAGCTATAGCCTTGCCCTCTGTTAAATACGGGGCGATTTCGTTGCGGTATAAGTCAGCCTGTTTTTCATCGTTGATTAAAATCATGATAATATCAGCTGCTTTTGTGCACTCGCTGACGGTCATAACTTTGAAACCGTCTGCTTCAGCGACAGGCCAAGACTTTCCGCCTTTATAAAGTCCGACGATAACATCACAGCCCGAATCTCTTAAATTAAGAGCGTGGGCGTGTCCCTGTGAACCGTAACCGATGATAGCAATTTTTTTGCCTGTGAGTTTGCCTAAATCGCAATCTTTTTCATAATATACACGTGCCATGAAAAAATTTTTCTCCTTTTTGAATAACAAAAATTTAGAGAATATTTTAGCAGAGTATAGAAAATTTTCATTATTATCATAATTACTAAACTTCAAAAAGATGCAGAAATAATAGTGCATATTTTTCAGTCCATGTAACATTCATAAAATTATTTTTTTAATCCTAAAATCTTCTTTGTTGAGGATTATCATAATAAAGTTCTATATGCAGGAGTGTTATGTTTAATTTTTCAGCGGCTATTTTACTTTGCTCTGAAAAACCGGAATTAGAAAAGAAAGCTCCGCCAACTTTTTCGTTATGTTTGTCATGTTTATAAATCGCAATAACACCATAAAGTTCTCGAATGTCTTTGGGTTTAACTTCACCTTTCTTGGATTTTTTATTTTTATCAAAATTTTTGCATTGAATAATCCAAGTAAATTCATTATCTCGAGCAACTATATCTATTCCGCCGTCTCCGCCTCCGCTTTTACGGCCGGGAGTTTCAATTATTTTATAATTTACTTTTTCTAAAAGGCTAGCTATATGATATTCATAGCCATTACCTTTTTCTTTTGTGTTTTGATTTCTCTCTTCATTTATTTTATTGTTTTTCCGGTATTCTTCTATTTCTTTATGCTCTGGGAAACGTAACTTAGGGATTTTCAAGTTTTTTTTTAATTTTTCTTCCACTTCTGATTTTATAGTTGATTGTATCTCTTGTATCATCAATTTTTTTAGATTCTCGGTTATGTCTTGAGTATCTAACTTTAATCTTGATTGTAAAGATTCTATTTCAGATTGGAATTTGCTTATATCGGATTTTCTTGTTTCGTCTTTTTCCAAGAAATCAGCTCTTAATTTCTCTTCTATTCCTGTTTTAAGAAAGTTAAATTTCCTGTCAAAGTTTAATTGCACATTTTTTATAACATTGGATTCTATTTTAGAGTCGCGTCTGCTTATATCGGTTTTCTTTACTGTATCTATGTTTTCTATGTTCAATAAATCATCTTTTAATTTCTTTATCTGGATATTAATATTTTCTATCTCTGATTTAAGGAACATAATTTCTTTGTCAACTTTTGAATTTACAAGCATTTCTATATCAATATCAGAACTTTCTTTCACTGATTCTGTTATTGATGTCGTTACATTTGTCTTTACGTTTTTATCATCAGTATCATTAGAAATTGATGTTAAATCGTAGATATCTTGCTCAGATTTATTTTTTTCATTCCCGCTTTTATTAACAAAAATTGCAAAAACAAAAGAAACAATTATTAAGAATAAGAATACATTCATTTTGTCTTGGGATACTTTGTGCTGCTTCAGCTATACTTACTTCAAATAAACTCAAAAAATTTTTCATTAAATTTCGATTGATAAAAAAGAATGAGGAATTATTTTTTTGCTCTTTTATTCCTCATTCCTAATTTTTTACATGATACTGTTTATTGTATCTTTTATAATTTTTGCGCTTTCACGCAGTTTGCTTTGTTCGTCAGCACTTAATCTTTCTGGGATTAAGCACTCTACGCCGTCTTTGCCCACGATTGCAGGCATACTTAAAGCTACGTCTTCAATGCCGTAAACACTCGTCATTAAACTTGATACGGGCAGGACTGATTTTTCATCGCGTATTATTGCCTCGCAAATTCTTTTTACAGCCATTGCAATTCCGTAGTAAGTTGCGTGTTTGCGTTTTATAATTTCGTAAGCACTGTTTCTAACGGAATTTTCGATCTCGCGCATGGCTTCTTCATGATTATGATGTCCGCGCATTTCACAAAAATCATGCAAAGGTACGCTCGATACGTTTGTAGTGCTCCACGTTGCAAACTCGCTGTCGCCGTGTTCTCCGATTATAAAAGTATGAATACTGCGGCTGTCTACGCTTAAATGTTCGCCGAGTAAATATTTTAATCTCGCCGTATCTAAAACAGTTCCAGAGCCAAATACACGATTTTGGGGCATTCCGCTGAGTTTTATTGCAAGATACGTGAGTATATCAACAGGATTTGCAACAACGAGCATAATTCCTTGACACTGACGTTTAGCGAACTCCGGCATAATAGATTTGAAAATAGCGGCGTTCTTTTTTACTAAATCTAAACGTGTCTCGCCGGGTTTCTGATTAGCTCCTGCCGTAACTACAATAATCGCGGCATCTGCAGCGTCATCATAATTTCCGGCGTAAATTTGCATCGGACGCGCTAAAGGCATTCCGTGCCCTATGTCTAAGGCTTCTCCTTCGGCTTTGTCTTTGTCTACATCGATTAAGACCATTTCTGAAAATAATCCGCTCTGCATCAAAGCAAAAGCACTCGCACTGCCAACGAAACCGCAGCCGACTATCGCAACTTTTCTTAAATTTACACTCATGACTTTACAAATTTAATAAATAATCTAAGCAGGTTCTGACGCAAAAAGCTGACGCGCCTTTTACATAAACGCCGTACTCTTTATCTTTGAAGTCAGGGCCTGCAATATCTACGTGAGCCCACGCAATATTCTCGTCTACAAATTCCTTTAAGAACAAGGCCGCGAAAATTGCTCCGCCGTATCTTTCTCCGCAGTTTATTAAATCTGCATACGGTGATTTCAAGGTTTCAGCAATATTATCATCTTCGAGAGGCATTCTCCACAATAATTCGCCGCGCCGGTTTGACGATGCTAAGAAATTTTCCGCTAATTTGTCATCATTGCAGAAAAGTCCTGCTCTAAACTTTCCTAACGCTACAGCACATGCACCTGTCAATGTCGCCATGTCAATAATTGCGTCAGGTTTAATCTCGCTTGCCATGCAGAGAGCATCAGCAAGAACTAAGCGACCTTCTGCATCTGTGTTGTCAATTTCAATGGATTTACCGTTTCGGGCTCTGATAATATCATCGGGTTTGTAAGCACTTCCGGACGGCATATTTTCAGCTAATGACATAAATCCGTGAATTTCAATATCCAATTTTAACTCGGCTGCTCCGCGCATAATTGCAAGAACGTTGCACGCGCCTGTCTTATCGCCTTTCATTGTAGTCATGAAATTTTCCGGCTTAATATCAAGTCCGCCGCTGTCAAATGTTATACCTTTGCCGACAAATGCAATTTTTTTCTTAGCGTTTTCGGGTTTGTATGTTAAATGAATAAATCGCGGAGGATTTTTCGAGCCGCTTCCGACCGCTAAAATTCCGCCCATACGTTCGGCTTTTAATTTGTTTTCGTCCCAAACTTCACACTCAAGATTAAATTCGTGAGCTACGTCTTGAGCTATATCCGCAAAAGTTGACGGCCATATTACACAGCCGGGTTCATTGATAATCTCACGCGAGAAAATTTGCGCTTCTGCGAGTTTTATCCCCGTTGAAATTTCGTTTTCATCGTAAATATCCGAGAAAATTTCTTCGAGAGCAAAAGGCTCGTAATTTTCATCTTTAGTTTTATATTTGTCGAAAACATAGCCGCAAAGACCTGCCGCCTCGCCTAAAGATAATGCAAGTTCTTTATAACTGCTTAAATTTTTGAGCAAAACGCAGGCTGTTTTATTTCGTTCACGGCCTATTTTACGAAATCCCCACGCTAAACTGTCGCGGATTAAATTAATGTCGCATTTTTTTTCTTTGCCGAGACCGATTAAATATAAATTTTTGAAACTTGAATCAAAAAGCGGCAATTTTACGAGAGAACCTTTTTTGCCCGTGAAATCTTTACGCGAAATTAAAGACATAACAAAATCTCTGAGCTTACCGTCAAGCCCAGAGAAATTTGAAAAATTTTCTGTATCTTCTTCGCGTAAAAGTATCAAGAGAGCATCTGCCGCTTGACTGCTTAAACGCTTAATTTGCATTTGCTGTTGCCCTCTTTACAAAGCCTGAACGCAGGCATTTCGTGCAAATTCTTGCCTTGAAAATTTCACCGTCTCCGGCGTCAACTCTGACTGTCTGAAGATTGATATTCCAGCGTCTGCGTGTATGTCTGTTTGAATGGCTTACGGCGTTGCCAGCTACAGGGCCTCTGCCGCAAAAATCGCAATACTTAGCCATAACTAAAAAATTCCTCCTGATAAAAAATCAAATAAAATCTTAAAAATTATATCATGAATATTAGTGAGGAGTTAGAGATTCATTTATTTGTGTCCGGGATAAGCCGCAATAGCCTGCTTCAAAATATTTAAGGCTCGCTCTAAGTCTTCTTTTTTGAGGACGTAAGCTATTCTCATCTCGTCAAGACCTTTATTCGGGTCGGCGTAAAATCCGTTGCCCGGTGCTGCCATAGTTGTTTCGCCGTTGATGTCGAAATTCTGAAGCATCCAAATTACAAATTTCTCGGAACTGTCTATCGGAAGTTTTACCATTGAATAAAACGCTCCTTTAGGCTCGTGGCAGACTATGCCGGGAATAGATTTAAGTCCGTTATAAAGAACATCGCGGCGCATTTTATATTCTTTGTTGACATCGTCTAAATAAGATTTCGGGGTCTTGTATAAAGCAGCTGCTCCGACCTGTTCGACTGCCGAGACGCATAAACGTCCCTGAGCAAGTTTCATAAGCTGGGTTAAAAATTCTTTATTTTTAATCGCTATACAGCCTATTCTAATTCCGCAGGCACTAAATCTTTTCGAGACGCTGTCGACCATAATAACTCTGTCGCGGGTGTCTTCGACTTCGGCAAAACTCATAAAACCTTCCGCGCCGTGATCGTAAGTAAATTCTCTGTAAACTTCGTCGGCAATAATAAAAATATCATGTTTTTTAGCGAGCCTGCAGAGCATTCTTATTTCGTCATGAGTGTACATTGTTCCTGTCGGGTTGCAGGGATGGGAGATCCAAAAAGCGCGGGTCTTAGGAGTTATCAAAGCCTCTATTTCTTTCTCTGAAGGAAGATGAAAACCCGTCTCGGCCTTTGTCGGTATCGGGAGCAAATTCACGAACGATAATTTAGCGACAGTGTTGTAATTCGCATAAAAAGGTTCGGGAACTAAAATTTCATCGCCAGCATCGCAGAGAATATCAACAGCAAACTGCAAAGCCTCAGTTCCTCCGGCGGTTATAAAAATTTCGTCCGGCTCATAAGGAACGTTCATAGCCTTGTAATAATTGCTGATGGCCTCACGGAGCGGCAAAATTCCCTGCGCTACCTGATAAGTTACTGTTACAGGGTGGAAAGTTTTAATAGCATCAAAATATTCTTCAGGCGTTTTAATATCGGGCTGTCCGATGTTTAAGCGGATAACTTTTTTGCCTTTAGCTACGGCCTCGTCAGCATACGGAATTAAACGGCGTATGGGTGAAATTTTTAACGCCTGTATTCTGTCTGAATAGTGCATACTACTTCGCCTTTCCCTGACTTGCTACAGCTGCTTGAGCCTTAGCTATTGCTTCAGCATCGCCCAAATATTTGTGTGATTTCGGGGTTAAATCTTCATTGAGTTCGTAAACCAGCGGTACACCGGTCGGGATATTGAGCTCTAAAATATCTTTTTCAGAGACGTTGTCAAGATATTTAACTAAGGCTCTGAGTGAATTTCCGTGAGCGGCGATGATGATTTTCTTTCCGGCTTTAATCTGAGGTACGATACTTTCTTTCCAGAACGGGACAACTCTTGCTACAGTATCTGCAAGACATTCAGTCAAGGGCAGTTCGCTTTCAGAAAGCCCCTTATATCTTTCATCATGGCCGGGATAACGTTCGTCGGATTTCTCAAGGAAAGGCGGCTGAACATCATAGCTTCTGCGCCAGATTTTTACTTGAGCATCGCCGTATTTAGCAGCAGTGTCGGCCTTATTAAGACCCTGCAAAGCTCCGTAATGACGTTCGTTTAATTTCCATGAATGTTGTACAGGTATCCACATTCTGTCCATTTCTTCAAGAACGAGCCAAAGAGTTTTAATCGCGCGTTTCAAAACTGAAGTGAAAGCATAATCAAAAGCAAAACCCTCAGCTTTTAATAATTTTCCTGCGCTCCGGGCTTCTTCAATGCCTTTTTCAGACAATGGAACGTCAGTCCAGCCTGTAAACCTGTTTTCTTTGTTCCAAGCACTTTCGCCGTGCCGGATTAAAACGATTTCATACATAATAATTTTTTCCTCCTATTAAAATATCATGAAAGATTAACAGAAAATTTAATTTTTTCAAAGTTTTTTATAACGAAAACTCGCATTGCGCAGAAAAATTTAATCTGTCATCTGCGATTTTAATATTTTCGGCTTCAAGATCTATACCGATATAATGTCTTTTTAATTTTTTTGCAGCTATACAGGTCGTGCCGGAGCCCATGAAAGGATCAATAATAATTTGATTTTCTTTAGTAACAAGCGAAATTAAAATTTCCATTAGTTTCAAAGGTTTCTGGGCAGGGTGAAAACCGTGATCTTCTTGAGTGATATTGACTTTCAAAATATTAGAAAAAGAATCTTCATGAGCATTATATTTTTGCAAAGCTTTTTCATTCCATGCGCCGGTTTCATTTTCTAAAACATTATCAGCGATTGTGCCGCCGGTTTTATAAGGTTTTTGAAACCATAAAATAGGCTCAAATAAAGGCCGTAAATTTGCAACCCGCCAGCCCTCCCATTTTTGAGCGTTTTCAAAATCATCGCGGCGTTCATATATAGCTGAAAGTCTTTGAGCACGGTGAGGGGCGTTGTCTTTTTCCCATGCAAGCATATCTTTGAATGTAAATCCTGCATCTTCAAGAGCGGTTATACATCGATGAGCATAACGTCTTCCGGCAAAAATAAAACAAGTTGCGCCGGGCTTTAATATTCTCAGCCAATCTTTTGACCATTTTGAACACCATTGCTGATATTCAAGCGGAATTTTTTTATCAGCTTCGCTCCAGCCGTTTAAGGGTTTTCCGCGACGTTTGAAAAGTCCTCCGCCGGAAATTTGAGCGGGAGAACAGCCTCCGTAAGCAGAATTTTTGTTTTCATGGAGGATATCCCAATCATCTAAGCCGATGCCGTATGGAATATCTGAAATTATTGCGTGAAAAAAATCATCAGGAAAATTTTTTATAATTTCGATTGAATTGCCCTGAATGAAGGTGTCGAGTTTAATCATGACAGGCTGCCTATATAATTATCAATCTGCTTTATTTTTTCGTGTATTCGTTGAGTTTTTATGAGTTCTTCTATAGCTTGCCTGCGGGAATAATTTTTTATTGTTTCAATTTTTTCGAGCCAAAAAGATTTTTCAAAAGAACTTCTCTTTATAATTGATAATTTTTGTGAATTAAGAGATTTATTAAAAGCTTCTTGTTTCAACCTTAAATTCTTAATTATAAAATTATTAAATTCGGGCAAAAAATTTTTCTTCATGTCCGACACTAAAACTTCACGCGAAAAAATTTCACTGAAATTCCAAAGTTTAGAGAGATTTAATTTTTCTGTTTCCTTAACGCCGCTCTCCAGCATAAAAATTAAATATTCCCAGCTGAAAAGACATACGTTATTTTCAAGAGCCTGTGAATATATTTGACTGTTTTTTACAGGATACTGAAAATAAGGCACACACAATATTGCAAAATTATTATCTTTTCGCCAGCTTGAAAGCGCAGAAACTTTGAAATCCTTTTGATTTTTTGCTGTCCGGCTTAATCTAAAAGCTTTTGCATCAGCTACAAGAGTATAATTAAAAAATTTTGATTCAGCTATAACATCAGCCGAATCAGAACGTTCGTGAAGCACTGATGATTTTAGGCCGAGTTCCCTAAAAGCACGAGACAAAACAGCGTCAGAAGCCTTTGAAAATAGTTTTTCTTCGCTTGAATCATGAATTATGCTTTCCGGAATTATTCCTATTTGTTTCAATGTCTCAAGAAAATTTCGAGAATTCTTCACAGATATTTCTAACAGTGAAGAAACATCGTCAAAATTTTTTCCACTTGAACTTTCTATTATATTTAATATTTCGTTAAACATATTTTAAGATTAACAGCAAATTTAATTTTTTCAAAGTTTTAACTGTTCAAATTTTCAAGTCTTCTTAATATATCGTTTTTATCATGCCCTAAAATTAAAGTTAATGATGTCGCAGTTCTGTCCGCGTGAATTAATTTTTCGTTAGTAATTCCGCAAAGTTCTGCTAAAGCTCTCGCGCTTTCCTGTACTCTTTCATCGCTGTCCGGCGGGTAAATTATGCTGCATGATTTATAGTCGTAGTGTCTTGCGTTGCCGGTGTAAGGGACTTCTATACCGATTTTCTGAAAAATTTGAGCTGCACGGCGGCTTATACCTTTTTCACCATCGCCGTTTAATATTCTTATGCTTGTAATTTGATTTCGGAGTTCGTCAAGTTTATTTGAGTCAAAATAAACAGCTTCTTTTGCTTCCGGCGTAATATCTAAATTAACGGAGTCGGCATTTTCAAACGTTGAAGAGTCAGCCGGAGGAAGTTTTGCAGCTAACTGCAAAGAAAAAGCATTGTTATCTAAAATCCAGTAGCTTATATTTTTGCTGAAACCTGATTTTCCCGGAGCCATGAACATAGTAATTCTTTCGGGCGGAAGATTATTTGCAAACTGCATTAACTTCAAAGCCTCAAGCGGTGCTAAATCTGTATCAACGGCATCGATAACTTCATTAACGAGCGTTGGAATTTTCGTAATTATCGAAGGCGATTTTAATTTCTGCATGACTATATCAATAAATTTCTGCTGACGTTTAACCCGCCCTATATCGCCCAAAGGATCATGACGGAAACGGACATAGCCTAAAGCTGTCTTGCCGTCCATATGCTGTTGTCCTTTAGGAATATTTATAAATAATTTTCCTGAATAGTCGTTATATTGAAGTTTTTTATCGACATAAATATCTACGCCGCCGATAGCGTCAATAATTCGGGGAAAACTTTTATAATTAACTTTTACGAAAAAATCAATCGGAATACCCGTCAAATTTACAAGAGTTTCGCGCAATAAATTTATTCCGCCGTAAACATAAGCGTGATTAATTTTATCCCAGCTCCGTCCAGGAATATAAACACGCGAGTCTCTCGGTATCGAGGCAATTCTAAGACCTTTATTTTCAGCGTCAAAAATTGCAAGTGCTATAGCGTCAGTTCTTGAGCCTCCGTCAACGTCATCGAGCCCGACTATTAAAACATTAACGCTGCTCCGTCCGCCTGTTGTTTGAGAAGTTTCTTCGGGAGTTTCAGCTACAGCTAATTCACTATCGCCCGAAAGAATTTTACGGGGTTCTACGTCATTATTATTTGCCTGATTTTTAGCCTGAGTTTTAGGCAAAGGCAGCGGATTAGGGTCGTTAAGGACTTCCATTAAACGAAAGGCCGCGCCTCCGACTGTCGAAGCTATTACCATGAAAATTATTCCAAGAATTTTTAATGTTTTCATTTTTATTTATAAATCTCCTCTTAATTTTTTAGTGAGGAGTTAGGGGTGAGGATTTTCGTTCCTGCTTCCTGCTTCCTAACTCCTACTTGCTTTTATAAAGTTTATTTGATTCAATATAAATCTCGACTAAATGCGGAACTAAAAACCTTATTCCGCGTCCGTCTCTTGAGCGTTCACGAATTTCTGTGCTTGAAATTGCGAACTGAGGTATCTCGATATATTTTAACTTATCTTTTATAAAATCCGGCAGTGTTTCAATACCGCTGACAGGATAGCCCGGTCTTCTGGCCGTAACGAGGGTGCATAAATCCGGGATTTTTTTATAGTCAAACCATGATGTTATCGAGAGCATAGCGTCAAGTCCTGTAATAAAATATAAATCTTCCGGTTTAATTCCGGACTTTATAAATTCGCGCAAAGTGTCTATCGTGTGAGTTTCTTCTTTGCGGTCAATTTCAATTCTTGAGACAGAATACTCAAGAACTCCCGCAGTAGCTAAAAGTGTCATCGCGTATCTGTCTTCAGCCGGAGTAATTTTTCTTTTATAAGCCGGATCGCCGGTCGGCACAAAAATTAATCTGTCGATACCTAAATTAATTCTTGCTTCTTCAGCCGCGAGTAAATGCCCGTAATGTATAGGGTCGAAAGTTCCGCCCATTATTCCTGTCTTCATGATTTTAAGTTACGATTTCAGGCTCAAAATCAAATTCGATTTCACCTATATAAACTTTGTCGCCCTCTTTAGCTCCAGAGGCCTCGAGAGCTTCTTCAACGCTCATAGCTTTAAGCAGACGCGAGAATTTTTGCAGAGCGTCTTCATGTTCAAAATTAATTCTTGAAACGGATTTTTCAAAGTTTTCATGTTCAACTCTAAAACTTCCGTCAGACTGTTTAATAATTTGAACGGGAGTTCTTGATGATTTTCTTGAAACTTTTTTAGGAGTAAGTTCGATTAAATCATCAGCGTCATAATCTAATTTTACAGCCGGAGTTTTTCGGACTAAATCAGCAATATTTTTAATTAATTCGGGAATATTTTTGCCCGTCAAAGCACTAACGGCCATATAATAAGCTGAAATTTTTTCGGCTTCTGCCTGTAATAATTTTGAATTTTCGTCAGTGCCCTCAATATCAATTTTATTCCCGATTACTATACAGGGACGAGAGGCCAAATCCGCGCCGTATTCTTTGAACTCGTTAATAAGAGCGTTAAAAGTTTCTACGGGATTTGGCTGCGATAAATCAATTACGTGCAATAAAATCCTTGTTCTTTCAACGTGCCTTAAAAACTGCAGGCCGAGTCCTTTACCTTCGTGAGCTCCCTCGATAAGGCCGGGAAGGTCAGCTATAACGACCTTAGCATCATCGACAGCAAGAACGCCTAAATTCGGCGATAAAGTTGTAAAGGGATAACCTGCGATTTTGGGTTTTGCTCCGCTGATAGCCGCTAAAATGCTTGATTTTCCTGCGTTAGGGAAACCTGCAAGACCGACATCAGCAATTAATTTTAATTCTAAGATTAAATTTTTTTCTTCGCCCGGATCGCCTTTTTCAGCAAATTTCGGGGCTCGTCTCGATGACGTAGCAAAATGAGCATTGCCTTTGCCGCCGCGTCCGCCATGAGCAGCGATAAAATTTTGTCCGGGTTCAACGAGGTCAGCTAAAATTTCGCCGTTTTCGGAGTCTTTAATTAAAGTTCCGCAAGGCACAAAAATTTTTAAGTCTTCACCGTTAGAGCCTGTTTTCATTGCTCCGCTTCCGTGTCCTGCGTGTCCTGCTTGAAAACGTCTATCGTATTCAAAATCTGCAAGAGTTACGACACCTCCGACAGCTTCAATAATAACATCTCCGCCTTTGCCTCCGTCAGCACCGTCCGGGCCGCCTTTGGGTACGAATTTCTCGCGCCGGAAACTTAAAGCACCGTTGCCGCCGCGTCCTGCTTTAACAAAAATTTCTGCAATATCTACAAATTTCATTTTTATAATTAAGCCGTTTGCATTAAATAATAATTTTTTTCTGAATCAATCATTGCTTGAATATTAGCATATTCATTTTCAAGAGATTCATATTCTTTTCTAAATTCTTTGTCGTTAAGCTGTTCGTTTAGAAAATCTTTGAATTTAGTTTCCATAATTTACGCTCTAATCAATTCTAAATTTTTTTCAGGTTTAGCCGGTGTTTTTCCTACTTCATTGCAAAATTCAAGATAATCATCAACAGCTGAATGAAATTCCCTTACAATTCCGGCTATGCTGTCGCTTTCAAAATCAACATAATCGCTTATATCCTCTATCTCACCATAAAATTCTTGCGCCTCAAAATCTATTTTAATAACCGTGTAATAGCCTTTATATTCTAAAACGTTATCCATACTATAATATTATTATGTGTAATTATAAAAAATTTGCCCCTTATCGCAGGGGCGTGAGAGTGTGATTATGATTATTCAGCCGCAGCAGGTTCGACTGAAACAAATTTTCTTGAGCGGCTCGTATGATAATTTACTTTGCCGGGTACAAGGGCGAATAAAGTGAAGTCGCGTCCTTGTCCTACATGTTTGCCCGGGTGGACTTTCGTTCCGCACTGACGGACTAAAATGCTTCCGGCGTTAACTGTCTGGCCTGCGAAGACTTTAATTCCGCGATATTTAGGCTGGCTGTCGCGTCCGTTGGTGGAGCTTCCCTGACCTTTTTTGTGAGCAAAAAACTGTAAATCAAATTTGAATGTCATTATTGAATTTCCTCCGTGTTAATTTTCACGTAACCGGAATTATCAACAGCTATAATTTTCAGCGACTCTGCAACTGTTTGAACGAGCAGAGAAATTTTTTCGTGATATTTTTTCTGCCAAGTTATTTTTATTAACGGTATTTTATCGTCAATATCAATAACAAGACTTGGAATTCTCGCAATTTCTGAAAGCCCGAACACTAACGACTGCATTAAAACGCTGACTGCCGCGCAAATCACGTCATAACCTTTGTCATCGTAATTTGAATGGCCTTTGCTTTCAATTCCGATTAATTTTTTTTTCTGGTAAAAAAGCGTTATTTCAATCAAAACTTAAAATTTTAGGCTTCGATATTACGGATAACGACTTCAGTGTAATACTGACGATGGCCGCGCATTTTGCGGATATTTTTCTTGCTCTTATATTTGAAGACAAGAACTTTATCAGCACGAGCCTGCTTTACGATTTCAGCTGTAACTCTTGCGCCGTTAATATAAGGCGAGCCGAATTTTGTTTCAGTTCCTTCGCCGCCGACCGCTAAAATTTTATCGAAAATTATTTCGGTGCTGGTTTCGCCGGGGAGTTTTTCAATTCTGAATTTGTCGCCGACACTTGCGCGGTATTGTTTGCCGCCTGTTTCAATTACTGCATACATAAAAATTTTTCCTCCTTACGCTGAACTTAAAGGCACGCTTATTGCGATTTTTTATTTTGCCCTGCTCATGCGTGAATTAATTGCGTAGTGAATTATAACAGAAAGAATAAAATTTATCATTTTTAAGATCTTGAGTATTATATAATAATATTTAACAGCGAAATTCATCTCCCACTTTAGAAGCGGGGATCTTTTTGCGGGTTATGATAAAAATTAATTAAGGAGATTTTTAATATGAAAATAATTTCAACTTCAAAAGCTCCGGGAGCTATCGGGCCTTATTCGCAGGGATATGAAGCCGGCGGCTTTGTCTTTACGTCAGGGCAGATCCCTATTAATCCGGAGACCGGAGAAACTTCTGAAGGCATTGCGGCACAAGCTGAACAGAGCTGCAAAAATGTCGGCGCGATTTTAGAAGCAGCCGGAGTTGATTTTTCAAAAGTTGTAAAAACTACATGTTTCTTGGCCGACATGAACGATTTTGCGGCATTTAATGAAGTTTACGCAAAATTTTTCACGTCAAAGCCGGCACGTTCATGTGTAGCAGTCAAAACTCTTCCTAAGGGAGTTCTTTGTGAAGTCGAAGCAACAGCCGTAAAAAATTAAAAAAACTCTCGTTCAACGCGAGAGCTTTTTTCTTCGTTATTGTTATCTAACTTTTTCAAAAGCCTGTTTGATTATTTCCATAGCGTCATCAATATTAGAGTCCGTGCTTTTTGCTTTTAGGCGAATTTTGTGCAGAGAATCTTTGCCGCAAATTCCAAGCGGGTCAGCAATATCTTGAGATCTTACATTATAGATATAAATTTTTGCTTGAGTTTTCTGTTTGACAACAGCCGCAAACCCTGTGCCATTGATTTTATATCGCCTTGCTGAGTAGTCCCTTGCTGGGTAGTCGATAACTTTGCCGTATTTTTTGAATGTTTCCGTAAAATCTTCGGTTTTAATATTTTCGGCAAGCTTTTTAATCCGCTTGTCTAGAGTATTAAAAATATCTTCAACTGAAAGCTGTATATCCCGGCGTTCTTGTTGAGTTCTTTCTCCGCCGTCTTTAGACCAAAGTTTTAGAGCCCGAGCCGTCAAATCTTTTGCGCGTTGTAACATCGCTGCTTCATTCCAAGTTTTTTGTTTTTGAATGAAAGAATTTAAGAATAAACGGCTGTGATTAAATCCGTTCGGCATTGTCTTTTTTTCGGTGAAAATTTTTCCGCTATTATCGGGAGAAAATTCAGCGAGCGTTAAATTTCCGATAGTGTATAAATATTTTTCATGAATTCTACTACAGCTTTTGCCGAGTTCTTGTTGCCATTCGTCCGAAAGTTTTTCAGGCATTACGTTCTCAACAGTGAAATTTCTTGCGTGAATATTATTTTGACTGTTGAAATTTTCAAGCATTTCAAGAATATAATAACGCCGAGCCTTCTTAAAAAGTTTGCAGGACATAAACGCTTCGGAAAATTCTTTATCGTCCGGAAATCTCTGCAAATCCCTCATAGCTGAAAATGCGCTTTTAACTGAAGGTGCATAATTATTCGGGTCGATACTTCTTTTAAGAACTGCGAAAGTTTGATTAAGACTTGCTGAACTTAATCCGCAAATATCGCGACGGACAACGTAGCTTATACACATCAGCATGATTTTAATCAAGTCGTCTTCATTGAGTAAATTCTGTCTGAAATCCGCGTGAATTTTTAATAAAAACGGATAAGAAACTTCCATTTTTAATTCTTTAATTTCAGCGTAAATTGCTTGAAGACGAGGGTTAGCGTGCTGTGCAAATTTAATATTAGCGTAATCTTTGGCTTTTTGGTAAATATCATTGCAAAGGTCAGAAATTTTGCTCGTTCTTCTTGTGATATAAAACCAACTTTTGAACTTCTCATAAATCTGATCTTCAGCCGGAATATGAGTACTTTGAAGCGTCAAGAAATCTTTGAAGAAATTATCCATCAATATTGTATTATTGTTGAACAATTTTTCCATTTTAGACCAGCAGTTATTATAAATTGATGTCATCACTTGAGGCTTAAGTCCCATGAGCATAAAATTGCGGATTAAATCAGATTTTGATAAATCTTTGCCGCTCGAGTTAAGGCTCTCAAAAATTACCTGCGGATTATCATCATCGCCTAGAGTTATATTGACGATTTTTAATTTTCCAAGTGCTTCATAAACCTGCTTAGGAGTCAGCTCCGGATTTCTTAACGAAAATTTTTGCTTGAAAAATTTATAATTTTCGGCAAGTTTCGGGATAGTTATATCGTCTTCATCATCGTTAGAATTTTGAGCTGCATTAAAATCAAAATTCCTGTCTGTTAATTGCGTGAGAATATCTTGATCTTCGCCGTTCAAAATGAGTTTATTAAGATATTTAGTTTTTATTTCAGCTGCATCAATGCGGCTGTCAGTTTTTTCACGGGCATAATCACGAAGAACGATTAAAATTAACGTCAATGTTGCTATTCTCTGCTGGCCGTCAATGAGAGTGAATTTGCTCCTGTTGTCTTTATCTTGAATGTTGACGATCGAGCCTATAAAATGATTAGTACCGACAACATCGGGATTTTTTACCATTCTTACAATGTCTTTCCATAATTGGGCACATTGCTCTTTTTCCCAGCTGTAATGACGCTGATAAATCGGCAGAACGAACTGCACAGGACCGGATAAAATTTCTAAAATATTTTTTTCTTTTACTATCAAAATTCAGGCACCTCCTTAATTCTTTCAAAAGCCTGTTCGATTATTTCCATTACATCATCAATATAAGAATCTGTCGATTGATCAGGAACATAAATTCTAACATTGCCGTTACCAAATGTCTTATTATATTTGTATTCGTGGCAATTCACTTTATCAGAAGGAATTACAACATTATTGTAGTCCATCTTGACGAAAATCCTCACTTGTATTTGCTGAGGAGTAACGGCAGTAATATTCTGGCCTTTGAATTTGTATTGATATACATCATACCCATGCGATGTAAACTTTTCACGCGTAATTTTTCCGGGAGCAAGATTGTTAATTCTCCTGTCTAAACGTTCAAAAATTTCTTGAATGTTCAGCGGCTGCTCCTCTTGCGTTACCGCTGCTGCGTCTGCTTCCGTTACTTCATCAGGAATATTATCGGCTATTGCTGGAGCATTAAGTCCCGGCCAAATTAGCAATGCTTGTTCCGCGAGTTTTTCGGCGCGATCTTTGATTTTATTTTCGTTCCAAGTATCTTGCATGCAGATATAAGAATTTAATCTTGAGCCGCTCTGAATAAATCCGCCTTCCATCGTCTTTTTTTCTATGAAAGATCTATTGCTCATTTCGGAATTATATTTAGTGAGCGTCAAATTTCCGACTGTATGCAAATATTTTTTGTGAACTCTGCTGTAATCCGCGCCGAGTTCGTCTTTCCATTCCGGAGTAAGAGTCTGCGGCATTACGTGTTCAATCGTGAAATTTCTTGGATTAAAATAGTCTCTGCTCTGAAAATTCGCAAGCTGTCCTAAAATATAATTGCAGCGGCGCTTTTTATAAAGTTCGCAGGTTTTGAAAGCTTCGGCAAATTCGTTATCATCCGGAAATTTTTGAGTGCCGCTCAGATTAGAAAATGCCTGGTTAATCGAAGCTGTATAATTTTTATTATCTATTCTTCTTCTAAAAGCAGCGAAAAGATTTCCAAGACCGTTTGAACTTAATCCGCAGACAGTTCTTCTGACAGCGTAACTTATGCAAAGTTTCATAATCTCAATAAGCTGAGCAGTATTGATGAGCGGATCTCCTTTGAAACAATCTGCATGAATTTTCAATAAAAACGGATAAATTACTTCCATTTTTAATTCTTTGATTTCAGCGTAAACTTTTTTAAGCTGATTGTTATTACTGCGGGCAAATTTTATATCTGTATAATATTTCGCTTTTCTGTAAATATCATAGCAGAGGTCAGTAATTTGGTTATCGTTTATTGAGCTGTTACGCCAGGCTTTGAATTCTTCATAGAGCTGATTTTCTTTCGGTATTCTTCCGAGCTGAAGGGTCAAATAATCTTTGAAAAAATTATCCATTAAGATTGTATTTCTGTCGTTGCCTCCGAATAATTTTTCCATAGGAGCCCAGTAGTTATCATAAATATTATTCATATTGTCCTGCTCAAGCCCCATGAGAATAAAGTTGCGTATTAAATCCGACTGCGATAAATCTTTGCCGCTTGAGTTAAGGCTTTCAAAAATCGCCTGAGGGTCATCGTTCTGATCGAGAGTTATATTGACGATTTTTAATTTCCCGAGTGCGTTATAAATTTCTTGAGGCGTTAAATCCGGATTTTGTGCCGTAAGTTTTCCTTTGAAAAAATTATAACCCGCAATGAGTTTCGGAACTACGGGAGTATTGTCATCATCTTCATCATCGGCATTATCTTGAAGCGCGGTAAAATCATACTCATTATTGATTAATTGAATCATAATGTCTTGGTCTTCGCCGGTTAAAAGCAGTTTATATCTTTCAAGACCTATAGCCGCGTTATTTTTCAGATAATTATCCGCTGCGTTAATATCTGTAATAGATTTTTGGCTGGCATAATCCCGAATCGCAATTAAAATCAGCATTAAAGTTGCTATTCTCTGCTGGCCGTCAATAAGCTGAAATTTAACAGGTTTGCCCGGCGTAAAGGGGTTCGGGTCATTAATATTAACAATCGAGCCTATAAAATGGCCGCCGCGGTTATCTCTTATCATTTGGACAATGTCGTTCCATAATCTTTTACATTGTTCTTCTTCCCAACAATAATGACGCTGATACTTCGGCAGAATAAACTGCACCGTAGGATCAAGAATTCTTAAAATATTTTCTTGGCTTAATTCCAAACTTGACTCCCTCTAACATATTGAGATTTTTTTAGAATGGATTTACATTATATCAGAATGTCAAATAAAAATAAAAAATCTTGATAAGAGGGAGATAATTTTCCGCGTTACTTTAATTCTGCTTCGAGACAATGTTAAGATTTGCTGCTGCTAAAAAATTTGAATGTTTTTGTTGTGGCAAATGTTGTGGCAAAAAACATTTTTTACTTTAAGGAATTTCTTATAGTTAATTTATTTTATCATAAAAATTCCAGTTATCTGAATCCGATAAATTTTCAAGCGAGTTAATAATTTTAGAATATAAATCCGGGATTTTTTTTCTTAAATCTGCTAAAAATTCGCGTATTTTCTGCCTTTCAGTATGACCGGCGAACGGACACGGTGTTTTTACAATTGGAAGTTCTAATCTTTCAGCTTCGTCAATTATAGCCGCTTCAGTTGCTAAGACTAAAGGCCGGATGACTTTTACATTAGTCCGGGACATATAAGCGACAGGCTGAAAACTTTTTGCCCGTCCTGCGTGTAAAAGGTTCATGAAAAAAGTTTCGACAGCATCATCAAGAGAATGGCCGAGAGCTAATTTATTAAAATTATTTTTCGAAGCCCAAGAACTTATAATTCCGCGCCTCATATTAGAACAGAAAGAACACGGAGACTTTTCGCCTCTCGATTTAATAATTTCGATGATAGGCTGCTCAATAACAAAATAATTTATATTTTTAGCGGCACAATAAGTTTCTAAAATTTCTGTATTGAGGCCTGTAATTTTTACGCTTAGAGCCGCAAGAGAAAATTTTACCGGGCTTCTGCGGGAGAATTCATGAAGGGCATGAAGCAAAATTAAACTGTCTTTGCCGCCGGACAGTCCTACTAAAACTCTATCTCCGGCTTCAATCATTTTCCATTTTGAGAGAGCCTGCCCGATTTTTCGTCTTAAAGATTTACATAAAGGCAAATTGAAATTTTGATTAAACATTTTTTAATTTTATCATAACGTGTCATATAATTCTAAGTGTTAGTGATATAATTCTTAATTATTAAAAATGCGCTTGTGGCTCAGTGGATAGAGCGACGGCCTCCGGAGCCGTAGGTCAGGAGTTCGAATCTCCTCAAGCGCGCCATTTTTGTTTTAGCTCATCAGCTTTTCTTTATCTCTTAGTTTCCGATTTTTCCCTTAAACTGTAACTAAAACCGTAGATAATTTTCTCGGTTAAATCTTATCTACGGTCGCAGTAATTAAATCCTTTCACCGTGCGCGTTTATGCAGATTGTTACTCCGTACTCAGAATATTCCCGAAAGGAGAGTAAATCAAGAACAGAGAATTTAACGGCGTAGCACTCGACTGCTACAAGGCTGAGAACGAAGACAACGGTGGACAAATTCGGAAACTGATATATTAGTCGAGCAAAAACACAAGAACAAGTAAAAAATTTTAATGAAGAAAAATTTAGGCGCACTTTCGGAGTTGACCGTTAAACGTTTCAAGTTATGCTTTCAGAACTTGAAGAACAGTATAAAATTGCACATAA
>CAMVMK010000002.1 GCA_947168585.1 uncultured Fretibacterium sp.
CTTCGGCGCGACGGATTTTGTCTCTGAACTGGCGGGCAGCGTTCTGTCGTGCTTCTTTCAAAGAATTTTCAGCGTCTGCGCTTGCACGGTTAAGTTTCTTTGCGGCATCTTCCTTAGCTTTCTGCACGGCGTTGGCAGCCTGAACTTCAGTGGCCTTGATCTCAGCGATCGTAGGGTTATCCGCCATGTTTATGTTCACCTCCCCTTCCTAAATTAATTATGAATATTTTTTGAAATACAATCTGAACGAGATTAAATTATATATAAAATTTTAATCGATTCAAGCGTGATTTTAACGAAATTAGGAGTGAGGGGTTAGGGGTTAGAAATTAAAATCAATTTAATGTTATAATTTCTTTAAGAAAAAAATTTCAGAATAAAATTTCAGAGAAAAAAATATTTTTCAACTACTTTTTCAACTACAAAAATCTCAAAATTTTTCAGCGTTAATAAATTCTCACGGATTAAAAATTAAAATTAAAAATTCAAAAATTTTTCAGCGTCTTTAATCTCAAAACTTAATATATAATTTCTATCGTAAAAAATAAAAAAAATTAAAAGGAGCTGTTCGATTTTTATTATGCTGGCCGTTTCACTATTAAGATTTTGGAATGAAACCACAGCGGCCTTAGTTACGACAGGCTACGGTTTATTTCATATTGAGGCTGAATTAGTCGCTACGATAGTTATAGCGATTATTTTTAATCATCAGCTGAACACTTCTACGCAGACTGAAGCGAGAATTTATTGGCTGAGATTATTATTCGCTCAATTCATGTACTGCTTAACGTCAGTCTTTAGAGTTTTAGTCAACGTCGGAATAATTTCAAATTCGCCGATGGTAGCTTATACGATTCTGGCTTTGAATTTCATGGCTATGCACGCGGCGGCGTGGCTTGCTTTCGTTTACGTTGAAGTCAGCCAAAAGTCCCCTTTAGTCGGCTCGGTAAAATATAAAATTTTATCGGCAATTCCTTTAATGATAGAAGGCGCGATTTTTATTTTCGCTCCGATGTCGGGCTTGACTATAAATTCTATGACGGGCTCATTGAAAATCGGCTCTCTGTTCCTGCTGATGATGACGACTGCACCGTTATATTATTTCGCGGCGGCTGTGCTTGCTTGGTTCAGGCGTGCTAAAATGACACGCTATGAACGCGACACTACAGGCCCTATAGGAATTTATCCGACAGTTTTATTTATAGTGATCTGTATTCAGGCTATAAACTGGAAAATTCCGCTTTTCTGCAACGCTATAATGATCGCTGACGTTTACGTTTATATAAGATATTCCGACAGCCTCGTCTCGATTGACCCGCTTACGAAAATTCCGAATAAAAACGGCCTCACTATGATTTTAGCGGAATATATCAGGAAAATTAACACGGCTCCGGTCGAAAATGACGTTGAAAACGAGAGAAATCTTTATGTATTTGCTGTAGATGTTGACGATTTGAACGACATTAACGCAAGTTACGGAAGAATAGACGGTGATAATGTTTTAATAACGGTGGCTCAGGCTCTTAAAAAATTCAGCGAGGAAGCTCACGAATGTTTTATCTCAAGATATTACGGCGATGAATTTATTTTAGTTGCTGAAATCGCCGGGAAAAATGAATTTGATATGTTTATAGAACACGTTCGCAATTATATCGGAAATGCCGCGATAACTAAACGACTTCCGTATTATTTGCGCGTCAATGTAGGCTGGGCAAAATATGAAAAGTTCAGCAAGTTAGAAACTGTTTCAGGTTTAATCGAAGAAGCTACGAGAGTTCTTAACGAAAATAAAGAACAGCGTAAATTCCAAAACTTTTGGCAGCAAGGAAGCAGCGACTCTCAGGGGGGGGGGTATCAATTTTATGAAAACGAGCATGTTAGCAATATTTATGACACTTTTTTTAACAACAACAGGAGACTCTATGGAAATTAAAAATAATATTCAAAAAGAAAGTCCGTGGCTTAATTCAAACATTATGGGCCGCGCGGCTTCGTTCGATGTTCCGGCAGTGAAAGATGATTTTTATCTTTCAGTTAATTACGATTGGATTAAAAACGCAAAATTGAAACCCGGACGGGCGGCTCACAGCTCTTTTACGGATCTTCAATACGAATTAGACGCTAATTTACGCGCTTTAATGACTGACGAAACTTTGAAAGGCCATGACGCTGATTTAATCAGAAATCTTTATGCTTTATGGCTCGACTGGGACGCAAGAAATAAAAACGGTCTCGGAAAATTAAAAACTCACGTTGAAGCAGTCGAAAAAATAAAATCTATTGACGAACTCAGCGAATATTTTAAGAGTGATGAGTGTAAACTATACGGCTCTTCAATCGCTAATTTCAGCTTAGGTCTCGACAATGACGACCCGAATTTTTATAACATTGAAATTTCGGCGACGGGTTTAAGTCTCGGAGACTCTGCTGAATATAAAAATCTTTCAGCTAACGGCCAGCGCGTCAAAAAAATGTCCGAAGGAATAGCGTTATATATGCTTAAAAAACTCGGCTATGATGATGACGCGAGCAAAAAAATTCTTGAGCAGTCTTACGAGTTTGAAAAGACTATAGCCGCTTCAATGATGACCGTAGAAGAATTAGCCTCTCCGGAGTCTTTGAAAAAACTTTACAAGAATAAAATTACTCTTGAAGAAATCCGCGAAAAATCTAAAATTTTTCCGTTCGCTGAAATTTTAGAGTCTTATAAAGTTTTCTCCGACCGTATGAATTTGCAGCAGCCTAAATGGCTTGAGGCTCTGAATAAAATTTATAACGAGTCTCAGCTTGAAAACATAAAATCTTATTTAATCCGAAATATAGCTTCAGGAGCTATAACAAGAATTGACGAACAATCTTTCCGCGAATATCAAAGATTAAGCCGCCAGCGTTTAGGCATAAAAGAAAGCGCGCCGGATAATGAAATCGCAGCAGATTTTGTTCACGGACATTTATTAACGCCGCTGTCAAAAATTTATGTCGAAAAATATATCAGTCCCGAAACTAAGCAGGACGTTACTAATATAATTAACGAAACGATCGGATATTACCGCGAAATGTTAAAGAACGAGACTTGGCTCTCTGAGTCGACACGGGAAAAAGCTGTCGAAAAACTTGACGCAATTAAGCCGAGAGTTGCTTATCCGGACAAATGGCGCGACTACAGCGGACTCGATATTAAATCTAAAAATGACGGCGAAACTTTAGAGACTGCTCTCGAAAAGTTAAATAAATTCGGCTGGGAAAATTTCTACAGCAAATTAAACACGAAAGTTGACCGCGAGATGTGGGGCGACAGCGATGTAATAATAGTAAATTCTTATTATTCACCGTCAAAGAACGAAATTTTTATAATCGCAGGAATTTTGAGCGGAGATTTTTACGGCCCTCAGCGTTCACGAGAAGAAAATTTAGGCGGTATCGGAGCAGTTATCGGCCACGAACTTTCACACGCCTTTGACACTAAAGGTGCTCAGATGGATAAGAACGGAGCGATTAAGGACTGGTGGCAGCCTGAAGACTACGAGAGATTTCAAGCCCGTGCTGACAGATTAATAAAATATCTCAGCGGAATGAAAGTAACTCCCGAAGGAGATTTTTATAACGGCTCTTTAGTCCAGACTGAAACTATAGCGGACATGGCCGGAGTAAAAGCAATGTTGGGACTTGCCTCGAAAATTAAAGCTGAAGGCGGAGATTTTGATTACGATAAATTTTTCAGGTCTTACGCCAGAGTTTGGGCGAATATCATGACCCCGGCGAGGCTTGATTATTTATTGAAGATTGATGTCCACGCTCTGCCGTATATCAGAGTAAACGCTGTCGTCCAGCAGTACGAAGAATTTTATAAAACTTACGGAATTAAGAGCGGCGACTTGATGTATCTTGCTCCGGAAGAACGTGTAGCAGTCTGGTAAAAAATGCAGTATAAATTTTACGGCTGTGAAAAAGCAAAAGAAATTCAAGCTATAAATCACGAATATAAAATTAAAACGCCGCTTGATTTATATGATGCTTTATTAAAAATTTGGTGCGAATATTCCTGCGCGCCTCGAATGAGAAATAATTGGAGCGAAGAAAATCCGACACTCGGACAATGTTCGATAACGGCTTTTTTAGCTCAAGATATTTTCGGCGGAAAAGTTTTCGGAGTTCAAAGGCCGTCCGGTGATGTTCATTGTTATAATGAAGTTGACGGAAAAATTTTTGATTTAACTAGTGAACAGTTTCAAGGCGAAGAATTAAATTACGAAAATAATCCGCAGCAATTTCGTGAAAAACATTTTGAGGCCAAGCCCGAGAAAAAAGAACGCTACGAATATTTGAAATCAGAACTTTTGAAATTGAAATAAAAAATAAAAAAAGAGACCTCGAATTAATTTTCGGGATCTCTTTTAATTTGCGTAAAATTTTTAGTCAAACATCAACGAGATTTTTCTGATTGACGGGTCGCGGCTGTCTACGAAATCAAAAGCCTTTTGAGCTTCCAAGAACGGGAATGTGTGAGAGACCGCGCCTTGAAGATCTACTTTGTGCTCGTTGACGAGTTTTATAACTTCGCCGAATTTTCTATTTTGAAGTCTTGAGCCTCTAATATCAAGCTCTTTTGAAGTAATTACAAACTGGTTAATTTCGTCCGGAGCAATGCTGAAGCCCATCGTAATAACCCGTGTTGCGTTGCCCGCAGCTTTGCAGGCGTTTAATAAACTTCCTTTAACGCAGGCCGCATCAATCGTAACTGTCGGGCCGTAGCCTCCTGTGAGTTCTTTAGCGCGTGCGATAAAATCCTCGCTTCTTGAATTAATTTTTGCGGTTGCGCCGTTTTTCAAAGCCTCGTCAAGTTTAGCTTCGTCAATATCCGCCATGATAATGCTGTGAGGATTGAAAAGTTTTACAATTCTTAAAAGGCTGCTTCCTAATGCTCCCGCGCCGATGATTAAAACATCGTCTTCGCTTTCTAACTCCGCGCGTGAACATGCCTGTACTGCAATAGTTGTAGGTTCAATCATTACAGCGTCTTTGTATTCAAGAAAGTCCGGGATAACGTAGCAGTCGCTCTCAGGAACGGCCATAAATTCGCGGTAACCGCCGTCAATATGAACGCCTCTAACCTGTAAATTTTGGCAGACATTCGGGCGCGATTTTCTGCAGGCGTAGCAGTGTCCGCAGGCTGTAACCTGATCGATTATTACGCGCTCGCCGACTTTTCTATTTTTGACGTTTGAGCCGGTTTCAACAATTTCGCCGACAATTTCATGACCGATAACTCTCGGATAGGTAGCGGCGGCGTTTGTTCCGTGATAAATTCCTACGTCAGAGCCGCAGATTCCTGAAGCCTTTATCTTAACAAGAACGTTGTCATGCTCATTAATTTCGGGTTTGGGCATGTCGATAATTTTTAATTCGTTTGGTTTTACAATTTGTACAGCTTTCATAAAAATTGCCTCCTAAATTCCATAAAGTAAGCCTACGAGCCAGAGCGTAACCGGCGGGAAGTAAGTTACGAGTAATAATACCGCGAAATTGCAAATTAAGAACGGAACTATAGCTTTTGTTCCTTGAGCGATTGAGATTTTTCCGATTGAAGTCGTTATGAAAAGACATACACCGACCGGCGGAGTTGTTAAGCCGATAACTAAATTCAAGACGCACATAACGCCGAATTGAATAGGGCTGACACCAATCGAAGTTACAACAGGAAGCAAGACCGGGAATAAAATTGTAAGAGCCGCTATAGTCTCCATGAAACAGCCTACGAAAAGCAAAAAGATATTTATAATTAATAAAATTATAAATTTATTCTGCGTTACGGATAAAATCCAATTTGCTATCATTGTCGGAATTTGTTCTTTAGTAAGAACGTAAGCGAAAACGTTTGCAAATCCTACAAGAACCATGATACCTGCCGCACCGACCATTGAGTCGCGGATTACAGCAAGAGCAGATTTTATGCTGAGTTCTTTGTAAATAAAAAATCCTACGAATAAAGCATAAAGAACGGCTATAATACTTGCTTCAGTGGGCGTAACAATTCCCGTTAAAATTCCCGCCAAAATTATTACCATCATCAGCAAAGCCCAAAATGCCTCACGGCCGCTCGCAATAATTTCGCGGAAAGTTGCGCGTTTTTCATTCTTAGGATAATTGCGTTTTACTGAAATAACCCAAGCAACTATCATCATTCCAACGCCCATTAAAATCCCGGGAATTACTCCGGCTACAAACATTTTAGAAACTGAAATTCCCGTTAAAGTTCCGGCCATAATCATCGGCACTGAAGGCGGAATTATAGGACCGATACAAGAACTCGCCGCAGTTACTGCTACAGAATAATCAGCGTCATAACCGTCTTTTACCATTGCGGGGATTAAAATTCCTCCGAGTGAGGCCGCGTCTGCTGCCGCTGTTCCTGAAACGCCAGCGAAAATCATTGACGCTCCGATATTTGCAAGTCCCAGACCGCCGCGTATATGTCCGATAACTTTATCGCAAAATCTTACGATTTGATAAGTTATTCCGCCGGTGTTCATCAAATTTCCTGCAAGCATGAAGCCCGGAATACAAAGAAGTGTGAAGCTGTCAAGACCTGAGAAAAATCTTTGAGCAAAAGTTACAAGCGGCATATTTTCTAAAATAAAATAAAGCAGGCTCGACACTCCGAGACAATAAGCTACAGGGAAGCCGATAAATAAAAATACTAAAAAACTCAAGAATAATACAGCTACGCTCATTGTGATACAACCTCCTCGATGTCATAATTTCCGATTGTCTGCTCTTCGGGGGATTTCAATAAATCTTTTGTGTCAGTGCCGAATAAAAGCAGAATTATTTTAATTGCGTAGGACACAGCCTGAAGAATTACAAATAATAAAATCGAGAAATTTATCCACTGCATGGGAAGCTGCATAGCTGTTGATACCATTCTGAAACGCAAAAATACAAATTTCGGAATTGAGTAATAAGCTAAATAAACATCAAAAATTATTAAGATTAAGCAGACTAAAATCTCATAGAATTTTTTGAAACCTGCCGGAAATTTTGACGTTAAAATATCAACGCGGGCATATTCGTCTTTCATTGAGACAACGCCTGCACCGACCGCAACTGAATAAATAAAAAGATAACGCGCCGCTTCTTCTGTCCATGACGGTACAAAAGGCAGAAAAGTACGGCTGAAAACCTGAATTACAACCGCGCCGATGTAGCCTATCATGCCTACAACAGCTAAGGCGGATAAAATCCAATAATAAATTTTTGTGAGAATTTTCATCTTTGGGAAGCTCCTTATTAAAAATAAATGAGGAATTTGGAATTAAAAAATCATTCCTCACTCCTCATTCCTAACTCCTAATTGCTTTTACTTCGGTTCTGCTGCTTTGATTTTGTCATAAAGCGGCTTGAGATATTTATATTCGCCCTCCATGAGTTTCTGCATAGCACTGTCAGCAAGTTTTGCAAAAGCGGCCTGATCAACGTCATTAATAATCGTCATGCCTTTTGAAGTTAAGAAACCTTCTAATTCGGCCTCGTCTTTCAAGAATAATTCATGTTCGTAAGCTTGCATTTCTTTGCCGACTTTCAAAACTATATCCTGAAGATCTTTGGGCAAAGCCTGAAAACTCTGCTCTGCCATTGCGAAATAAAGCCATGTTCTAAGATGTTCAGTTTTGTCGAGATATTTCTGAACTTCATAGAAATTTCCTGACTTAATCATAGCAAGCGGGTTTTCCTGTCCTTGAATAGTTCCGCTCTGAAGGCTTGTGAAAACTTCTGAGAATGCCATAGGCGTGGGCTTTGCTCCGAATGCTTCAAACGTTGAAACCGTGATTGTCGAAGCCGGAGTTCTGATAATCATTCCTTTAATATCATCGGGAGTTCTGACGGGCTTGTTTGATGTAACGTTACGCGGACCTCTGACGAAATAAGCAAGGCATCTGAAACCCGCGCCGTCCATGAGCATTAAGTTTTCAATTTCTTTGCCGATTTCGCCGCCTGCAACTGCTTCAACGTGAGCATCGCTTGTCATAAGGTAAGGAACGCCCAAAATTCCAAGTTCAGGAACGTAAGTCATCATTGACTCGCCGGTGATAACGACATCAACTCCGCCGCCTGTTAAAGCCGACTGGATAGTATCAATTTCGTTGCCGAGCTGGCTGTTAGGGTAAATTTTAACTTCGATTTTGCCCTCTGAACGTTTCTCGACTTCCTGCTTGAAAAATTCGCAGGCTTTGTGCCACGAGTGAGCCTCGTCTACGATGTGAGTAACGGTGATCGTGTAATCCGCAGCAAAAGCCGCCGCGCATGACGCGAGCATGATAACAAGAACAAGAGCTGAAAGTTTTTTCATAAAAAATTGCCTCCTTAGGGAAAAATAGAAATTTATTAGTGATTAGAATTATACGTGAAATAAAATTTTGAGGCAAGAGAAAATTTTATTCCAGCGAATAATTCACTTAATTTTTCTTATAAAATAAAAAAACGAAAAATTTTCATTCATATATTAAATATGGTTTTCTTTGTTCCTTGAAAAATTCAACATCGCTTTTCCATGAAGCTTTAATCTCTTGAGCTGTTTTCCCTTCTTCTATCATGATCCGCAATGAGGCAGAACCGCTCAGCTTATCGATCCAATAACGTCCCCGATCATCAGAAACTCCCCAAAAAGATTCATTAGGTACAACCGCTTTAACTGCTTTATACATGCTAACCAGGTAGTCAGGATTAATTCCATTGTTCCAAATATCTTCTATCGGAATATTTCTTAAATCAGCACCATAACAAACTTCCCCCTCGAATGGAGGATTCAAAGCACCGTCCATGCTTCGCGGCGTAAATGAAAAATCAAAACCGTCAACATCTTTTAAGTATGGACTGCCATAGACTTCAAAAGGAAAATCTGTCCCTCTGCCTACCGATGTAAGCGTATTTTCAAAGAAGCATGTAGAGGCATAAAGATAAACTGCTCTCATATCCTTGAGATTGGGAGAAGGACGTCTGATAAGAGATGTTTTTATTTCATGTGAATAATTTTTGCACGGTATCACTGTCAATTTACAAGCGTTCCGGCCTGCATTTAACCAGCCCTCACCGTTTATCATTTGAGCAAGTTCGCCCCAAGTCATGCCATATACGACAGGAATCGGAAGCTGTCCCACTACGGATTTATATGCTTCCTGTAAAATTGGGCCGCCAACATAAAAACCGTTTGGATTAGGACGGTCTAAAATAATAACTTCTTTCCCTGCAGCAGCACAGGCATCCATCAGATAATATAAAGTAATATAGTACGTGTAATAACGCAGCCCTACATCTTGCATATCGACAACGAGTGTATCAAATTTTTCCATATCTTCCGAAGACGGTGAATGTGTATTATTGGCATAGAGTGATAATATAGGAATTCCGGTTTTTTCATCTACGGAATTATCAATATTTGCTCCGGCATCTTCTGTACCGCGAAATCCGTGTTCAGGACAAAATATAGCTACAACATTTACATTTCTTTCGAGCAAGGCATCAAGAATATGTTCGCCGTAAACAATCTCATTTTCGTCTGCGTCGGTTCCAAATTTGATTAGTGATTGATCAATATCTGAACTAAAACCGGTTATCTCAGTACCGTCCTTCCTAAAAATCTTATCACCGACAATCCCTGTATGATTAGAATATAAAGCTATACGTTTACCATTCAAAATTGGAATATACTTATCAAATTGTTCATTTCCAAGCAGAACACCATATAATTCTTCTTTAGATGAACCTCCACAGCCTTCGGAACTAACAACTATAAAAGATACAAAAATTAAGGCACAAATTATCATAAATTTTTTGTACATAAAAAAACCCCCTCATAATTTTTTGAGGGAATTTTATCACATAAAAAAATTATAATTAAAAATTTTACAGTGCTGAGAGTGTCGGCTGATCTAAAAGCGTTACGCCCTCAAGTCGAAGAGCCGAAGCAGCTTTTTCGTTATCGCTCACTCTGAAAATCATGTAAGCAGTTTCGGATTTTTTATTGCCTAAAATTGCGTACATGTATTCAATATTAACACCGATCTTGTTGATGATGGTCAAAACTTTGTTGAGGCCGCCGGGAACGTTAGGGACTTCAACCGCTAAAACTTCCGTCATGCTTGCGACAAAGCCCGCATCTTTCAAGACTGTAGCTGTGCCGATAACATCATCAACGATTAAACGGACTATGCCGAAATCGCTCGTTTCTGCTAATGAAAGTCCGCGCAAATCTATTTTTGCGTCAGCTAATGCCTGCGTCATTTCGTTAAGACAGCCGGGACGGTTTTCAAGAAAAACTGAAATTTGTTTCACGCTCATAAAAAATCACCCTTTCTTAAATTTTTCTGTTGTCGATTACACGGACGGCTTTGCCTTCACTGCGTACGATTGTCTTAGGAGCAACAAGAGTAACTTTAGCTTTAAGACCGAGCATTGATTTCAAACCGTCAACGAGTTCGCTCTGGCGTTTATTAACTTCGCCTAAATTATCCGTGAACATTTCCGGAGTCATTTCGACTCTTACGTCAAGAGTATCAGTATTATTGACTCTGTCAACAATAATTTGATAATTCGCCGGGTAGCCCTGATTAATTAAGACTGTTTCAATCTGGCTCGGGAAGACGTTGACACCGCGAATTATTAACATGTCATCGGTGCGGCCTTTAAGTCTTGACATTCTTACGTGAGTTCTTCCGCAGGGGCATTTTTCGTACGACAAAGAAGTAATATCGCGTGTTCTGTAACGCAGGAGCGGGAAAGCCTCTTTATCGAGAGTAGTGAAAACTAATTCGCCTAAACTTCCTTCGGGTAAAACTTCGCCGGTTTTAGGGTCAATAATTTCAGCAATGAAATAATCTTCATTAATGTGCATTCCGTGCTGGTCTTCACATTCAAACGAAACTCCGGGCCCGCAAAGCTCCGTTAATCCGTAAATGTCGTAGGCTTTAATTCCCATCGTGGCTTCAATGTCGCGGCGCATTTCTTCACTCCATGCCTCAGCACCGAAAATTCCGGCCTTCAAAGGAATCTGATCGGGAGTAAGCCCCATTTCTTTCATTCTTTCGCCGATAAAAGCAGCGTAACTCGGAGTGCAGCATAAAATTGTTGCCGACAAATCTTTAATGAACATAATCTGCCGATCTGTGTTGCCTGACGATGTCGGAATTGTAAGAGAGCCTAATAAATGGCTTCCTCCGTTAAGTCCGGGACCGCCTGTAAAAAGTCCGTAGCCGTAAGAAACTTGAACAACGTCCTCATTAGTTCCGCCTGCAGCAACGATAGCACGGGCGCACATTTCTTCCCAGATGTGAATATCATGAAGAGTATAGAAAGCCACGACTCTTTGACCTGTTGTGCCCGAGGTTGACTGAATACGAACGCAGTCTTTTAAGGGTCTGCCCATGAGGCCGTAAGGATAAGCCTTTCTCAAATCGTCTTTAGTCAAGAACGGAAGTTTATGAAGATCATCAAGCGATTTAATATCGTCAGGGGTGAGGCCTTTTTCTTCCATTTTAGCGCGGTAATAAGGCACATCGTTCCAAACGTGGCGGACTTGCTTCAATAATTTTTCGTTCTGAAGCTCGCGGATTTTTTCATGCGGCATACACTCAATTTCTTGCTGAAAATATTTTCCCAAATTAAAAACCTTCTTTCTAAAACAATGAGGAGTTAGGAAGTAGGAATTAGGAATTTTTACCTAACTCAAACGCTTTTTTATTAAGATCCAAAAATTTCGGCGGAACACATGCTTCAATAGCCTGCTGCCAAGCTTCCGGCTTAATATCATTAAAATAATGGCTGAGTCTTCCAAGCAAAACTAAATTCACGGCCTTAGAACTTCCGGCCTGTTCAGCCAGTTTCAGACAGTCGAGAGCGTCAACTTTAACGCCCGTTGCTTTAATTTTTTCAAGCAAATTTTCAGGATAAGTCATCACGCCCGTTAAAACAGGCATGGGGTCAAGCTGTTGCGTTGAAGTTACGATTTGCCCGTCAGGCTTAAGATATTCGAGCCATCGGGCAGTCTCTAAAATTTCAAACGAGACAATAAAATCCGCCTCGCCTTTTTCAACGACAGGAGAATAAACTTTATCACCGTATTTAACGTAAGTAACGACACTGCCGCCTCGCTGGCTCATTCCGTGAACTTCGGAGACTTTAACGTCAAAATTTTGACTCGTGAGCAAATGCCCTAAGAGTTTGCTTGCTAAGACGCTGCCTTGACCGCCTACGCCGACAATCATAATATTTTTCGTTGACATTGTTATTTAGCCTCCTGTCCGACTGCCAATTCTGCAATATGTCTGCTTATAGCAGCATTTATCATCGGCTCAATATCTTCATTTACGAAACGTTTTCTATCTTCGCTCATAAATTGTTTAACGTCTTCAATAGTTACTGACGGTTCAAACAGTTTTTTCAAAAAGCCCATTATCATCGGAGCAAATATCGCCGCCGCAAGAATAACGCCAAAGCCGCCGATGCCCCAGTAAACGACATCAACCATATTATCAACGCGTCCTTCAAGCACTCTGACTTCTGCTTTAAGCCCTTGAAATTCACTTGTTAGATTCGAACGAACCTGCTGAATTTCACCTTTTACTTCAGCGACAGCAGCGTTATTTTCTGAGCGTACTTGTTGAATTTCGCTTTTAAGTTCAGCAATAGAAGCATTAGTTTCTGAGCGTACTTGTTGAAGTTCACCTTTTACCTGCTGAATTTCGCCTTTTACTTCAGAAATAGCAGCGTTATTTTCAGTACGAACTTGCTGAATTTCGCCCGTCAAGTCTGAGCGGAGTTGTTGAATTTCGCCTTTAAGTTCATTTCTAAGGCCGTTAATTGAGTTATCGATATACGCTTTTAATTCAGTACCGTTTTTCTCAATTAAAATTTCAAGCCTGTCCATTCGCGCGTCAAAAACATCACGGCGGACATAAACATCATTATTGTTTTCAGCCATATTATTCTCCCTCCTTTGAAATATTTTCAAAAGCGTTGAACTTGCAAAGCTGTTCGCAGACTCCGCAGCCTACGCAAAGAGTTGAATCAACGTGAGCTTTTCCCTCTTTAATCGAAAGAGCGGGGCAGCCGATTTTCATACAGGATTTACAGCCTACGCATTTATTAACGTCAACTTTGAGCGGCGGATTATGTTTGACATATTTCAATAAAGCACAGGGACGGCGCGAAATTATTACGCTTGACTCATCGGCGGCGAGTTCTTCTTTAAGAGCGTCTTCGCATTCTTTCAAGTTATAAGGGTCAACAACTCTAACGCGGTTGAAGCCCATAGCGCGGCAAAGATTTTCAAGATTAATTTTTCCTGCCGGATCGCCCTTAATGTTATAACCTGTCGTAGGGTTCTGCTGGTGGCCGGTCATGCCTGTTATAGAATTATCTAAAATTATTACAACAGATTTGCTTTGATTATAAGCGATATTCGCAAGCCCCGTCATTCCGGAGTGCATGAAAGTCGAGTCGCCGATTACAGCAACGACATTTTTATTTTTATCAGCGGAATTTTCGAGAGCCTTATTAAATCCGTGAAGCGCGCTTACAGACGCTCCCATGCAAAGAGTCATATCCATAGCCGATAACGGAGCGACCGCGCCTAAAGTGTAACAGCCTATATCGCCGAGTACCGTGCATTTATTTTTATTCAGTGTGAAAAATAATCCTCTATGAGGACAGCCCGCACACATTACAGGAGGACGCGGAGGGATTTTCTCGTCTAATTTAATTCCCGATGTTGATTTATTTAATAATTTTTCAGCGATTATATTTTGATTTAATTCGCCTTCAATCGGAAATAAATTTTTGCCCTCGCAATTAATTCCCAAAGTTTTGCAATGATTTTCAATGAACGGATCAAGTTCTTCAACGATAATTAAACGTTTAACTTTTTTAGCAAAATCTTTAATTTTTTCGTCAGGTAAAGGCCATACCATTCCGATTTTTAAGACGGGATATAAATCTCCGCAGGCTTCTTTTACATATTGATAACTCGTTGAAGATGTAATTATTCCGATTGAATTATCTTGGCCTTCGTCAACATAATTCATTTTTGAAAAGTCCGAATAAATTTTTAATCTCATCATTCGCTCTTCAATAATCGGATGTCTTTTAATGGCATTGCCCGGCATCATGACATATTTAGCGATATTTTTTTCGTAAGATTTTTCGTTATCGTCATCACGCTGTCCGAGTTCGACTAAAGACTGGGAGTGAGCAACCCTCGTACACATTTTTACGATTACGGGAGTGTCAAATTCTTCTGAAATATCGTAAGCAGTTTTGAAAAATTCGAGAGCCTCCTGAGAGTCTGACGGCTCAAGCATAGGAAGTTTAGCGGCCTCTGCATAATGACGGCTGTCCTGTTCATTTTGGGACGAGTGCATACCGGCATCATCAGCGACACAGATAACCATTCCTGCATTAATTCCTGTATAAGAGACAGTGAATAAAGGATCTGCGGCAACGTTTAAGCCTACGTGTTTCATTCCGCAAAAACTCCGGCGGCCTGCAAGAGACGCACCGAAAGCCGTTTCCATTGCGACTTTTTCATTCGGAGCCCATTCGCAGTAAATTTCATTAAATTTCGCGGCTTCTTCAGTAATTTCAGTGCTGGGAGTGCCGGGATAACTTGATGCAACACAGCAGCCTGCCTCGTAAAGTCCCCGGGCGGCGGCGGTGTTTCCTTGCATCAGCTTTTTCATTTTAATTTTTCCCCCTTCAAGTTTGAAGTGAATTTTAGCATTAGAAATTATTTTTTTAATGTCTCATGATTAAATCATAATCTCATAAAAGCGATTAAATTTTCAACGGTGTAAAAAAATAAAATCTATATTAAAATTTTACTAATAAAATTATAAGAAAAATATAAAAAAATTTTGGGAGTTACAAAATGCAAAGCAGATTTGAATTTCTTGAAGATCAAATTCCCAAATTAGCAGGCTACGGGAAAAACGCAGAAGAGGCTCTAAACTCTGATAATAATATCTGCCTGCTTAATCTCGGGCGCATTGCCGAAACTATCACGGAAACTTTATGCCGCGTCAATAACGTAGAAAAATTTTCAGACCTCTCAAGGTCTATAGACGAATTAGTCCGGCTCGAAATTATTGACGAAGATATAAGCCTGAAACTTAAAACTTTAATCGAAATTAAAAACGATGCTGAAGAAAATAATTATGATTCTGAAACGGCCTGCGAACGTTTAATGACGACCGCTCACGATTTATGCGAGTGGTTTGTCCTTAAAGAAGTCGAAAATAAATTTGAATTTTTAGCTGAATTATATCCGCCGGATTTTATTCCGCCGCTTATAAATCTCGCAGAACTTGGCCGCGAAGCTGAGCAGAATTTATTTACTAACACACGCTATTGTTTAATTTGTCTCGGTGATGTCGGTGAAGCTATCGTTGATTATTTAATTACCGCGAACAGTGTTTCAGCTCAACGCGACCACTTAGACAGAATTAACGTCCTTTTTAATTTAGGAGTAATTCATGACGAGACTAAAGACGCTCTTCACAATTTAAGAATTTCAAGAAATAACGCCGTCCATGAACGCTATAATAATACTTATACGTCCGAAGACGAAGCCGCACTCTTAGTTGAAGACGTTTTGAAATTATGCAGATGGATTTATAAAATCGTCTTGAAGCCCGGCTATATAGTCAAAGGAAAAATCGCGGAAATTAAAGAAGATTCTATTTCTGTTTTACTCGGTTCAATTCCGGCTGAAGTTCCTCTTGAGCAAATTCCTGAAGACCTGCCTGCCGACGGGCAAAACGAAAACGGCAGCTTAAAAAATTCCTACATAAAAGGGAAAAAATATCTTTTCAAAGTTCTTGAGAATGATAACGGCAAAATAATTTTAAGTCTCCGTGAAGCTGACGAAAATTATAAATCTAAAGTTCAGGAGATTAAACGCAAATATTCTCAATATAATCTCGGCCAAGAACTTAAAGCTAAAATAATAAGAATAAGCAACTCAACAGGCGCGTTCGTCGAATTAAAAAACGGACTGCCCGCTCTAATTCCGCCGTCTGAAATAGTCGGACGGAAATTATATTCGATAGACGCTTCAGGAACTAAACACGTAAAATTTGATGTTGTTGCTCGTGTGAAATATATAAACCCTAAAAAATATCCGCCGATGCAGCTGACTTTGAGAGATCTTCCGGCTAAAAAAGCTAAGACCGAAACTACTCAGCTGCCTAAAATGAAAGATTTAGCTTTTATTTCGCTCTGCAAAAACGCCGGGCCGGATAAAATTTTAGAGGCTATCGACAAAAAAAACGCTGACCCTAACGCTAAAAATTCTAATAAATTTACAGCTTTAATGGAGGCCGCTCAATATAATAATCCAAGCGTCATAAAAATTCTTTTAGAGGCCGGAGCAGAGGTCAACGCTAAAAACAAGGAAGGCAATACCGCTCTTCATTTCGCCGCTATGCAAAATTCTCACGATGCTATTGAAGAATTAATTAACGGCGGTGCTGATATTAACGCTCTCAACAAAAAAAAGCATAAGCCCGTTTTTTATGCACGCTCAAATAAAAAATTAAATGATTACCCTTATATTATTGAACTTTTGACGGAGAAAAAAACTCAAGAGCCTGAGCCTGAAAATCTTTCAACGCCCGCGCCCGAAAAAATTGAAGAAAAAACGCCGCCGACTTCGCCCGCTGATGAAATTGTCCAGCCGGTTGCAATTAATTTAACTCTTATGAACGCGGTTAGAACAGGAACGCCGGAAGAAGTTTTAGAACTTATTAATAACGGAGCTGATGTTAATTACAGAAATCAAACTCTTAACACTCCGCTGCATTTAGCCGCGCAACATAATAATTCTGAAACCGCAAAAATTCTGCTCGAAAACGGCGCGGAAATTAACGCGAAAAATAATAATGATGAAACTCCTTTGCATCTTGCAATTCAGCCTAATCGTGATAATCTTGAAATTATCAAAACTTTATTGGCGTATAAACCTGATGTAAATGTAAAAAGCCAACCTTTAGGCAATACTGCGCTTCATTTTGCCGCAGGCTTAATAAACGAAAATAATGCTGAAGTTTGCATAGAGCTTATAAAATCAGGAGCTTTGAATATAAAAAATAATAGAGGCGTTACACCGCTCGAAATCGCAAATAGAAGGGGATTGACTACAGTAGTGAATAATTTATTACAGAAAAACTTTTTGAGAACCTGCCGCTCCGGGAGCAGCACGGAAATTGCCGAAGCTATTGCCGCCGGTGTCAACGTCAACGTAAAGAACAAAGAACTTAGAACGGCTTTAATGTTCGCGGCTTTATACAACACTGCCGAAGCTGTGAGTTATTTAATCGAGGCCGGAGCATATATTGACGCTCAAGATATTTACGGGAGGACAGCTTTAATTTATGCCGCGTCAAGAAATACTGATGATGTCGTTGAACTTTTAATTGACGCGGGAGCAGAACTCGAATTAAAAGACACTTCGGGATTTTCGGCTTACGATTACGGAAGAAAAAATTACAGGCTCGCTGACACTGAAGCAATTAGAAGATTAGCCGGTGAAAATTAAAATTAATTTTTAACCCCTTCACCTGCATTAGGCGGACGGAGGGGTTTGTTTTTTATTGCGGGACTTAAAATGCTTTTTGGGCTTTGAAGTCTGATTTTGTTTTTGCTTGGCCTGTCTGCCCTTAAATTTTTGATTTTTATTTTCGGGCTTGGCCTTTTCGCTTTGTTCTAATTTTCCTTTTACAATTTTAGGCATTAAAGACGAAGCATTAACTTTAACTCCTGCGGCGGCTTTTCTAAGCAAAGATCTTTCTTTCAAAGCTGCTACACGTTCGGCGGCGGCTTTTTTCTTTTCGAGCATTTCTTTATCTTCGCCCCATTCTTCGCCTCTTAAAATTGTTTCTTGAAAATCAGGAAATTCTGTAATTGCAACCGAAACTAAACGGCCGTTAGGAAATCTTATATTTACGTATTCGCGGCCTAAATCTAAACTTTCAAGAACATAAATTCCCTGATCCGTTTTTATTTTTGCTCCGGGGCCTGGAAGTCTTGACCAAAGTTCCGTGTAAAAATCTTTTTCGTAAGACATACAGCACATTAAACGCCCGCAAAGCCCTGAAATTTTCGTAGGATTTAATGCACTTCTCTGCTCTTTAACTATTCTGATACTTATCGGCGAAAAACCTCTAAGCCAATAACTGCAACAGCAAGGACGGCCGCAAGTCGAAAGTCCGCTGACTATACGAGCCTCGTCTCTAATTCCAACCTGACGCATTTCAATTCGGGTCTTGAACATATGAGCTAAATCCCGGACAAAAAGCCTGAAATCAACGCGCTGTGTTGCAGTGAAATAAAAATAAAATTTTTTTCGGTCAAGCATATATTCAACGTCAACGAGTTTTAAGTTTAATTTATGCTGCTCTAAAATTTCGCGTGAAACTATCAAGGCTTCTTCTTCGGCGCGGCGGCATTTATAATAAGCCTCTGTATCAATGTCGTCAGCAACTTTCACGAATTTTACAGTTTGAAGCATAGCGTTGACGGCGTTCTCGAACTTTGAAGTTGCGCTTTTATATTTTTCCTGCTGTTCATCGGACAAAGGTCCGCCTAAAAATCCTAATTCATATCCGCGTTCGGACTTAATGACGATGCAGTTAGCATTTTTAATTTTTCTTTCGTCAACTTTCACGAGCCCGAGATAACGCGGCTTACCAAATATCGTCAAATATATTTTCAAGATTTTGATTTTCTCCTTTTAATGTCATTATAATAACATCACAAAGAAATAAAACAGTTAAATTTTTTTTCTCAGCCATAACTCTAAGACGGTCAATTTTGTCAGCTAAAATAAAATTTTTAGAAGATACCGCAAAATTTTCCCACGCTGATAAATCTTTCAAAATTGTTTCGAGTTCAGCTTTTCGTGTTTTTGCGAGCCATTCGAGCCATTCTGCTTCAGATTTAGGGAGCGGATAAGATTCTTTTTCGTCTTCCATATAAATTACGCTGAAATGCGAGCGGCTTCGTAAAGTCGGCAGAAAAAATCTTCCGTCCTCCATTAAAAATAATAAATAAGCATGAGCCGGAGGTTCTTCAGAAAGTTTCAATAAAGAATTTGCGGCGGGCTTCAATAATTTATCAGCACACATAATAACGCCCAAACGTCTTTTTGACTCTAAGGGCTTCAAAGCAATTTCCTCAATTAAACCTCGCGCCGAATTTTTATATTCAGCTTCGGTCATAGTGTCGGAATTTCCGATAGGAGCAGGCTTGTCAACAGAGCCGATAATAATTAAATCCGGGTGTCCGGGCCTGTAACTTCCTAAAATTAAATCCGCTAAAGTTTCAATAATTTCAGCGTGAAATTTTTTAGGCGCGGCTATAGCCCTGCAGTGGGGAATATTTCCGGCTTCGGTTTCTCTTAAAATTTCCTGCCACGTTACATTAACAGAGAGATCAGACAACCCTTAATTTCCTCCATTAAAGCAAGAGCCTTAGTCCTGTTGCCCTCGTATAAAAAAGCCTCTTCAAGTTCTTCCATAGCTTCTTCAGCGCGTTCGATAGTTACATATAATTTTCGGTCTGTTTTGCGCCACCTCATATCGCGCTTAATTCTCATTCCTTGAGCGGCACGCTTTAATAATTCATGCAGGACGCTTCTATATTCTTCAATTAAACGTCCGCCTGGAAAAACTGAAAGTCTATCAGAGAGTTCATAGAGCTGATCTAATAAATCTTCAAGCTCCGTAGACTCCATTACGGCCTCAAAAGAAAATTCCGAAGGCGTTACAGCTGAAGCCGGATCTGTGTGATGCCCCATTCCCCCGCCGCCGGATTCTATTCTGTGCTGAGGCGTTGAAGACGGAGACGGCTGGCCGTCCGTGCGCCTTTTAACTTGAATACCTGCCATTAGAATAACCCGCTCCGGCTGATAAAAACAGTCCTGTTATAATACGCTGAAAAACTTCGTCCTCGTTGAGATTATCGCAGAAAATTCTAATAAATCCCGCTAAAAAATTTCTGTAATAATCCGAAACTTTTTTAATTAGCTCTAAGCCTTCAGCTTCAAATTTATCATTTTGATTATTTCGAGCCTTAACTCTTTCAAAAGCAATTTCGGGCGATAAATCCAAAAGAATTTTTACATCAGGCAGAGGAAAACAGCAGTCATTTATTAAATGCTCAACGATAAAACTATCAACTCCATGTCCGCCGGTTTGATAAGCGCGGGTCGAATCTTCATAGCGTTCGCAAATTACAAAATTTCCGGCTTCTAAATTCGGCTTGATAATTTTTTCTACGTGTTCGGCACGGTCAGCTAAAAATAATAAAAGTTCGGACATTTTGCTTAAATCTTTGCGGCCTAAAATTAATTCACGCAAATTATAAGGCTCGGCAGTTTTAATAACTTTCCGGCCTGTAGAGTCCTCTAAAAATTTTGCGAGTTTAACGGCCTGTGTAGATTTTCCGCAGCCGTCAACGCCCTCAAAAACTATAAATAATCCTTTACTTTTCATTATTTTTTTCTCCTGAATTTACGTGAATAATTCTCTTCATCATGCCGTCAATAACATAATCGGAACTGAAAATTTTTAGATTACCCTCTTTAATACGGCGTTCTTTTGTTTCGCTCAAAAATTCAAGTTCTTCGGGCAAAAAATCTTCTCCATCGTCATTTTTATTTTTATTCAGGGCATTTTTGAGAGCCTCGCCGAGAGTGTCGGAATTAATCTCGATAAATAATTCGTTAGCAGCGTCCGCCGCTTTGAACTCCGCGAACATTCTTTCAAGACTGTCAACGGTTTTCAAGCCCTCTTCAATAGCTATCTGGTGCATAGGTTCAACACCGCCGCCCCTTACAACAACTTCAACAACTCCTGAAGCATTTTCGGGGATTTTTAACTTAAAAATTTTTTCTGTGATTTCTTTGCGCCAGCTCCGCAATTTAATTTTAACTTCAACTTCTTCGCCGGGCTTGGCCGAATCCGGGACTATAACGTCTTCAATTCTTAAAACTTTAGGCTGTTGAGTAGCTTCGACAGTCAAAATAAATCCCGAAGGCATAATCTCATTAAAAGGCTGTGTCATGTAAGTATTAATAATTTCAATCGAGTCTTTCAAAGCCTCGTTCACAACGTCTTCATCAGAGAAAAAAATATCGCTCCTTGCAAAACCGTTTTTAATGTTAGCTCCCTCGACTCGCAAATTTATTTTCATTGTTCCCTGCCCTTTGCGTCCCCAAGCCTCAGTGATTAAACCTTTGTAAACTTCCTCGATTAATTTTGCGCTCAAAAATTCGTCAGGAATAACTCGGAATTTATATTTACTCTGCTTCCCCGTGTCTAAATTTTTGAATTTTAATTCAGCCTCAAAAGATTTAGCAAAAACTCCTGTCCGGCCTCCGATAACTTCTTCACGGTCTTGAGTTACTACACCGTTAATATATAAAGGGCTTGCGAGTTTGAAAGGAAAAGAATAACTGTCGACAGTTTCATGAATAAAAGCCCCCGCTGACGGATAAGAGACACGGCCTCTATTTAAGAAATCGTGGCCGAAAGCTAAAAATTTTCCGTCTTTTGAAGTCGCGGTTACAGTTCCGGCGGCTGAAACTTCAACATCTCCCCAGACTAATAACGCGGCTACAGCATCGCCGGGCTTGAAATTTATATTTTTAATTTCGAGATTTCCTGAACTTAAAGAAATTCCCTGATTGACATTGAGGCCAAGAACTTTGCTAAGTCTTGAAACAGAGTCGGCATTAATTCCTGCGACAGAAATATTAAAAGTTTTTAATTCCTCACTCCTCACTCCTAACTCCTCACCGCTGTTAAAACTTTTTATCATTGCTTCGATCGGAGTAACGACTGCTAAAGATTGGTCGGAATTATCCCAGCCGCTTCTGATACCGCCGATTAATTTATTTTTTATGAAAACGGGCGAGCCGCTCATGCCTTGAGCGAGTTTATTTCTGCCGGTGAATTTAATCAAAATTTTGTTTTTCATGATAGAGCCGGGCTTTTCGGGAATAACGCTGACAATTTTAACGGGCATTTTTACTGGTTCAGTGCCTTTCACGACCGTCAAAATATAACCTGACATGCCGGGCTTAAGTTCTTGAGTTGTGATTATAGGTTGCTCAGGGACAAAATTTTCAGCACTAACCGGAGCAGACAATAACATAATCATCAAAATATAAATAAATTTTTTCATTCCTAACTCCTTTGTTTAAGTGAGAAATGAGGGATGAAGAATGTTTTTAACTCCTCACTCCTAACTCCTAACTGTTTTTTCTTGCTTTTTGTTTTAGAAATTCCATTATAAAATCATTAATATCGCCGTCTAAAACTGCTTGAATATTTCCTTTTTCAAAATTAGTCCTGTGATCTTTGACGAGAGTGTAAGGGTGAAGAACATAGCTTCTAATTTGACTGCCCCAAGTAGATTCTTTTTTGTCGCCGACGATTGAATTTAATTCTTCCTGACGTTCCTGCAAAGCTAAATCATATAAACGGCTTTTCAAAACGTGCATAGCTGTCTGACGGTTCATTAACTGCGAGCGTTCATTTTGGCACGTTACGACAATCCCTGACGGAATATGAGTAATTCTGACGGCTGAGTCAGTTCTGTTGACGTATTGTCCGCCCGCGCCGCTTGCCCTGAAAGTATCAATTTTCAAATCTTCGGGCTTAATTTCTATATCAACATCATCAGAAAATTCCGGCGAAACTAAAACGGACGCGAAACTCGTGTGTCTTCTATGAGCCGAATCAAACGGAGAAATTCTAACGAGCCTGTGAACTCCGCGTTCAGCTTTCAAAAATCCGTAAGCATAAGAGCCGTTAATCATAACTGTTGCGTTTTTAATTCCTTCGCCCTCGTCAGCGGTTGCCTCGATAACGCTTGCTTTGAAACCCTCGCGTTCGCAGTATCTTAAATACATCCGCAATAACATTCCGGCCCAGTCTTGAGAGTCTAAACCGCCGCTCCCTGCGTGGATCATTAAAATTGCGTTTGCGTTGTCGTGTTCGTCATTGAGTAATAATAAAAGGCTTGCGCGTTCTAATTCTTCGCGGAGTTTTGCGGCATTATCCTTAAATTCTTTTTCTAATTCGCTGTCATCGGACTCGGCTAATAATTCTTCGAGAGTTTCTAAGTCATCGAAAGAGTTTTTGATTTTCTTCCAGCTGTCGAGCCTCGAATTAACCTGCGATAATTCTTTCAAAATATCTTCATGAGATTTAGAAGTCCAGAAATCGGGCTTTGAAGTTTCTTCCGTGAGAATTTTCGAGCGCGCGCTTAAATTTTCGAGGTCAAAGACTGTCCTGCACGTTCTGAACAAGTCCGCGCAGTTCTTCCAGTTCTGATTTAATATTTATGTCCATAAAAAAATTTTTTGCTTCTTTCTAAAAGATTTCTAAATTTATTTTTTACCGTTGAAATTATATCTTAAAGAAATAAGAACGCGGAAAAAATTTTGAAATTTTAATTTGAAAATTAAACTCGTGAGCTTCGACAGGCGCGAAAAATTTTTGAGATTTTTGTAGTTGAAAATGTAGTTGAAAAAATTTTTTTCTCTGAGAATTTTTTTCGATAAAGAAATTTAATTTATTATAGCACTAAAAAATTTCTCACCCCTCACCTCTAACTTGATTTAAGCGTGCTATAATCTTGACGCAAAAATTTTTTAAGTTAAGGAGTGTTTTAAGATGTATTTTGATCCGGGCATCGGAAGTTTAATAATTCAAGCCTTAGTCGGCATACTGGCCGTCGGGGGGGGGTACCTCGTTTTAGCGAAAACTAAAATAAAAGATTTCTTCTCAGGCAAAAAAGCAGACGACAACGCAAACCATGACGACGAACTCTAATAGAGAATTTAGTTCGTTCCGCGATCCTTCAGGTTGTGTCTTTGTCGAAAACAATGATGTTTACAGGCGAATCGCTCCGTCATACTTTGAACAGTATCACGCCTTAATGAGCGCGCTTTATGATGAGCTTATAAAGTTTAACGCCTTAATACCTCACGAGGAAATTCACGAAAACGAACAGGAAATTTTAATCAAGCCTGAAAAAATCCCTTTTATTTCTTATCCATATGAATGGTCATTCGGGGAATTAAAAGACGCGGCTCTCTTGACGCTCAAAATTCACCGCCGCGCAATGAAACATAATTTAATTCTCAAAGACGCAAGCGCGTATAACATTCAATTCCGCAACGGACAGCCGGTCTTAATCGATACTCTTTCATTCGATTTTTATAACGAGGGCGAACCTTGGGGAGCTTACGGACAATTCTGCAGACATTTTTTAGCACCGCTGCTTTTAATGGCTTACAAGGACATCAGATTGAATAAACTTTTGAGCCTTTTTATTGACGGCGTGCCTTTGGACTTAGCTGCGAGTTTGCTCGGAGGCAGGGGAGGATTTTTTGCGCTTCAGCATATCGTTTGGCATTCAAAGAGCGTTGCGAAACACGAGACTGACGGACGGAAAAAATCAAAATTCAAGGACGTTAAAATCAAAATTTCACGCGAAAAACATTTAGCTTTAATCGAGGCTTTAATTCGCGGCATTGAAAAATTGAAATTAAAGAATGTCGTTACTGAATGGGGCGATTACTACGCCAACACAAATTACACGCCCGAGTCGAGCGGCGCAAAAAGTAATTTAGTCCGGGAATTTTTGAAAATTTTACAGCCCGTTTCAGTTTGGGATTTAGGAGCAAATGACGGAACTTATTCACGGCTTGCCTTAGAAAACGGCGCGAACGTTACAGCTTTTGACATTGACCCCGTAGCGGTCGAGAGAAATTATCAGAGCGTCAAAAAATCTCACGAGGCTATGCTTCCGTTAATTTTGGATTTAACTAATCCGAGTCCGGGCATAGGTTTTGCGAACAAAGAACGAACGACAATAACCGAACGTCAAGAACCTGACTGCGTTATGGCGTTGGCTGTGATACATCATTTAGCGATCTCGAATAATTTGCCGTTAGAAATGTTAGCGGCGTGGTTTGCGTCAATGACGAGGGGATTAATAATTGAGTTTGTTCCGAAAGAAGATTCGCAGGTTGAGTTATTGCTTGCGACACGGCGGGACATTTTCCCGAATTACAAACAAGAATGTTTCGAGAAAATTTTTAGCGGGTATTTTAATCTCAAGAAGAAAGAGAATATTGAAGGCTCGAAGCGAGTTTTGTACTGCTTTGAACGAAAGGAGAAATAAAATTTGAGTTTCAAAATTTTGGGAAAAGATTCGCTGCGTGAGAAATTGCTTTGCGGTTTTGCTGTAGCGATGTTCAGTGTTGTAATATTTGCATACTTTTTTGCACAGAATACGAGCGAAGTTACCCCTCACACTGCTGCGATATTAGCATCGTTTATTTTTATATTTTCCATTTTGAGTTATATTCCATCATTAATAATTTTCAGACGTGCATTCCCGGCGATGGTATTTTGTGTTATTGCTTGGCTGGGATTTCATTTAAGTCCGTTGTTTTATAAAATTTTAGCAGATAATTGGCCTTGGTGGCGTGGAATAACTATTGCTATTACATCTTGCATAATCATCATAGCTTTTTTAGTTACTATAACAACTCGAAAGATTCGCGAAACTATTAGAATAACGCTTTTATTTATATGTGTACTTGCTGTAATTCTATTTATGAATTTAGGAACTTTGCTCGATGTAGCGTTAAATGGAAATATTGAATCAAATAGTAAAATTCAAATTAAAAAAAATTTTATTGTAGATTCAAATTCAAAATCTCCTAATATTTACTGGATTCACCCTGACGGAATGTTAGGCGTTGATGCAGTAAAAAAATATTTCGGTGAAGATCAAAAAGAATTTTTAGCAGAATTAAAAGAACGCGGTTTTGAAATAAATCCTTCGGCAAACTTTGAGGCACGACATCTTACTGCTATTGCAGTACCTGTTTTAATGAATCCTTGTGCTTACGATAATTGGCTTCACAATGAAATTCTATTAGCACTCAATTCAAAACATAAAGATGATTATCAATATCAATTTTTAAGAACTCATAATGAATTTCAATATGCTTTGGCCGCAAAAAATTATGCTATAAATATAATAGCTCCACTTTATGTTTATTATCCTGTTCATGGAGGACAAATTTGGCTTACAAATTTAGATTCGATTTTTTCATACGAAGATATAAACTCTAACTGGGTAATTGACGCACTTAATTTTTCAAATCCGTATATTCAACAATTCATAAAATTTATTTTAAGTCGTTCAAATTTTAAGGGTAAAAATTATCAAGTCAAAATTCCCAAAGAAAAACTCGAAAAAATTTTCATGAAAGGTTACGATGCTACTGCTCCAATAGGTTTTGCAGGAGGATTATATGACACACTTTACGGTAATTATTCTATACCTAAACTAACAATAATTCACGATGTAACCGTTCATTATCCGTTCATTCACTCAGAAAATGGATCGCTTATTCATAAATCCGATAATATAAATCCGTTAGATTATTATTCACAGCACGTTTACGCAGGAAAAGTTTTAATAAGCATAATAGATATGATTTTAGGAAAAGACCCTGAAGCCGTCATTGTTATTCAGGCAGATCATGGCTTGCACGCTAACACAGAAGAAGAATTAAAAGCCGTATTTGGCAATGACACTGACCCGCGCGAAATTTGGAACAGCACCATGAGCGCACTGCGAGTCCCGCCCGAATATAAAACCGGCGAGGAACATTACGCCCTCGAAACGCCGCTGAACATGACACGGTATTTAGTAAATAGTTTTGTCGGCAAAAATTACGAGTATTTGAAAGAGTGAGGGGTTAGGGGTTAGAAAAATTTTCCTGCTCCTCATCTAAATTTACTTAAAAGTAACGATCGTAACGCCGTAGCCGCCCTCGCCCTCACCGCCGAGCCTGTAACTTTTTACGTAATGCAGACGCGAGCAAAGAGCGTGAACTTCTCTTCTTAAAATTCCCTCGCCGCGTCCGTGAATTACTGTAACAACAGAATGATTAGATCTATAAGCGCGGTCTAAATAACTTTCAACCAGTGGCATAGCTTCACCGACTAACATTCCTCGCACCATTATTGACGGCGGAACACTCTCAGCGATAGGCAGTTTGCTTGTATCGGCCGGAGGGACAGCAACTTTTGCTTTTTTGTCCGTAGCTATCAACTGCGAGACCGGAACATCAACGCTCATCGGACCTGCTGTCATATAAGCCCGACCGTTTTTAATTTCGTTGATAACTCCGACAATGCCGCTTCCGGCTATCATTGCCGTAACACCCGGAGCAGGCTCAAAAGGTTTAGGACTGTTTTCAATTTCGCGCTGAGTCCGTTTTTTAGTCCGGCTTTCAATTACGCTCTTTAATGTTTTTAATTCACGTCTTTTCACGTTATAACCTCTTCTTGCTGCATCGCGTGCGGCTTCCTCCATACTGTTAATAATTTCTTTTGAAGTTTGTTCGGCTTGGGCGATAAATTTTTCTGCTTTACGGTCAGCGGCCTGCATGATTTTATCGCGCTGTAAATCAATTTCGGCTACTCTGCTTTGATAAGCCTGCTTTAAGTCTTGAGCTTCTTTCATTATAGTTTGAAACTCGCGTTCGGCGTTATCGAGAGCGGCTTTTCGTTCATTTAACTCGCTCATTATGTCTTCCGCTGTTAGTTCTCTTGCGTCTAAAGAACCTTGAGCAAGCCTCAAAACTTCTTCGGGCATTCCGTAACGTTTAGCGATTAAAAGCGCGCTGCTGCGTCCGGGTATCCCCATTAATAAATGATAAGTCGGCTGTAATTTTTCGATGTCAAATTCCATGCTTGCAGTTTCGACCCCGTCAGTCGTTAAAGCATACTGCTTAATCGGATTATGGTGGGTTGTTGCGAGCGTTACAGTTCCGTGTTCTTTCAGAGTTTCAAGGATAGCAACTCCGAGTGCCGCGCCTTCGTGAGGGTCAGTGCCTGCGCCTAACTCGTCAAGCAAAATTAAAGAATTTTTTGTCGAATTTTTAAGAATATGAATAATTTTTTTAAGATGAGCACTGAAAGTTGAAAGATTTTGCTCAATGCTTTGTTCGTCTCCGATGTCCGCAAAAATTTCATCGAAAGTGCCGATTACAGTTCCGTCTCTTGCAGGAACAGGAAGACCGAGCCAAGCCATAGAAATTAAAACTCCTGCGGTCTTTAGAGTTACAGTTTTTCCGCCGGTGTTCGAGCCTGTTATAACGAGTGTCGAAAATTTATCTCCGCATTCTGCATCAATCGGAACGGCTTTATCTTTTAATAACGGGTGCCGAGCCCCGATGAGCCTGAAAAAATTTTTTCCTGAAAGTTCCGGAATAACCCAGCGTTTATTTCTGATTAAAAAATCGCAGGCTCGTAATAAATCAAAAGTCCCGATAACCTTTTCAGCGTTAATGATTGCGTTTTCGCGGCTTAAAATATTTCGTGTTAAATTTAATAAAATTACGCGCTCTTCGTCCTGTTCGTCTTTAGTTTTAATTATTAAATTATTATTTATATTTGAAAGTGCTTTAGGTTCCATGTAGACAGAATTTCCTGAACTTGAACGTTCAACGGCAAGACCGGGAAATCTATTTATAAATTCCTGACGTACTAACAATAAAAATCTTCCATCGCGCCACGACAATGAACGCTCTTGAAGCATATTATTAATATCAGAATCCTCGAATAATTTTTGAGCGATCCTGCGTCCTGTGCGTTTAAGATTTTCAATTTCTGTCCGTAAATCAAAAAGTTTTGTTGAAGCCGTATCAGCAAGCCGTCCGGAGTCTTCGATGACATTAAGAGCGTCAATTTCGGGAGCAAAATCTCTAATCCCGCGCCGAAGAGAGTCAATACTCTTAAATTTTTCGCCGGTTAAAATTTCTGCGAGACCTTCTTTAATTTGCTTGGCCGAATGTAAAAGCAGACGGACTTTTAATAATTCTTCGCCGGATAAAATTCCGCTTCGTTTAGCGTTTGCGAACATATAAGAGACCGGCTCAACGCTTGCATTAAAATTAAATTCGCCGCTTGTGTCTGTAAGTTCGAGCCATTCGCGCAAAAGTTTTTCACGCTGCTTTAATTCTTCAAAATTTTCGGCAGGTTGCAGAGAATCTAAAATTAACTCCCCTAATTCGCCGCTAAGATTTTCACGGAACGGGAGCAAAGTTTTTTTAAGTTCAAGAGTTTCGATGATATTTTCAGTAAGATGCATTTTATATTAAATATTCCTCATAGCTAATTCTTCACGGATAAGTGCTCTAATATCCCGGATATTTCGAGGCGATAATTCTTCGCTTCTTTCAGATTTTTCTTTCCTAAAAGGGATAATTCCTACAAAAGCAATAATCACGCCTATAATAGCAAAGCCCCAATAGACAGAAGTCTGAATATGCGCCGTATCATTTTGAGTAATACGGATTTCGGTCATTAATTCGCTGCGTGTGTCTCGAATTTCCTGCTTAAGTTCTTTTATCTCGTTTTTAATTTCTTGAATACCGGCGTTAAACATTTCGACAGTTATAAAATTATTATTGTTTGCGTCATTGCTTGCCATTTTTATTCAGCTCCTTTTGAAATTTAATTTTAGCATAACGGCAGCCCATTGCGGCAGGATAACTTCTAAAGCTCTAAAATTTTATAATTTTCCGCTAGGTGAATAATAATGACCGAAAATTTCAGCGCAAATCCCCGTCTTGAGGCATTGGGCATTGGGAATATGTCAATATAACTTAAAATGCTGCCACTTATATTCAAGTTTCGGTCTTGATAAATGTATGCTGGCACTGCGTACAAACGGTGCACTGGCAAAAGCAGTATAAATTATTACATCATAATTGCATAATTTCATAATATCTTCAAGACACAAAGGTCCGGCTTCAAAGCCGAAAAGCAAAATTCTTCCTGCGTTATAAACAGGATAACGTAAGAAATATGCTAAATTAGCTCCGATACCTGCACCGTGAGAACTGTATGATTGTAAATTGCAATCTCCAAATATGGCTATCTTAGAAGAATTTGTTTCCTGATTCCAATAATTTACTTTCCGCATGCCGTTCATCAAATAAATTTTATCACATTCTTCAGAAAGTATCTCCGGATTACCATAGTCTGACGAATAAATAAGAGCGGGCTCGCATAATAAATTAAAATTATTGTTAATGCCTATTGTAGTTTGTTTTATGTAATCAGAAATTGCCTTGCCTGCTATTTTTGCACCGAAAGTTGAAATGTGATGTTCCTTAGAAAATAAATTATTGTCATTTTTATGTTCCATAAAAACAGGATACATATCTATCGTTTCTATACCAGCTTCAATTACATTTTTAATGTATTTTCTCCATTGAGGCGAATTATTTCTGATGGGGGGGGGGGTAAAATTATCGCAAATGATTGACGGGTAAATGCAGGCTTTATTTGGTAAAGCGGCATATATAAAGCGGGTATTGTGCTGCTTAAAAAATTCAGATATTATCTTCAAATGCTCATACGGATACAAACGCTTACCGTTCCAGCCTATTCTCTTAAAATCCATAGGAGATAAATAACTTATTATATGACCATCGATGATATCTCCGGAAGGAAGATTTACAATTTTGGATCTGAAACTTTTACGCAATAAATCAAATTTTATATATCGTTTTATGATATATTCCCTAAACGGCTTTAATTGATTATACCAATTATTATAACCGCCGTTTTCTTTTTCTTCAGAAAGAAGATTTTCAATCTGTTTACTTTGAAAATCCTGAATTGCAGCGTTATTAGCTTTTAACATAGTATTAAAGACCCTTCATAATATTTATATCTCTGTCATTAAACGGCTTTTCACGTTCGGGATGCCACATAGTACCGACAATCGGGAGCGTTTTGTGTCTTATTTTTTCAATTACTCCGTCATCAGACTGCATTATAACTGATAACTCGTTATTTGCAAGTTCGGTGCATGCTTCATTATGATAGCTGTTTACTTCTGTTATTCCTTCAATACCGCTTATTTTGTGCCTTACAGCAACATGTCCGGAAACTTTTACTAAATCATTTCCGAAATAATCGAGTATTGACTGCATGCCGCGGCAAAATCCGTAAAGAGGTATTTTATTTTTTATTGATAATTCAATTAAAATTTTATCGGTTTCATCGCGTTCTGGAGCGTTTCCGCCGTATTTAACCAAACTGTTGCCGCCTGTAAGAATTATTTTAGAAGGCTTAATTTCGCTGATAATTTTTTGCATAATTTCGGGTTTATTTGCAATCGGAACAGGTAAATATCCGCAAGTGTAAATAAAATCAGAAATTCTCTGGTCGGCACAATCACGCCGTTCGCCGTAAGATGTTATAAGCTCTACACGCTGTGTAAAAATAATTATCTCCATTATTATTCAATCCTCAAAATTTTTTCGTGTTTGCAGTCTATAGTTATTTTTTTTGTATTAACTGCATAATTATAAAGATTTGTTCCGACACCTATTGCCGCAGGGACACTAAATTCAGCGCACCTAATTGCCATATGTGAAGCAGCACCTCCGTATTTTGTAATAAGCCCGGCCGGTTCTTTGGAAAATATCCAATCATAACCCGGGTCGGCTTTTTCAATTATAACAATTTTGTTTTCAATTTCAATCTCATTTTTCGTGTCTTCATCGAGATTTACAATATTGCCTGTAATAATTTTTTCTGTAATAAAATTAGGGCGTGTATCAATATTTTCAATATAAGAAAAGTCCTGCTCCGAGCATATTACCGCAGGAAGAATGATTTCTGAATTTAATTTATAAAGTCCGCGCCGTTCTTTTATTATTAAGCTCCAAAATTCTTTAAGGCGTTCTATCGAGGTGTAGTATTCCGCCGCATAAATTTCCGGAATTTCGAGATATGAAAGGTCTTGAACACTTATACCTGCTATTTTACCAATTTGCTTTATTAATTCTATTGCATAGCTTAAACTTTTTGTAAAAATAAATTTGAAATATTCCCGCTGTTCCGTTGCTTCTCTTATAAAATTAATTATATTTTCAGCTGTAATTCCATTAATTTTAGCGTCAGAGATTGCTTTATTCAATGCTTTTTCTATTACAGCTGTATTATCATATTGTAATTTTGAGTATGTCTTACTTTCTTTTTTTACAAATAAATTATCCATTTGGTCGTAACGCGGGCTTCTAATATTATATGTTCCGGCGCGTAAATGTCCGTATTTCAAGCAGAAAGCCTCTTTAGACATCTGATTGTTCAAAACACTATGAAAATCTTTATCGTAATCAACAGCTACAGTATTTATATTTGAAATAAATAAATTAAAATCTTCAGATCTTATATACCCTTCAGCAGCAAGAGAGCGGCACATAGATTTAGCAATAAAGGCACAACGAGCCTGTCTTGAAAATTGCCCGGTTCCAAAATTATTTATTGCGTTCAGCAGAGTTTGTATTGATTTTGCAAGCAGTCTGAAGTCGTTATTATCTTTAGTAATGCTTAAAATATCTAATCTAATGCTTTCCAATTTGTCTAAATCATTGCTGTCTTTTATAAGAATTTCGCTGTATGAATTTATAACTTTTTTAGTTAATTCCTGCAGGCTTCTTTCAAGCTCAAGAATTTCTTCGGTCGAAAATCCCTCCAGCATCAACTCTGCAAGACGTTTATGTGTTGAAAAATCGTAACAGTTATGAGAAATTTCAAACTCTATTTTATCGTGAGCCGATAAATCCTGCTTTAATTTTTGTACATAATAATATTGAAGTCTTGCCGCAAGAGTATCTGAAACAGAAGCCGGAATTAGAGCTTCAAAAGAACGTTCTATATTTATATAAGGCTTATTTCCAAAACGGAACATTAATTCTTCTGAAACCTGACGATAGCCCAGCGGGAGCAGTCCTTCATTCCATGCCCGTTTAGTGATAATTTCACGGTACAAAGAATAATCTAAATTTTTAGGATTATCTCCAATTATTTCAGCAGGATTCCAAAATGCCATATCGGAATAACAGGTTAAGCCGTTTACAGCTCGTTTTTTATAGTTATTCACAGCTTTTTGTGTTGCTTCGCTTACTATTTTATCGTGATTGCTGCGCCCGAATTTATACGCCGCCGCAAGAGGCCTGACCTGGAAAATTACAATTTCGGCATTGGGATTATTAGTTATTGCAAATTCTATATCTAAAAGTATTCCGGACAAAAAATCTTCTAATTCCCATACAGCTTCCATTAAAGATTTCCATTTTGAGGGCACATTTTCTCTTGCACTTGAGTGAGCTATCCATGCAGTTTTACCGCTGAAACCTGAAGTTACTGCATTTGTGCTTCCACTCTCGTCATAATTTATTACATAATAAGGCCGGTTTCTTTGTATATCCCGTGTGAAAATTACCCCAGAAATCAGCACATTTTCTGTCTGTTTTTGTATCAAAACCTGTTCATCATTTTGGATATTTTCTCCGTAAGATTCAAGAACGCTTGAAACTGCTGCATTAATTTTGTCTTTGTCTGCGCTGTTCACGTTCAATACTGAATTAAAATGCCCGGCGTTTGAGCCTTCAAATGCGTCTTCCTGCTTTGATGAACTTCTCACTACAATTTTTTCGCCGTTGAAAGTATTTTTTATTTCTTCTGCAATTTTTTCCGCACCATTTCTAAATTCTCCGGCTGTAGTTATATAAATATCTTCTATTTTTGCTTTTTTTACTATACCCTTAAGAGCCTGAAGAGTGTTTGCTTTTGTAGAGATTATATTGCTGCTTAAATTTTTAGGGCTTATTTCATTTTTATTAAGCGTATCCAAAATTGCCTGCGGGGATAATTTTTCGTAATAGTCTACTCTTATAACTTTTCCGCCTATTGTCTCTAAATATTTTTTTGCTCCGATTATTCCCCATTCATTTCCTGAATATAAAGATATAACGGCTTCGGGATATTTTTCGTGAAGTTTTTTAAGATTGTCAAGCGGGTCAAACGTAACCTGATGCCATACTTCATCAACATATTTTATTCCTTCAAGAACACTGCGGCGCTCTAATTCATTCGAGACATGCGCTCCGAACCAAGCTTCACAGGCTTCATCACTCACAAGCCCGAATATGCTTAAATCCGAGCCGTCAGATGCTTTTTTAAGGGCTTTTATATGCCCGAAATGTATGAAATCGGCAAGACCGAAACTATAAGATATATTCACTAATAAATAACCCCCGCTTTTTTGAGAGTTATTATATACTTCAGGCCGTTTTTTTCAAGACAGGCATTTCACGCACCTAAATCCTTCTGCATATTCGACCTCATTAGCATAGCCCCAAATGTGATTTCGTTCTATATTTGTTTCAAAAAGACGGTTTAACCTGTTATGTTCAGAACTGTAATTTGATAATGCTTTCTTTTTTTGATCTATATACCGGCTTATATCAAAAAAATAAGTAGGATAAAAAACATTATCCAATATATAACCGTTGCTTTGAAATTCAAATATATTTGCACAATGACGGGCGGCTGTTACACATATACGGCTTGCCTCGACGTGATCTTGATTCATGTCAGTCCCGAAATGAGTGAATAAAGTGTCTATATTGAGATCAAATATAACTTGCTCAACGCGCTGCATTATTTGAGTATTATAGCAGAGTTTAGAACACTCGACCGGCTCAAAATCACATAATTCAATCATTCCTAATTCTGCGGCAGCTGCTGCACTCTGCTTTTTAGATGAAGAAAAATCAACAAAAATATTTTTTTGCTTATAAGCTGTTACGTTATCCGTTAAAGTTAATTTATAGACGGTTTTGCCCATAGTGCGCAATTTCAAAGCCGTTCCGCCGGCTCCTAATTCGCTGTCATCAAAATGGGCTCCCGCAATAAGTACGTTATTAATATTTTGCAGTAACATAGAATGAACCAGCACTTTCTAGGGTTTTAACGATTTCCAAACTCTATACCATTGGTAAGGAGTACATCTTGAAAGTTTCCGTTTAACAGCTGACGGGCTCATTAATTTTTCAAAAAATGTCTGATTATCTAATCTCCTTACTGTTTCATAATCTTCAAAACCTCTTATTGAATAATCGATACCAAGCGAATATTTTCTTTCAAATTTCATAACGGCATCTTTATTCCATTTTCCTCGATGAATTATGCAGCCTTCCATTGGATCTCCGTATGAAAAAACAGGCTCAGCTCCCCTTATCAAAGTATAAAATCTATCCTTGTAGCGTGCGGCTCTTTTAGAACCCCAAACTTCAAACTCCCAAGGGTTTTCGTGAGGTCTTATAAAGCTAATCAATTTTTCTCTGCGCCAAACAGCGGCTTGGGCATTCAGCTTAAATTCACACTTCGCCGGACGCAATTCAAATCTTTCAAATACATTATCTTTTATATTATTATTTCCGGCAGGATAATATGAAAATGTTGCTATATCAGGATTTTCTTCCATCCAGCGTATAGTTTTTTCAAAAAAATCCACATCGACTTCCGAATCGAGCCAAAAATCTTCAAGAAAAAATAATATATATTTTGTTTTGATTCTTTTAAGTGTTTCAATAAGACGAAATCCCCAAGGAATATTAACGCCCGGCTTGAATAAAGAGAATGTTGTGATGTTTATGCCGGGAAATTCATAAGATTTTGACTCCGTATTCAACACGACTTTCATGTCAAAATTTTTCCAGTTATCCAGCAAAGCAGTAAAAAAAGCATTCCAGCAATCTTCACCGTTATCGTAACTGCTCAAAAGAAAAGTACATAAATCGCTGCTCTCGTGTTTCAAGAGTATTTGCTCCTAACGTTAGAAATTTTTTTCGCAAAAAATATAAATCTACGAAAAATTATAAGAAATGTTTGATAATTCTAAGCTATGAAACTTAAATTTTCAAGATTTAACGAAAAATTTCAGCTTTTTTCATAAGTAGACGTGATTTTATTTTTTTACAGCAAAATTATAGTCAAATTGAAACTCGAATAATGATTCTAATTATGATAGAATAAATTAATTTCATTGAAAATTCTTGAAGTCAAAATAGAAAAATTTTTTTGCCACAACATTTGCCACAACAAAAATATTCGAATTTTTCAGCAGTAACAGCCTTCCCCGTACATAAAATTCAAAATAAAAATCACGAATTAAATTTATGAAGATATGAAAATTATTCGCAGTCAAAAATTTTTTCCTGGAAGCGTAGAGCAAGATTATTCAAAAGGAATTAAAAACTTTCGTGAAGTTATATTCTCTGAGAAACAAAAAAATAACCGGGATAATCCCGGCCTTCATAATCATTCATTATTAAAATTAAAGTTTTATGCCTTTTGCATTGAAAATCTTAATAACTTCGTTCATGGATTTATATCCGACTTCCTGAGCTATTTCGTTGCCGTTTTCGTCTCTGAAAATTAAAGTCGGGACGTAGCGGACGTTATACTTTTTAGCGATGTCCGGATTGTTTTCGAGGTAGATATGAGCTGTGCTGATTTTGCCTTTATAATTTTTGTCGATTTCTTGCAGGACTTTTGCCATTTGAACGCATGCCGGGCAGGTTTTAGTTGACAGCATGGTAACAGACGGAGCCGCCAGTGCCGCAGACCCTAAAAGCAGAACTAAAAGTAACGCCGAAAAAAATTTTAATTTCATAAAAATCACGACCTTTTTTTATTTATTGTTTAGAAATTTTATATTAAAATCATGAAAAAATAATGAGTAATGAACTACCGCCACTTTCTTTATAGAAGCTGACAGCTTCCTGTAGTCCTCCCAACCTGAATATTTCGCAGCCTTCAGGATTGCTTTTTACGGGGATCAGTTTTCTAGGCTATGGGTTTTTTATGAGGCGAACCCTTCCCTACGCTCCATAGGTACTGCTGCCTTACGGACAACTTTTGAAAACCTTATGTTATTATATCACATACGCAATTCATCTCTCGCTTTAGAATCGGGGGGGTTCTTGCGGGTATGATAATAAATATTATGCGCTATAATTTTCAATAATAAAAAAATAAAAGGAGCAAAAATTTCAAAATGGACGAACAAGGGAAAATCATATGCAGCTGCGATATTGACGCTAATTTAGCCCTGCAAATGTGGACAAGAGGCAAAACTCCGCGCCTTTCAATTTTCAATAAAAATAAAAATTCCCGCAAACTTATTCACATAGCCTGGGTCGAAAAACGCGACAGAACTTTAGCTATAAACGGCAAAAAGCCCGGCGAAAGTTTTAATTATGTTGTCAAAGATTTTGAACCGGCCGTGCAAAAAATTTTGACGGATTTTGCGGCTAAAACTAATTTCAAAGTAAAATATTTCAAAGTAGTTCTTGACCTTGAAAAAGCATTAGCGCGTCCCGAGCCGGTCTCAAGCAAAAGTGATTTAGCAATGCTCACGGAAGAAAAACGCAGTTCTTTGTGGATAGCAGACTGCTCAAAAGATAAAAATTCCGGCGAATTCAAGCCTTTTTTCCCGCTCACTGACGATGAAGCAAAATTATTCACTGAAGGACGTTTGAAAATTGCAAGTATTGCGGAACGCGGTACAGATAATTTAATTAAAACCGGAATAACAGCTGACTTACGGCAAATTAATCCCGAACGCTGGCATAATCCGATTAGAGTAGCGGCGGCGGCTATGCTTTTGGGGTTTTCTTATTGCGGAAATGACGGCACTGCAATGGCTGACGCTTTGTGGCTTGCGGGTGAAAAACAGAAAAATACCAATCCTGCTCCCAATGTTGCAGTTATGAAAATTCCTGAAAAAAAATTAACGTTAAATGATCCGGGATTAATGCGTTTGGGCTTTAAGATGACTGCTTTCATGAGACATTTTTATATACTTGACCAAGTAAAAATTGATTATGTTGACGATGCCTTGAAATATTTGCAGGAAGCCGGTTATGAACGTCAGCGGCGAATAGATTTCAACACAGGAACTCTCGGCGATGTACCATATAGAACTACTTTTTTTGAAAATGCAGACAGCGGCATGACAGCATTCGGCTGTAATCCGAGAATGCAGACTGTAAGACATCGCGGCGATATGTTAATAACGCTTCCGACTGAAATTTACAAACAGGCTCTGAAAATGAATACAATGAGCGACAACGAAGATGACTTTTTCACAATAACCCGTTTATTATGGGCAAAAGAATTTGCTTCGTGGTATGAAAATCTCAAACCTTACGTCAAGGGCTTTGCCGGCTTAAAATAAGTTAGGAGTGAGAGGTTAGGGGTTAGGAATGAAAAAACTTATTTGTATTTTAGTTTTTGGATTAATATTAATTTCGCCGCCGGAAATATCTGCAGAAAATCAGCGCCGTCTTTCAGTTGTAATATTTCCGACGATAAACTCAACTGAACTCGAAGTTTGGGAGAGTAAATACTATCCTTACAATGTTCTTGAGCAGAAAATGTCGGAGTATTTAGAGCAGCTTTTTAAGTCGTCGCCTTTGATTGATGCACGTGTTCTTGACGAAGCTGCAATGAACAGATGGCTTTCAGGCTCGCGGCGCGGTGATGATATGGCCGTACAGCTTGAGTTATATCAAGCAATTATGAAAGAAAAAAATGTTTTAGGCACAGCGCAGACAGGCCGTGCATTGATAAGAATTAGAGTATATGACCGTGCAAAAGTTCAAGAAATAGGTGTCAGCAATGTTCGCGGTAAAGATACAAGATTTACACTCGACAACGAAGAGAATATTTATTGGTTTAACGAAGCAGTAAGAGGGCTTGGAGTGCCGTTTGAATACGGTCTTGATTTATTCGGACTTACAAAAACAAGTTACAAAGGTCAGAAGATGAGCCGTCCTACATGGGATCAATTTAAGAATACATCGCACTGGCAGTCGATTAAAAATGCAATCAACGAGGCTTATAGGCAGTCTATGACGCAGGTCCGCAACGTTATAAACAGCAATGAGCCTGACGCCAAATTAACTGCAAATGACAATTTTTCGAGTTCATATACAACGGTCGGAAGAATTTTAGCACCTACAGCAAAGTCTACACGCAAAAGACGCGAGTATATAATTTCGCTCGGCGCATATGCAAACGGAGCATTAGACGGCGTTCGTGTCGGAGAGATTTTAGACGTAATCCGCGCTGATACCTATGTAACTGTAGTGCCTGAAAATCCTGTTGTAGTATTACCTAATGTAATCGGTAAAGTAAAAGTTATAAAAGTTTACGATGATAATGCGGTCGTCAGAGTTATCCGCGACAATAAAAAGGAGCCTATAACTCTGAAAGACATAGTGATAAAACATACAAAAATTACAGGAAGATAAAGCATGAAAAAATTAATATTTGCAAGTTTTTTTTCAATAATTTTGTTGATTAATCCGCTTTATGCTGCTGAACTTGTCGTTGTAGAAGGCGATGACAGCACGCCTTATATGCCGTATCCCGAGCGGATTGAAATTATAAAAACAGTGCCGGAAAGTGCTTCAAAAACTCCGGCAAATAACTCAAAAGTTAAGACTAAAAAAACTGCGCCAAAGAAAAAAACTACAACGAAAAAGAAAACAACAAAAAAGCCCGTTTCTAAAAGTCCAAGTTCTCTTGAACGCGGAATAGCTTTAATGGAGGCTGAACGCTACGAAGCCGCAAAGCCGTATTTACTAAAAGCTATTCAAGAAGAGCGCAATAATCCAAACGCTTGGTATTGGTATGGAGTTTATCATGAAAAGACCGGAAAATTTAGTCAAGCGCAATATTTTTATTCAAAAGCCGTAACGATTGACCCTGCCTTAGAACCTCTTTCGAGAGTTGTATATTATCCTAATGACGCTGAAAAAACGCCTCTTTGGGACCCGAAACGCCCTGCACGTGTCTATCCCGTTGAAACAAAAAACGATGGAATAACAGTAGGACGCGGGAATTTTCCATCAGCACCGAATGACCCTGAAGTCCCGAAAGTTCCGGTTTATACGCCTCCGGAGCCAGGCTCTACACCTATGGACGGCGATACATGGTCTCCGGCTTTGTATGTTCCTCCGTCTCCCGAAGAAAATTATAGTATTCAAGAACCTTTAGTCCCTGAAGTTCCGGAAAATAACGAGAGTTATTCATACAAAATTCCCGGTTATTCAAACACTTATGCTGAAAATACTAACATTGAAGATAACATAGTTAGAGCTGATTTACCTTTATATACTCCGCCTGAGCCGGGCAAAGTTGTTGCAAAAGCACCTGTCCAGAGCGAAATAAAAAAAGAAGTAAAGCCGCAAGCTAAAGAAGCAAAAAAAATATCGCAAGCTAAGTCGGCACCTCGAAAAATTGTAAAAAAATCTGATAATAAAACGCGAACGAAAAATACTAAAAGTAATCAAGCAAAAAATAATAAAAATACTAACACAAAAACTAAAAATAATGAAACAAAAAAACAACAGGGAACCCTAAAAACTGCAAAAACTCAAGAAAAAACTAATAATAAGTCTGCTAAATCAGTACCAGCACCGAAAAAACAGCCTGAAGTAAAACAGGCTAAACAAGAACAGCCTAAAACTAAAAAGCCCGAAATAAAGCAGGAAACTAAGCAGACAACGCAGACAACAAAAACAGAAAATACAAATCCAAAGCCTCAAACTCAATCTAAACAAGTTACACAAGTTAAAGAAGTAAAGAAAGAAGAGCCTAAAACTCAAACTAAAAAAACGGAAGTTAAACCGGCTCAGCCTAAAACGCAGACTAAAACTGAGCAGGAACAGAAAAAGCCTCAAGAGAAAGCACAAAACGCACAACAGGAAAAGCCCCAGCCTAAGCCTGAAGTTAAGCAAGAAAATAAGCAGGAGATAAAGCAACAAAATTCAGATACTGAGACAACTTCTGCGCCTAAACCGAGAGTAAGAATAAGACCTAAAACACAGCAAACGGAACAGTCAACACAAACGCAAACACAAATTAAAACGGAGCAAAAACAAGAAACAAAACCAGAAGTGAAGCCTGTAATAAAAGAGGTAAAACCTGAACCTGTTAAGCAAGAAAATCAAGTAAAACAGGAAACTCCCGCGCCTGCACAAATTCAAACAGAACAGGAGAATAAGCCTAAACCGAGACCGAGAATAAGAGTAAAAACTCCTGAACCTACAGACGAGCCGACGAAACCAGTTAGTAAGCCTGTTCAGCCGGTTAAGCCAGCTAAGAAAATTGAACAGGATACTAATATTGAATATTTGCCGCCTGTCGGTCAGTTTGCGCCTGATCCGGGAACTATTGTAGAGCCTGAAATTCCGCCCGTAGGACAAGGCCGTTAAAATAAAGAGGTGAAAATTTTGTATAAAAAAATTTATATTGCAATATTATTTATAGTTTTTACAGCAGGCGCGGCATTTTGTGCTGAAAAACCTATTTTAGTAACACAGCCTGCGTATCATTCAATGAATTTTTATATCTTTAAGCCCGCTAATCTTCCGGGCGAGTTTTATTCGACATTCGACGGCTATTTAGTCTACAAAGATGCTAAGGGAGTTTGGCATTATGCTTCAGCTGAAAAATCCGGCATAAAAAAGACCGGCTATGTAGTCGGGTCCGTAATTCCGTCCGTTGTGAAATTAAAACCTTATGATGCAAATATCTCATCAGTCGCACCGGTTTTAGGGACTGATAAAGTTCCTAATTCTATTCCGATAAAACCGGCAGGAGCACTAATTTCTCCTAATGAAAATATCTCGTTAGAACTAAATACACCCGAAATTTTAGAAATTGATGTAACGCCGATAACTGCGCCTGAATTTAACGCTAAAAATTCGTCAAAAAATCAGTATACACCGCCAGCTTCAAATTATATCCAAAATACGCAGGGAGTAATGCAAAATTCGGATTTTATGGCAATTAGTAAGTGGCAGAATACTGTTGACCGAATGGGAGTTCTTGATAACCCTAAAATTCCTGTAGCATGGAAAGGCGAGTATCCTGAAGTAATTTACGCTTGGACTGGAATACAATGGTATCAAATTTCACCGCGACAAAAACATTCAAGCGCACTCAACATAATACGCCGCGAAAATTATAATTTAGTAGTTCATGCAAACAAAGCCAACGCATTAAATTGGAACGATAATGACAGCTATATTCTTTCTCAATATGCCATGAGATGGGGCTATCAGTGGCTCGGCGAGATTTCAATAAATAAGGAGGACTAAAATGAAAAAAATTTTAATTTTAGTTTTTGCATTTTGTGCGTTTTGTTCAAACGCTGAAGCGAAGCGTTATATCACAGAACCTTTGTTAGTGCCTCAATCGCCTTACGCAGGTATGACATTTTATGTTTACAAACCTTATAATATGCCCCAAGATTGGTATATAACTCTTGACGGCTATCCTGTCAAGAAAAATCCTGACGGAATGTGGGTTTATGGAACATCTGAAGGGCCTAATCTTGTTGCAACAAATTTCGTTGTAGGCTCAGTTATTCCGTCAATGGCCGGTATAACTAAATATGTAAGCGATGCTCAAATTTCAGAACTGCGTAAACTTCCTACTCAAGATATGTTGGCGGTACAACAAAAAACTTTCACACGTTCGCAAATGGCTCAAGGAAAAACACAATCGACATACATTCCTGATTGGACATTTAGCTATGATTTCATGGCTATTGGCAACTGGAAAGCCACTGTTGACCGTATCGGAGTGCTTAATAAGCCCGCTGTGCCCGTAGCATGGAAAGGAAGTTATCCAAAAGTTATGTATGTTTGGGTTGGTAACGGCTGGCATCAATTAACTTTAAGAGACGGCCAAAGACCTGTAAAAGCCTTAATGCGCGAAAATCTGAAAATCAGAAGATTATTGCGTCAAACTAATTTCAAGTGGTATGAACAAGACATGCAAATTTTAGCTCAGCAAGCCAAAACATGGGGTTATTACTGGCTCGGAGCAATTAATATAGAAGGGATAAATTAGAATGCCGTCAGTTTTATTTTTGTATAATGCGCATGAAAATTCTTTGCCCGTTTTGATGACAAAAGCAATAGCACAGCAGAGCAGCGATGATATTTTTAAGATTATTCACAAAATCATAGCTATTGCTCACGAGAATAATTTTGCAGACGGAAATTTGTGGCATAATTATTTGACGTATTTTATTTTAAGCAACGAGAATGTTTTTTCGTTGTCATGTGAACGCAGAGAGGCTTCTGAATATTCGTTAAAATTTCTTGCTGAGCATGATTTTGATATATTCATGAGGTTATTTAGTTTTTCAGATACAGTCATGGAACTTAGTTATATCAAAGAGTTTTCAGGGGAAATTAACACATCTCCAATAATACAATTAAGCGAAAAACTTGCAAATGCAATTAATGCCCAAGAATTTTTTGAATATATCACTGATTTTTACAAAGAATTTGGAGTTGGTATGTTTGCTTTTAATAAAGCATTCAGAATTAATGAAAATTCACTAATTCCAGTCCCCGATAAAAATATCGGCAGCGTCAAATTTAATGACATCGTAGGCTATGAAATACAAAAAAGCGAATTAATCTCAAATACTGAGGCTTTTTTAGCGGGTAAGCCTGCAAATAATGTTCTGCTTTACGGGGACGGCGGAACAGGAAAATCAACCAGCGTCAAGGCTTTATTAAATGAGTATTTTGAAGACGGTTTGCGTGTCGTTGAAATTTACAAACATCAATTCAGAGACATTCTAAAACTCACAGAAGCACTCAGGAAGAGGAATTATAAATTTATAATTTTCATTGATGATTTATCTTTTGAAGAACACGAAATTGAATACAAATATCTCAAAGCTGTAATCGAAGGCGGTATTGAAACTAAGCCGGATAATGTCTTGATTTATGCAACATCAAACAGACGGCACATAATCCGCGAAACTTGGAACGACCGCAGCGACATGGAACACAACGGCGATATTCACAGATCCGACACTGTTGAAGAAAAATTATCGTTAGCGTCCCGCTTCGGAATTGCTATAAATTATTCTGCACCAACAAGAGACGAATACCACGAAATTGTACTAAAACTGGCTGAAAAATCAGGCTTGAATTTTAACCGCGATGATTTATTGAAAGCCGCTGACGCATGGGAAATTAGGCACGGAGGAAAGTCAGGACGTGCAGCACGTCAATTTATAGATTACAATTTGGGGAGGAATTAATTTGTATTTAATCACAAGCCACTTGAATACTGATTTTGACTCGCTTGCGAGCATGATTGCTATACAAAAATTATATCCTGAAGCTGTAATATGCCCGCCGGGTTCTATGAGCAGAAAAGTCCGTGATTTCATGTCCCGGCGCGGTCATCATTGGATGTCCAAAATATTAAAACCTAAAAAAATTCCTCTTGACGAAGTAACTTTAATGATAGTTGTAGATACACGCTCACGTCAAAGAATTGGCATGTTTGCCGCACTTGCAGGCCGTCAAGATGTTGAAGTCCGTGTTTTTGATCATCACCCGTCTACTAATGACGATATACCAACAGAATTTTTTATCTATGAGCCTATAGGCGCGGCAACCACAATGATTTTGGAGCAATTACTGAACGAACGCAAAGAAATTACACCCGAAGAAGCTACACTTTTTGCGCTTGGTATTTATGATGACACAGGAGCCTTGACTTATGACACTACAACAGAGCGTGATATAGCTGCTATCAGTTATTTACGTGAATTAGGAGCGGACTTATCCGGCATTTTATCACAAGTTGAAACGGATATGTCTTCAGATGATAAAAAACTGCTCGATATTCTTGCTGAAAACACCCGTGAACTCTATATTAACGGCGCAAAAATTGATTTAACTTGGGCTGAAACAGAAAATTATGTGCAGGGATTATCTTTATTTGTAAATAAGCTGAAAGAATATTGCGATTCACACGTTACAATCGCTGTAGTGAACAACGGAGGCAAAAAGATAAATATCATTGCCCGAAGCGTTGAAGGTATTTTGAACGTTAAAGAATTTTTAGCTCCTTACGGCGGAAGCGGTCATTATCAGGCCGGAAGCGCAACAGTTTCAGGACGCAATGTTGTTGATTTACTGCAGGAAATTGAAAAAAGATTAGCAGGCGCAATTAAACCAATGGTAACAGTAAAAGATATTATGAATTCGCCTGTTATCGCTGTAAGTCCAGATGCTACAGTTGACGAGGCTTATAGAACTATGCTGCGTTTCGGCGTAAAATCTCTGCCGGTTGCAAATTCTGAGCGTGAAGTTGTTGGTATGATGACACGCAAAGATTTGGATAAGGCTCATCTTCACGGATTAGACAGAGCGCAAATTTCTGATTTCATGACGCAAGGTATCATTAGTCTTTCTGCGGAAGCATCTATTGATGAAGCCCACAGAATGATGGCAACTTACGGCTTTGAAAAAATGCCCGTTCTTGACGGAAATAGTAAATTAATTGGTACAATCTCGCGTGCCACGCTGTTAAAGGCTCTTTACCGTTCAGGACTGTTTTCAGGCGAAGAAAACTCACGCGATTCGACCGGCTTTTTATGGGTAGAAAATGTTGCAGATTTAATGGAAAATTCTTTCAGCTTAAAAACTCTCTCGCTCCTAAGACGGGTCGGCGCAAAGGCTCAAGAACTCGGAATGAAAGCATACTTAGTCGGCGGCACTGTCCGCGATATACTAATGGGCGTTCACAACATGGACATTGATATTTCTGTTGAAGGAGACGCGGAAAAATTAGTAACATCATGGGACGAGCCCGGCTGTCGCTCTACTCTTCACGGAAGATATAAAACCGGAACTATCTCATTTCCTGACGGCGAAAAAGTAGACGTAGCAACAGCAAGACGCGAATTTTACGAATATGCGGCGGCTACACCAATCGTGCAGAACAGTTCACTAAAACAAGATTTAAGCCGGAGAGATTTCACTGTAAATGCAATGTCAATATCTCTCAGCGAAAACGACTGGGGGACGCTGACTGACAACTTCGGAGGACGCGCAGACCTCAAAGATAAATTACTAAAAATTTTGCACAATCTAAGTTTTGTTGAAGACCCTTCGAGGGTATTAAGAGGCGTAAGGCTCGAGCAAAGATTAAACATGAGCTTTGAAGATAACACCATGCGTTTACTGAAAAGTGCTGTGAGAGGCGGCCTGCTTGAATGCCTTTCTACAACAAGAGTGCGCGCTGAACTTGAATTAATATCAAAAGAAACTTGTGCAAGAAAAATTGTAGTAAGAATGTGCGAACTTGGTATTTGGGAGGCTCTTTTTCCGGGCATGAAAGTTACAAATACTGTCAATCAAAGGCTTCGTGTTATGGAACATTTTATGCAGCAAACTAAAAAACACGGTATTGATTTCAAAGGCATGGAATGGCTAATTGGTATCGCTGTAATTTTCACAGAAAGCAAAAATGACGTGAGATTTTCAGCTATGGACAGAATGAACTTAAATCCTCATGAACGCGAACAGCTTACTAAATGCTTTTTACAATGGCCTAATGTTGAAAAATTCTGCTCCGTACGAAAAAATACTAAAAACTCCGATGCTTATCTATTCTTCAAAGATTACGGCTCAGTTCCCCTCCTTTACTGGCTTATATGCCTTAGAACGCCTGAATCGCGGCGTTTAATAATCAAACATTTAGAATCTTGGATAGATGTAAAAGGCACGTATACAGGCAAAGACCTGCAGGCATTGGGATTAAAGGGTAAAGAAATCGGCGATACTCTTACTGCTATAAAACTTGCAATCATCGACGGCGAAATTAAAAATCATGAGGACGAAATCAATTTTGTAAAAACACAAATTGGATAAGAAACATATAAAGCCCTGTGCCTGCGATTATGCTTAACAACGTATTCCGCCGCCAAATATGCAGCGCAATTACAACTATACACGCAATAATTTCAGGCACTCCGTGAGTACCACTGAAAAAATTTACGTTTCTTAAGCAATATACCGCTAACATCATCATTACTGCATAAGGCAGAAAACGACCGAGATACAAAATAAATTCAGGCGTTTTTTTACTAAATGCTATAAACGGCAAAAAACGAAGCAAACTCGTTACAGTTCCTGCAATTAAAATTATATAACCGGCGTGAATGTCAAACATTTTCTATTCTTCTCCTTAAGGCAAAAAGCAAGACAGTTATTAAAATCATTGACGGAATTAAAAAATTTTCCGAGCCGAATACCAAAAGGCACAAAATACTAATTATTAAACCCGTCAACGCAGGATAATGATTTTCATGGGTAAGCCACTGTTCAACGCAAATAGTTACAAATAATGCTGTCAATGCAAAATCTATTCCGCTTGTATTAAATGGTATTATCTCACCAAGAAGACCGCCTAAAAATCCCCCCGTAATCCAATAAATTTGGTCTAAAATTGATACCCAAAAACAATAATCTTTTTCGCTCTCATCGGCTTCGCAGACAAGTGAATAAGTCTCGTCTGTCAATGCAAAAATCATATACAACTTTTTAAGACCGTGAATATTTTTGTATCTATTTACCATAGAAATCCCGTAAAATAAATGCCTTGCGCTTACTATTAATGACGTTAAAGCAGTCTCTCCGAGCGGTGCCCCCGCAAATAATTCTATTGCTACAAACTGCATAGTTCCGGAATAAATTAACAAACCGGCCGCTAAAGACCATAAAGCATTATAGCCTTTAGCGTTCATCAAAATTCCATAGCCTATTCCAAGAACTAAATAGCCGGTCATTACTGGAATTGTGGCTTTGAAAGCCCGCTTAAAATTCTTCATTTACTAATTTACTAATTTACACTAATTTGCTAATGCAAGTTCAAGTTCTTCACCCTGCAAATTTACATTTATTTGCGAGTTTTCATTTTCTATTTTCTCTGAGAGCATGAAATCAGCTAATTTATCTTCAAGCATTGACTGAATTGCACGGCGCAGAGGGCGGGCCCCGTATTTAGGTTTATAGCCGTTTTCGAGAATTTTCTCTTTTACTTCCTGCGTTATCTCAAGTTTTACACCCTTTACATCAAGTCTTGAGGCTAAATCTTCAAGCATTGTATCAATGATTTTCAGCAAATTCTCTTTCGATAAAGGCTTAAAAACAGCCGTTTCATCAATCCTATTCAAAAATTCCGGCCTGAATGTTTTATTTGCTTCCTCCAAAATTATATTTTTGGTACGTTCCCAATCGCGCTGTGATTTGCTTTCCGCGCTCGTTCCGAAGCCTAATGAATTGCCTTGCTGAGCCTCTTTTGCTCCAACATTGCTCGTCATAATTATTACAGTGTTGCGAAAATCAACTTTTCGACCCTGTCCGTCAGTTAATTTGCCGTCATCAAGAACTTGCAACAAAATATTAAAAATTTCAGGGTGAGCCTTTTCAATCTCATCGAACAAAATTACACTGTAAGGTTTGCGGCGTACCTGCTCCGTCAATTTTCCGCCGTTCTCGTGGCCAACATAGCCGGGAGGTGCTCCTACCAATTTAGAAACTTCGTGGCGTTCCATAAACTCGCTCATGTCAATTCGTATCATTGCATCATCACGCCCGAATAAAAATCTCGCAAGACAGCGCGCTAACTCGGTTTTTCCTACTCCGGTCGGCCCCATAAACAAAAAACTCCCGATTGGTCTTCTTGGATCTCTTAAACCTGTACGGGCACGGCGAATTGCTCTCGAAACTGCGCTCACTGCCTCATCCTGCCCGATTAATCGCCTCGAAATTTCTTCTTCCATTTTTAACAGTCTTGTTGTCTCTGCTTCTGTCAACTGCTTAACCGGTATTCCTGTCTGTTCAGCTACAACCGTTGCTATATCTTCACTCGTGATTGATTGACGGGTATTTTTGCGTTCTTCCTGCCAACTTTTAACTTTTTTGTCTAACTCGTCTGAAACTTTGCGCTCTTCGTCTCTAAGTTCAGTCGCAAGCTCATATTGTTCAGATAATACGGCTTCTTCTTTGCGTTTTTGTATATCTTCAAGTTTATTTTTGATTTCGGCGATATAATCAGGCATTTCGTAAGTTAAAAGCCTTGTCCTTGCTCCTGCTTCGTCAATTAAATCAATACCCTTGTCCGGCAAAAATCTATCTTGTATATAACGCGATGAAAGTTTTGCGGCGGCGTCTATTGCGTCTTCTGTAAAAATTACATTATGATGAGTTTCGTAACGGTCTTTCAAGCCTTTTAGTATTAAAATTGCATTTTCAACATCAGGCTCTTCAACTTGAACAGGCTGAAAACGCCGCTCCAATGCCGCGTCCCGTTCAACATATTTGCGGTATTCGTCCTGCGTTGTTGCTCCTATAAGCTGAAAAACTCCGCGCGAAAGTTCAGGTTTCAAGATATTTGCCGCGTCTGTTGAGCCCTCTGCGCTTCCTGCTCCTATAATTGTATGAACTTCATCAACAAATAAAATCACTCCGCCTTGACTGTCAGTGAGTTCCTTAACTATACGACGCAAACGTTCTTCAAATTCACCGCGATATTTTGTTCCGGCTACTAATGTACCCATATTAAGCTGTACTATTCTTTTATCGATTAAAGGATCGGGAACAATTCCTGACGCAATTTGACGCGCTAATCCCTCAACAACCGCTGTTTTTCCTACTCCAGGTTCGCCTATTAAAACGGGATTGCATTTAGTACGCCGGCATAAAACCTGCATAACGCGCTTAATTTCTTTTTCACGGCCTATGACTGGGTCTAACTCATTATTTTTTGCACGCGCCGTTAAATCTATACCCAAATGGTCGAGAGTTGGTGTCTTTACTTTGGCTTTTTGTTTAGTCTGCGAATTTTTGTTATTAGTATTTGCTTTTTTACGGCCCGGCTTGTCCGCTAAAATTTCATTAATCTGCTTCAAAACTGAAAGCGGAGTTACTCCCATCGACTTAAACTGCTGGACTATAAGGCCGCTGTCATCTGCTAAAATTCCTAACAAAATATGCTCAGTATCAACGTAATTTACTCCCATTTTTCGGGCTTCTGCAATAGCTAAATCAAGTGCCCGCTTCATTCGGGGACTTAAAGGAAGGTCAACAGGTTTTGAAATTACATCCTGCGAACGTCCAATTAAATCACGGATATGAGCCGCAAAATTTTCAGTGTCTACGCCAAGTTCAGTCAACGCTTGACAAGCTACTCCGCCTCCCTCCATTAATACACCCAATAACAAATGTTCAGGGTCTACCATTGTATGGCCTAACTCTAAAGCCTCCTGCTGAGCGAGTTCAATTACTCTTTTTCCTCTATCTGTATAAAACTGCCACATTAAAATTTTTCTCCTTTAGATTAAAACACTTAACATAGTCCTCAACAAATCTGCTGTATCTTCGAGAGTATGTTTTACAGGCTGGTTTTTCAAAGCAATTTCTATCAGTAATCTCTCTCTGTCCGTTATTAAATCACGCTCTCTAAGAGCCTCTAAAAGCCTGCAGGCACTGCGCACGGAAATTTTATCGCCTACAATATCATTAATGTGATTTTGTCTTTCATTTTGGTTATCACAGCTTATACGCAAAATTTTTATGTAACCGTACTCTCCGCGCCTGCTCTCGATTAAATATCCGCGTTCAGGACTGAAACGGCTCCGCAAAACGTAATTAATTTGGCTCGGAACACAGCCGAACATCTCTGCTAAATCTTTTCGGCGGAGACTGATAAAATTTTCATCGTCCTCATCATCGAAAAGTTCAAGAATATATTTTTCTATTCCGCTTGATAAATTATTTTCTCTTTCATAATCCGGCATAAAATTTTCAGCTCTTTTCATAAAAAAATAATATTGACTATGAAATATTATTATATTTGTTAAGTCAATATTAATCAAATAAAAATTTTTTCAGCTAAGTTAATTTATTTATTTTTTCTAAAAATTAACGACACTGACATAACTATAAACGAGAAAATTATTCCGCAGGTTGAAGCATTTAATTTTATAAATCCGAAATCAACATCAGATTTTTTATAGAAAGTTATAAAAAGTGTCAACGCTACTCCGGCAACAGCTGAAATAATTGCCCCGGCATTTGAAGCCCGTTTTGAAAATAATCCAAAAACTAACGGAGCAGAAAGAGAAACGCTCATCAATGAATAAAAAATCGTCAATGCTGAAATTATGCTCTCAAGACGCAAGGCCAAAACTACCCCTAAAATTCCGCAAATAATTGTCGTGAGGCGTGATAATTTTAATAAATTTTTATCTGAAATTTCAGGATTGAAAAATCTTTTATAAATATCATTTGTCAAAGAACCTGCGAGCATATATAAAACAGTGTCGGCAGTGCTGACCTCAGCAGCAAAAATCGCAGCCAATGCTAAAGACGCGGCAAAAAAAGGCATCATGTTTTTCATAGCTGTCGGCAAAGCTAAATCTGCTCTCGTTAAATCCGGATAACATGAGCGTGCCGCCATTCCGATAATTACGGGAATAACAGCGAAAACTAATTGAACGAGTCCGTTTAAGGCCGTGCCGGTTTTTATAGCGCGTTCGTTCTTGGCCGCAAAAACTTTTCCGATTAAGCCCGGCGATATAAAAAATGACGGAACTAACATAACTATGTAGCCGATTATAGCTGTGCTTCCCATTCCGTAAAAATCAAAATAACTTGCGCTTGTAACATTAGCTTTTATTCCCTCAATGCCGCCGGAAAAATTCCAGACGAAAGGCAGAGCAACAACAAAACCCGCTAAAATCACAGCAACTTCAATTATATTTACAAATGCTCCCGACAAAAGTCCGCCCGCAGCAAAATATAAAGTAGTTACTATTGCTCCCGTTATAACTCCGTAAATTTTAGGCACGCCTGCTACAACTTCTAAAATCCAAGCTATTCCGAGTAACTGCCCTGAAAATAATGCAAGAGTCCCGATGGCCATCATCAAAGAAATAATGCCGGAAAAAAATTTGCTGTAACGTTTATCTAAATAATCGCTTAAAGTATAAAAATTATTTTCGCGCGCTATTCTCCAAATTTTAGGACCGACTATAAAAGCTAAAATCATTGAGCCTATTCCAGCGCTGCCTATCCACCACCATGCGCTGAGGCCGTGAGTGTAAGCAAGAGCGGCAACCCCGACAGTCGAGCCCGCTCCTAAGTTCGCGGCTATTAAAGTCGTGAATAAAATTCCGGAATTAAAATTTCGTCCGGCTACAAAAAAATCTGAAGCGGACTGAGCTTTTTTCCCGACATAAACTCCTATTGCTACTAAAATTAAAGCGTAAAGAATTATAAATGCAAGCATAAAAAAGTTTTCCTCTTAAAAATTTTTTACCATATATTCAGTTACATTAGCGCAAAGTTTCGCAGTTTGAGCTTCAAATTCGTGAAAATCCGGTGTTTCTGAAGAGTCGGCTTTGTCGGCTATTGCTCTAATAATTACAAATGGAACGTGATTTAAGTAGCAGGTTTGAGCGATTACGCCGCTTTCCATTTCGCAGCAGTCTCCGCCGAAATTTGAAGTAATTTTATCTTTTTGTTCTTTCGCTGCTATAAATTGATCTCCAGTGCAAACCCGCCCTTCAATTACTTGAATATCAGGCGCAGAATTTTTGACAGCTTCGACAGCCTTTTTTTTCATCAACTCATCAGATTTGAAAAATACAAGCCCGGTGTAAGGAATTTCGCCCTTCTTAAAACCTATCTGAACAACGTCATAATCATGCTGTACTGTGTCGGAAGCTACGACAATATCTCCGATGTTTAATTTATTATTAAGCGAACCTGCTACGCCCGTATTAATTACGTGAGTAACTCCGAATTTGCTTATTAAAATTTGCGTGCATATTGCAGCATTGACTTTGCCCATTCCGCACTTGACTATAACAACATCAACATTATCTAACATACCCTCGTTAAATTCCATGTCTGCTATTATGATTTTGTTTGAAATTTTTGCGTTTTGCTTCAGAGAATCGACTTCAATATCCATAGCTCCGATTATGCCGATTTTAATTTTATTATCAGCAAAAGCAGAAGAAGATATTAACGCCATAATCATAACGATTAAAAAAGAAAATAAAAATTTCTTCATAAAAAGTTTCCTTTCCTAAAAATTTTTGAAGAATTTTTTGAAAATCAGCGGTTATTATATCAATTAAAAAATTTTTTTTCGTAAGTCCGTGAGCATTGATGATTAAAAAATAAAAACGCGGTTTTTGTAATAATAAATGTAATAATAAAAATAAACTCCCGACTTTCGCCGGGAAATTTCTTGTAAGAATTATAGCACAAACTTTTTAATATTTTAAGACCGGTTTATTTTGAAGGACTGCACCGCCGTTTTTGGCAAATCCTATGGTCATATTCGTGATATATTTTTCGATGAACTGAGAAATTTCTGTTTCATTCATTTTCAAATCGATTTTCGACAAAGCACGGTTAATAACAGAAAATAAATTTAATTTGCTCAAATGAGTTTCTTCGATTTCGCGGATAACTTCCTGCAAAACTACTTCGGTTTTTAATTCAATATTTCCGGCTGAAAAATATTCGTCAATATAAAAGAACGGAACATCATTATTTTGCAATCTTTGATAATAAGCCTGCGAGCAGTTGTCATATTCAAGCATTACTAAAAATTTTACTTCCGGAGTTAATTCGATAAGGGGCCAAAAATCGCAGTCGCTTGAAATTATTATCGCCGAGTCTACGGGGTTTTCAGTGTTACGCAGCGCGGCAATTTCGCGGTAAAATTTTATTGTCAAAGCTACATCAACGGCTGATTTTTCGTCCTTAACTCTGTCGGTCAGATAATATTCGAGCGGCAAATTTTCATTTCGTCTTAAAGCCCGCCATTGCGAAGAAGTATGTTCGTCATCAACAAGCAAAATTTTAGCAACTTTATTAACAAGTCCTTTAGCGTCTAAATCTTTCATAATCCCGATAACTTTGCAAGGATCAGCGTTTTCGCAGTCAACCGCAATAATAACCCGCTGGGAAGAAGCAAAAAAATCTTCAGGATTAGTCAAAGCCGCATCGCCTGCTTCAGTAACTTTGCTCATGTCGTAAAATCTATCATGATTACGCTCATAAAGGATCGGCAGAAATTTAGCATCGTCTCTTAAAATATTTCCGTCGCCCTCGTCAGGATTCCAGTTTATAAAAGACTGATACGGAAATAAATCCCGAAATTCGCTGTAAATTCTTGCGGCTTCTTTGTTGCCTTCAATGGTGTTGCCTTTATTAATAAAAAATAAATTTCGGACATAAGGCCATTTAATCCATTCGGGCAAAAATTTTTGACAGTTCGGGACGTGAGGCAGCAAATAATTATGAACATCAACAATATACTCATCGAGCCTGCGCCGTGCCCGTACGAATTGAATCCCGTCAGCCTCTAAAGTTTTCAGAGCGTCTTGGGGAACTAAGTCCGGTATTCCGTCAAGATTTTTAATATCGGAATTCATTTCCGTGTAAATAGCTTTGAAATTTCTTTGAATTTTTGTTCTAAGTCTGCAAAGATTGCGGACTATTCGAGCTTCTTTATCTTGATTCATTTCGTCATAGACGCTTCTATAAAATTGAGGGTTCATATTTTCAGTCTGGTCTATACCGAAGTATCTGTCATCAATTCCGATTAAAAAAGCAATTCTTGAAACTATTTCGCGTTTAGTTTTGGGTGTTTCAGGTTGAAATTTTATTGGTAAATTTTCTGAAAAACTTTGCAATGAAACTCTTTTCTCATCATCGAGCATATTGCCTATGCTGAAATCGCTCATAATATTTTTTACATCTTCCTTTCTAAAATTTTAATTTATATTTTAATTTTAATATTTTAGGAGCAGAAATTTTTTCATTCCTAACTCCTAATTCCTCATCCCTAATTCATTTACAGGCTTTTCCAACTCTTGAAGCCTTTTCCTAAAACTTCTGAAGCGTCGCATATTGAGACAAAAGCTTTTTCGTCTTTTGCTTTCAAAAATCTTTTCAAAAGTGCTACATGACGGGGCTCAAGCAAAGTTATTAAAACCGGTCTTTCTTGGCCTGTGTAGCCTCCGCGCCCCTCGAGTCTTGTTACTCCTTTGCCGAGAGAATTTATAAATTTGCTGACCTCGTCGGGAATATTCGTAATTATAATAGCCTGTTTTCTTTTATCGAAATTATGATTGACTGTATCGACTGCAATTCCGTTGATATAAAGTCCGACTGCTCCGTAAACTACAGACTCAAGGCCGATAATTCCGATTGAAAAACCTAAAATTACAAAATTAATTAATATAGTGAAGCGTCCGATTTCAATTCCGTAACGCCTGCGCAGGGCAACGCCTAAAATATCCGTGCCTCCGCCGGAACCGCCCGTGTTAATCATCAGGCCGCCCGCAGAACCTTTTAATAATCCGACAATAACTGTAGCCATGAATTTATCATCAGGTAAAGGCAGAGGAATTTTCTCAAAAACTTTCAGCATCGTTGAAAGAGTCGAAAAAGCTATGAGAGTCAAAATTAAAAATCTTGTGTTCAAGTCTTTGCGGGCCCATAGAATAAGCAGAATATTTCCCGTCAAAATCACCCAGACAGGCGAAATCCCGAACATATAATTAGTAAGGACAGCTATTCCGGAAATTCCTAAATCCGGGAAACGGTAATGAAGCGTAAAATAATTTACGGCAAATGCTTGAATAGTACTCGCTATAAGTATAGTTAAAACTGATTTCCATTCTTTTTTAATTAAAGAAAATAACGAATTAAAAAATTTTTTCATTCATTAAAAAATCTCCTTCATAAAAATTTCGATTCAATAAATATTAACACACAGAAAAATAGCCGCGCCCGTTAAAATTCAGGTTGCGGCTTTAATGTTTCAGACTGTAATTAAATTTCTTTAGCGCGATAATAATGTAAGCATAACGCCCGCAGCAACTGCCGTACCGATAACTCCGGCGACGTTCGGGCCCATAGCGTGCATTAATAAGAAATGTCCGGGGTATTCTTTCTGGACGCAGCGTTGAACAACGCGGGCAGCCATAGGAACTGCCGAGACTCCAGCCGCTCCGATCATCGGGTTAATCTTTCCGCCGGATAAAATTTTCATAATCTGGCCGAAAACAACTCCGCCGAATGTGCTGAAAATGAAAGCGACAAGACCGAGACAAATAATAGCAAGCGTCTGGCCGGTCAAGAATTTATCTGCCGCCATCGTAGAACCGACTGAAAGAGCTAAGAAAATCGTTACGATATTCATTAACTCGTTCTGTGCTGTGTTGCTGAGTCTTTCAGTAACTCCGCACTCGCGTAATAAATTTCCGAACATCAAAGTTCCTACAAGAGGCACGCAGGCCGGAAGAATTAATCCTGAAACTATTGTGCAGATAATCGGGAATAAAATTTTCTCGCGTTTGCTGACCTGACGAAGCTGACCCATGACGATGCCGCGGTCTTTCTTCGAGGTCATTAAATAAATAACGGGCGGCTGAATCATCGGGACTAATGACATATAGCTGTAAGCAGCAACGGCGATTGCTCCTAAAATCTGAGTCTGTCCGAGCATGACTGTTAAATAAATACTCGTAGGACCGTCTGCTCCGCCGATGATAGCGATACTTGCGGCTTCTTTAATGTTGAATGAAACGAGGCCGTTCGTTAAAGCTCCGAGCCAGTTAGCTCCGATAAATGCAACGAAAACTCCGAACTGCGCCGCCGCTCCGAGCAAGAAAGTTATAGGATTAGCGATTAACGGTGCGAAGTCCGTCATTGCTCCGATGCCTAAGAAAATTAAAATCGGATAAATTTCAAATTCTGCGCCGTAATATAACGAACGTAAAAATCCGATAGTGTGGGTTGCTTCGTTGAACTCGTCCCAAATTCCTGAAAAAGGCAGATTGACGAGCAGACACCCGAAAGCAATCGGAACAAGCAATAACGGCTCAAAACCTTTGCCGATAGCAAGATATAACAGAACGAACGAAACAAGAATCATTATTATCGGTCCGTACATTTGAAGAGCGTTAGTGGCATTCGGATTAATCAAGCCCATAAAGCCGGACTTCATGAGAAGGTCTTTCAATGCCGTTAAATATACTTCAAAACTCATATTGAAAAATCAAATCCTTTCTAAATTCTAAAATGGAAAAAATTTTTTTATTTCTAATAATTAACGTAATTTATATCACAGATTAAAGGACTTTGGCAAACATTAGAAAGGCAAGTAGGAGTTAGGAAGTAGAAAGTAGGAAGTGAAAAAATTTTTAATCCTGTAAAATTCTAATTCAAAATTCAAAATAAAAATTAAGTAGATATATTAATTGTTAATTTTCGGACTTTGCTATAAAATCTTATCGTTATTTTTAGGAGGCTGTAAATTTTAATGGACGATTGTATTTTCTGTAAGATAGCGAACGGCGAAATTCCCGCTAATTTCATTTATAGCGATGAAAAAGTCGTTGCGTTTAAGGATTCTAATCCTCAAGCGCCTGTTCATGTTCTTGTTATCCCCAAGAAGCATTATAAATCAGGGATCGCAGTTGATGATCCTGCAGTTTGGGCTGACTTGATGAGCAGTGCCGTGAAAGTTGCCCGTGAACTCGGCCTTGAAAAAGACGGTTACAGAATGGTAATCAATACAGGCGAACAAGGCGGGCAGACAGTACCTCACCTCCATCTGCATTTATTAGCAGGACGTAATCTCGGTTGGCCTCCGGGCTAACACCGATTGCCTACCTGCCGTAAGGCAGGCCGAAAGAATCCGAAGGGAGGGATTTTAACATGACGACAGTAACCCGTAAGGAAGGCGAGTCTCTCGAGGATACCCTCAGAAGATTTAAGCGAGAGGTAGCAAGAGTAGGGACGCTCCGCGAAGCGCGAAAACGCGAACATTACGAGAAACCCAGCGACGCTAAAAAAATCAAACGCGCTGAGGCAGCACGTAAACGCAAGAGTATGCGCCACAGGAATCCAGGTTAATTTTATAGGAGTGGGGAGCAGGGAATTAAAAAAATTTTTTAGCTCCCCGCTATTTTTTATTTTTCTATAATTTCAAAAGGAGAAAAATTTTTCATGTCATTAACTCAAGATATTACACACGATTTAACGCAGGCAATGAAAGAAAGAACAGAGCCGAAACTCTCGACTCTCAGAATGTTGAAAGCAGAACTTCAAAAACTTCAGGCCGATAAAGGCAAATCCGCCGAAATTACAGACGATGATGTCTATACGGTCATCAAAAAATTAATTAAGCAGCGCAAAGACGCCGCCGAGCAGTATAAAGCCGGAGGAGCTGAAGACCGCGCAGAGTCTGAACTCGCTGAAATTAAAATCCTTGAGCCTTATCTGCCGAAACAGTTAAGCGATGAAGAAATTGACGCTTTAGTCTCTAAAGCCGCAAAAGAAATTAATGCTTCATCGCCTAAAGACATGGGAAAATTAATGAAAGCTGTTATGGCAAAAGCTAAAGGCCTTGCAGACGGTTCAAGAGTTAAAGATAAAGTCAGCGCATTTCTTAATTAGGAATAAAAAATCACGAACATTTTAGATTTTCACTCCTAACTCCCTGACTGCCGCCAGGCAGGCCTCACTCCTCACTAAAATTAAAAGGTAAGTTCCGTGCCGGGGTCTTTTGAAATTCCCCGGCGCTTTTTTCACTGAAAAGTATGAGAAAAGATATTGTTTCTACGTGGACAATATATATTTGAATTGCATTGCGCGGAATTATATACGGCAAATTAAAATCTGTCAAATCACTTAGAAAAATCTAAGTCATTTTCTAATTCATTTATCGTTATATTCTGCGGTTCGATTTTCGTAACTTTCAAAACATAATCGTTAGAAACAAATTCAGTTTTCACCGGCAAAGTTACAGGAGCCATAAAAATATTTGTCATGTCGGCGTATGCTTTGATATTAATATTTTCGCGTGAAATTTTTGAAATTACTGACGGTCTGCCCTCAATCGTTATAGAAACATTCGGAGGATTAGCCTCCCAAGTCTGCAGAGGGTCAACGTTGCGGAGTTCGACAGGAATATTAGTCAATAAAGTTTCGGCGCGTGTCTCACTTAACTGCAGGCTGACTTTAACTGAAGAATTATTGACGAGTGAAACTCCCTCAATTTCCGGCTGTCGTAAGGGCACGACTATAGATTGATTTTCATTTTCAGTGGCTGACGAAATATCTATAAGTTCAGTGTCAATAGCTTCGATTTTTGCTAAATCCTCACGATTTCCCTCAATTTGAATTTCAGACGGCTCTGTAGTAACGGAACGGATTTCGTAATCGTCATCAAGTTTTCCGGTTAATCTTACGTTCACGGGGACTCTTTTGCGGGGAAGACCGCGAACTAAATTTCCATGAAAACGGACTTGAGCAGGCTCAACGGTTACATTTCCCTCAAAGGCTTCAGACTGCGAAAATTTCACGGCCATTAAACGCTCTCCGCCCTCTTGTAATTCTTCGATTGTCGGAGTTATACGGACTGAGCCGATTTTAACAACGTCATCTTCTGCGCCCCTGATGCCGACTTCCTTAGGGATTATTTCAACGCCCTCGATATAATGACCTTCCGGAATATTTTGCGGCAAAACTGTTTCGACAGTCATTAAACGCGTAACCTGCCGGACTAAATCTAAAGTTGCCTGCGACGGAAAACACGAAACTAAATATATATTAATAGGCAGATCTACGTTTATATTAGCGGTGTAACGTTTCCCTGGTGCTAAATTTCGGGCATCGACATAAGCCTTTACGGAATTATAGTCAAGGTGCATGATTGCTTCTTCAGGGCCTCGAATTTCAATATCGACTTCGGAAAGACGGCCGCGAACTATAGTCTGCGCATCAAGTCCGCGATATTCAATAGGGCATGAAAACTGCCGCGTTATATATTCGCTTTCTTCAATGCCGGTAACGTAAATCCACATTCCGAGAGCAAGAAAAATCGAAAGAGCCCATAAAGTCCAAGACGATGCTAAAATTTTATCGAAATTAAAATTTTTCAATTTACAAGACCTCCTGTTCTGTCAGGGTCTGTTATATCAGGATTTGTCCAGAAAAGTTTTTTAAGTTTTTCAAAACGGTCTTTCCAGCTTGAAACAGTTTTTTCACCGACGAAATAATACATTAAATTTTTTTCAACTTGAAAATCTTTAATATTTTTGTCGAGCCTCCCGGAAGCTGCTAAAGAAATTTCTCCGCGTTCTTCTGAAACTATAAAGACAAGAGCGTCAGTTTTCTGCGTAACTCCGAGTGCCGCTCTGTGCCGCGTTCCGTACCAGCGCGAAATTTCAGGAGCGTCAGCTAAAGGAAGATAACAGCCCGCCGCGATAATTTTGTAACGGTCAAGAACTATTGCGCCGTCATGCAGAGGATTACCGACCCAAAATATAGTCTCGATTAATTCCTGCGTTATATTCGCGTTTAATTGAATTGCCGTGTCTGTGTATTCACCGAGAGGATCATCACGCTGAAGAACAATTAACGCGCCGATTTTATTAGCCTTGAGATACTGCAGGGCTTTAGAAATTTGATTTACGCGGACTTCAGCTTCGTCCGTCGAGATTTTACGCTTATAAAAACGTCCGCGCCCAAGTTCAACTAACATTTTTCTAAGTTCAGGCTGAAAGACAATCGGCACAGCTAAACTCAAAGCAACAAGCGAACTTCCTAAGAACCACGAAAGCAAACGGAATCTGAACATCGCCGCGAGCCACCATAAAAGCGCAAGAATTAAAACGCCCTTGACTAACTGCAAAGCCTGCGTTCCGACAAGAACAACGAGTATTCTATAAATTATTAATGAAACAATCGCAATGTCTATTAAACTTCTTATATTCGTCCACATCTTTATTTTTTATGGTGAGGGGTTAGGAATTTTTTTTAACTTCTAACGCCCGCCATTAGCGGGGAGGCCTAACTCCTCACTCCTAATCCTAACTAAACTACAAGCCTTACGACTCCGCGATAGACAAGACCGCGTGTTCCGTCAACCGAAACTACATCATCGTCCATCAAAGTTGAAAAAGCGTCCGCAACTCCGACAATGCAAGGCAGGTTATAGTCCATTGCAAGAGCGTTGCCCTCCGAGAATAATAATCCGCTTTCAAATAAAACCGCTCCGACTTTATCGAGTACGGGTCTGTAATCTTCGCTTAACTGCCTCACGACTAAAATACAGCCTGGTGTAACTTTTTCGATAGCTTCTTCCGGCGTTCTCGCTATGCAGACTTTTCCGACAGCGTTGCGGGCAGAAAGCGGCGTTCCTGATAATAAAATTGTTCCTGTCGTTAAAACTTCTACAACGTTAGTTGAACCCGGACGGCCTACAGGAACTCCGGCAGTTATTACGACAAGTTCGCCTTCGGGCAGTAATTTTTGATGAACGCATGTAGTTATAGCTTCACGGGCAGCAACGTTAATATCCGACATTTCTGAAAGTCTTACAGGCTGGACTCCCCACCATAAAGCAAGCTCGCGCCAAGTCTGCTGGCTCGGAGTAACGCCTAAGATAGGACATTCGGGGCGGTGTTTGCTTATCATTTTTGCTGTGAGTCCGCTGCGGCTTAAAGAAATTATCGCAGGTGCTTTTATTTGTTTCGCTATTAAGACTGCTGCTCCGCTGACTGCGTCCGGGACAGGGATACCCTCAAGTTCAACGGGATTTTGCTCGTTGTTTTTATGATTGCCCCAAAGTCCTAATTCTTTTTCGGCACGGTCAACGATTCTTCTCATTGTAGCAACGGCCTGAACGGGATAACTTCCTGAAGCAGTTTCGCCTGAAAGCATAACAGCGTCCGTACCGTCAAGAACTGCGTTAGAGACATCGCTTGCTTCGGCTCTCGTAGGTCGCGGATTTCTAATCATCGAGTCTAACATTTGAGTAGCAACGATTACGACTTTACCGCGAACGCGGCACATCTCAATAATTTTTTTCTGGACTAAAGGCACGTCTTCCGTAGCAATTTCAACGCCTAAATCTCCTCTCGCTACCATAACGCCGTCAACAACGTCAACGATTTCTTCAATATTTTGAACGGCCTGACGGGTCTCGATTTTTGCAAGAATTTTCATATTTCCGCCGTAACTTTGAATGAGCCTTCTAACGTCTTTAATATCTTGAGCAGTTTTTACGAACGAGACCGCTAAATATTCCATGCCGTGCTGAATGCCCCAAGCTATGTCTTCTTTGTCTTTTTCTGAAAGAGCCGGAAGAGTTATATCAGAGCCGGGCAGATTTATTCCTTTAGTGTTTCGCAGCGAGCCTCCTACTATGACTTTGCAGTGAACATCATCGCCGTGAATTTTCTCGACTTCAAGATTTAATGTTCCGTCATCAATATAAATATTTTGTCCTGGTTCGACTTCGTGAGCCAATAATTTATAATTCACCCAAATTTTTTCGGGCGTTCCTTCAAAGGCCTGTTCGCATGAAGATAAAATAATTTTGTCGCCCTGATTCAAAAATATTTCGCCGTCTTTAACGTGGCCTGTTCTAATTTCCGGGCCTTTAGTGTCAAGTAAAGCGGCCAAGGGCTTTTTAGTTGAGCGTTCGACTCTTCGGATTAATTTTAATTTTTTCTCGTGTCCTTCGTAGTCGCCGTGAGAAAAATTTAATCTTGCGACATTCATTCCGGCTTCGGCCATAGCTTTTAGAGTTTCAAAATTATCGCTTGCCGGCCCTATGGTGCAGACGATTTTTACAAACATGATTTTTTACCCCCCGTGATGAAAATTTTGAATTTTTGATTAGATTATACAGGAAAAAAGGCAAGTAGGAATTAGGAATTAGGAAGTAGGAAGTAAAAAACTTTGCGCGTGCTTAAAATTTTATTTTCAAGATAAACCTAAGTGCGAGGAAAAAAACCTCACCCCTCACTCCTAACCCCTAACTCTTCAAAGGTTTTCATGCCGTTCATTATTGCTAAAGAATTTTCTATAATCTGCATAGCTAAAGGGCAGCCTGAGCCTTCGCCGAGCCTCATATTAAGATTTAAGAAAGGGTTTAATTTTAATTCTTCAGCCGCCGCAGAGTAAGCAGGTTCGAGAGATTTATGCGACGCGATCATAAAATCCCGGCATAAAGGATTAAATTTCGCTGCAAGCAGAGCCGCCGCTATTGATATAACTCCGTCAATGACAACAGGAACGCGGTATAAGGCTCCGCCTAAAAAAACTCCCATCATAGCCGCAATATCGAGCCCGCCGACACAGGATAAAATTTCGAGAACGTCATCTTTATCGGGCTTATGAAAATTCAGAGCCGCTGAAATAATTTTTTTCTTTCTCTCGAATGCCTCATCAGTAAGACCTGCGCCGCGTCCTACTAAATTTTCGTCATAATTTCCAAGTGCCGCCATGATACACGCAGCCGCAGGGGTAGTGTTAGCCATTCCGACTTCACCTGCGCCGATGATATTAAAATCTTTATTTTTATATTCACGGACTAAATCAAGACCGAAATTTATAATTTTTTCAGCCGTCTCGACAGTCATAGAACGTTCATGCAGAAAATTTTTTGTCCCATCGGGCATTAATTTATGAGTCGAGTCGATATTTTTATAATTAGAAAGATTTTTAACGCCTAAATCGAAAATTTTTAACTCTACGCCGCAGTTTCTGCAAAGTTCATTAATAGCTCCTCCCTCACCGCCCGCGTAAAGTTTCATTAAAACTTTCGTGAAATATTGCGGAGAAGATGAAACTCCCTCCTCAAAAATTCCGTGATCCGAGCCGAATAAAAAATGAATTTTTTTCGAGATTTTATTTTTTACTTTGCCCGTTATACCTGAAATTTGAATCGAAATTTCTTCGAGAGTTCCTAAACTTCCTTGAGGCTTCAATAATTCGTTCTGACGTTTTCGGGCGGCCTCCATAGCTTTAACATCAAGAGGCTTTATTTCAGTTTTAATCACGTCTGAAAATATCCCTCGTGTAAACTTTTTCTTCAACGTCATCTAAGACTGGCTCATATCTGTTAGCAATGATAGCGTCGCAGCTTCTCTTAAATCTTTCGATGTCATTGACGATTAAAGAACCGAAGAAAGTTTCTCCGTCCGGCAGAGTCGGCTCGTAAATAATAACTGTAGCACCTTTTGCTTTAATTCTTTTCATTACTCCCTGCACTGAAGACTGCCTGAAATTATCTGAATTGGCTTTCATTGTCAAACGGTAAACTCCGATTGTAATCGGGCGTTCTTTCTCTGCGTTCCACATTGAACTGCCCGTGTAATATCCGGCTTTTTCTAAAACTCTGTCGGCGATGTGGTCTTTTCGAGTTCTGTTAGCTTCAACGATAGCTTGAATTAAATTCTCCGGAACGTCTTGGAAGTTTGCGAGCAGCTGCTTAGTATCTTTAGGAAGACAGTAACCGCCGTAACCGAACGAAGGATTATTATAATTGTCGCCGATTCGTGGGTCTAAGCAAACGCCTTTAATGATGCTTTGAGTGTCTAAATTTTTTAATTCGGCGTAAGTATCAAGTTCGTTGAAGTAAGAAACTCTCAAAGCTAAATAAGTATTTGCAAAAAGTTTTACGGCTTCAGCTTCTGTTAAGCCCATGATTAAGACGGGAATATCTTTTTTTTCGGCGGACTGAACTAAAAGATTTGCGAAAGTTTCAGCTTTTCCGCGTGAAATTTCATCGCACCCCACGATTATACGGCTCGGATATAAATTATCGTAAAGGGCTTTTGACTCTCGTAAAAATTCCGGGCTGAATAAAATTCTGTCGGTCTTAAATTTTTCGCGGACTTTTTCAGTGTAACCGACGGGGATAGTGCTTTTAATTACTATCGTTGCGTTTTGAGAAGATTCCAAAACTAATTTTATAACGGCCTCGACAGCAGAACAATCAAAGAAATTTTTTTGAGGGTCATAATTTGTCGGAGCTGCTACGATGACAAAATCGGCCTGCGAATATGCTTCGGCGGCTTCGGTTGTTGCTGTGAGTTTCAGACCGCGCTGTTCATGTTCGGCTAAAAATTTTTCGATATATTCATCTTGAATAGGACTGCGCCAATTTTTTAATAACTTAACTTTTTCGGGCAGAATGTCGACGGCTGTAACTTCGTTATTTTGAGAGAGAAGAACAGCGAGACTTAAACCTACATAACCTGTACCTGCTACGGCAATTTTCATTTTTATTTTTTCCTTTGCATATTATTATGATAAAATAAGAGCAGCGGTGAGGAAGTTAGCTAACCCTTAGAAAAGAACCGCGTTTAACCCAAAAAACTAACGGGTGAACCAGTCTATTAACAACAAGACTGTTCGCACGATCCAAAATATAGCAGCGGCAAGAATGTCAATTCGGGAAAATGGACTTCGCCGCTGTTTCTTTTTGGTTTTACCGGCCATGACGCTTTCACCTCAATTCCGCAGAGGCTGCTCCCCGTGTGAATGACGAGCCCTGCTTCCCGTCTGGGACTCCCTCGTGAGTAATATTATATAATCCTGAGTGAAATTTTTGAAACTGGAGAGAAAAATTTTTCATGTTAATCGCAACTTTTAATGTAAATTCCGTGCGCAGCCGTCTGCCGATTTTAGAACGCTGGCTTAAAGAAGTTGAGCCGGATTTCTTGTTCATGCAGGAAACAAAAACTCAGGATGAATTTTTTCCCGAAGAATTTTTCAGTGAGTTGGGCTACAAAAGTTTTTATCGAGGCCAAAAAAGTTATAACGGCGTTGCAGTAATTTTCAAAAAAAATTTCAAGGACATAAAAATTAATTCCGGCTTCAATGACGATGATAAAGAAAATAATTTTGATACCCGAGTTATGACGCTTGAATATAAAGACTTAAAAATTTTGAATACTTACGTCCCTCAAGGGAAAGACATGAAGCACCCGGATTTTGAGGTCAAGAAAAAATTTTTAGCGCGTGTAAAAAATATAATTGAAGCTAATAGAGATAAAAATTTTTTGTGGCTCGGAGATTTGAACGTTGCCCCTGAGGATATTGACGTAACTAACGCGGAAAGGAAACGCGATCATGTCTGTGTCTGTGAGGAAATCCGAAAAGTTTTTCGGGATACAAAATTAAATTTAGTTGACGTGTTGCGAAAATTTAATAAAAATTCTGATGTTTTTACTTTTTATGATTACCGGGTTCCTAATGCCTTAGCAAGAAAAATAGGCTGGCGTATAGATCACATGTTAGCGACAGAAAATTTAGCTTCAAAAGCTGTAAACTGCTATCCTGACGTAAGACCGCGAACTTGGGAAAAACCTTCGGATCATGCGCCGCTGATTTTAGAAATTTTATAGCTTAAATTATAATTTTATGCTAAAATAATTTGTTCAAAATTTCCGGTAAAAATCCGGAATTTTTATTTTACAACTACTTTTACAACTACAAAAAAACGTTTTGCATTTAATGGACATCAAAACTTGCAGACTTAAAAATAAAATAATTAAGCACCTTCGAGAGTGAAGGTGCCTGAAAAAAGTAATTTCAAATTAATAAATAAAATTACAATTTTATTTGTATTCTATTAAGATTTTCAGAAAAATCGTAATTAATTCCGCCCTCAGCGACTTTCTTCAGAATAGAAATGCCCAAATGAACATCATCATCATCTGAAACTTCAAACGGATTAAATTTTTTGCCTCCGCTTGTTAAATTGAGTTCAACAGTGCTGTCAGCTTCTGAATATAAAATTTCGAGCGAAATATTAACGTCATCAGTACCATTATCGTAACAGCCTGATAAAATCTCGTAAATAAGTTCTTCACTGCAAAGTTCGAGCCTGTAAGCGAGTTTGCTGTCAATGCCGTATTTTTCTGTGAATGTGTGGATACCGCCCTGCATTGCGAGCAAATCGAAATCTCTGCGCGAAATTTCGTATACGAAATATTTTAATTTGCGAATGAAAGCTATAGTTTGTTCGCGTTTAGGAGCGTCAAAAATTTCTGCCGGTGTTCCCTGTTCATAAATGCCTTTGTCAGCGAAAAATAAGACGCGGCTTGCAACTTCGCGTGCAAAATTCATTTCGTGGGTAACGATCAGCATAGTTAAATTTCTTTTTGCCAACATTCTAATCATAGCAAGGACTTCTCCGACCATTGTAGGGTCTAATGCGCTCGTAGGCTCGTCAAATAATAAAACTTTCGGCTTCATCATAAGCGAGCGGCATATTGCAATTCTTTGCTGTTGTCCTCCTGACAAATTCGCGGGCATTGCGTGAACTTTTGAGGCAAGACCTACTCTCGCGAGCCATTCGTGAGCGTGCTCTTCGGCTTCTTTTCGAGACATACCCAAAAGTTTTACGGGAGCTAAACACAAATTTTCGAGGACATTTAAGTGTGAAAATAAGTAAAATTTTTGGTAAACCATGCCCATTTTACGGCGGATTTTGTTGATGTCAGCGTGTTTCGCTGTAATTTCTTCGCCGTCAATAAAAACCTGACCGCTGTCGGGAGTTTCTAAAAGTTCGAGAGACCTCAGAAAAACGCTTTTACCGCACCCGGAGCCGCCTATAATCGCAATTCTTTCGCCCTCTTCGACGCTTAAATTTACGTCTTTTAAGACCTCAAGACTGCCGAAAGATTTGCACAAATTTTTAACCTCGATTAAACTCATCGTACAGCCTCCTTTCTTGCCTGTAAATAGTCAGTCAGGGCAAATATTCCGTGAACGATATACGCAAGACCCAAATAAATTAACATACCTATACTAATTGTAATCATAGGCTGCATAGTACGCGAGGCGATATTATTAATAACTCGTGTTAAATCAGTAATCGATACGTAACCTACAACGCTTGTCCATTGGATTAAATTTACAATCGTAGATTGATAAACAGGCTTTGCAATTTTTATAACCTGCGGCAGTGTGATTAAGCGGAAACCCTGCCACGCTGAAAATCCAAGCGTCCGTGCGGCTTCAACTTGACCGTGATCTGTCGCGCTGATTGAAGCACGCAGCAATTCTGCAATATGAGCGGCAACGTTAAGCGAAAAAGTTACAATAGCTATTACATTTGCTTCTAAACTTGAGCGGGCAAAAACGCCGTAATACATCAACATCAGCAGCATTAAAACAGGCGAGCCCCTCAAAATTACAATATAAACAGTTGCAGCAAAACGCAAAATTTTGATTTTTGACATTCTTAAAGCACATACAAAAGCTCCGAGTAAAGTCCCTAATAAAAGGGAATAAAACGAGATCTCAACAGTAGAATTAAGACCTTTTAGTATTGTCCAATAAGAACCGCCTTGTATCAAAATTTTGTAAAGGATTTCACTAAAAGACATTTTTTAATCCTCCACTAAAAATTGTAAATGAATAAATTTATTCCAGCTTAAATAAGGCACTGACAATATAATATCTTCATTAACATCGTGCTGAAAAGCTGAATTTTTATGAACTTCATACCAAAATACGACATCGGCGCGTCCTGAAGCAATAGCAGCAGTTCTCGCGCCTGCATTTACTTGAACAAGCTGAATATTTATTTTCAAACGTTTACCAATTTCCGCAAGAACTGCAGTACTGTAACCTGCGGGAGTTCCGTCTTCGGCTATAAAATCAACGGGCGGCAGGTCTCCCGTTACAGCGACCTTTATAGTCGGAGCATCTTTGAAACGTTCAAATTTTATTTTATTCTGCTTTTCTCTTTCTTTTTTCTTTTTTTCAGTCCCGTAAATGTAGTCGTATGAAGTATCTTCGGGGAAATTTTTGATATATTTTTTCTCTAAGTTAGCTAATACATACTCGTTACGCATTGCTGTCAAAGCTGAGTTCCATTTATTTGCAAGGTCTTTGTTTTCTTTCATAAATCCGAAACACAAATTCATAGTGCCGGAATTTGAAACGCAGGACGGAGCATAGCGTTTATCAATTTTTTGCAGGTATTCAGCTACAAAATCCGGCAAAATCATTTCATTAATTTCTCCGGCATTCAAAGCCATTTGCATTAAAATCAAAGAGTCATAAAATCTTGCTTTGCTTGTAGTGTGATCGTTGCCCTCAATCACCCAGCCTTTAGTTGCCCACGCTGTTTTCATCAACATGAAAAATTCTTCGGGGGTTGTTTTCAGGCGCGTCAAAAATCCAACGTAGTCATCAGCCAGACTGCCGTCAGGCACGGCCGCAAAAGCCGCATTAATACTTAAAAATAACGCTAAAATTAAACATAAAAATTTTTTCATTGTCCTATCCAATACATTTCTAAGAAATCACGCATTGACCACCAGCTTGAAGCATCGTGTTCTTTCACGGCCTTTCTTAAATGAATAAATCTATCCCACTCAAAATAAGGCGTAGAGAGGATTACACCGTCAGGAACGTCGGCTTGTGTGTCGCTTGACATGTCAACTTCATACCAAAATACAACATCTACGCGGCCTGAAGCAAGCGCGGCAGTTCTTGCACCTGCGTCAACATTTACAACTTCAATGTTCTTTTTTAAGTATGATCCGATTTCTGCAAGTACAGCTGTATTAAAACCTGCAGGCCGACCGTCTGCTTCTATAAAGTCTATAGGCGGCAAATCTCCCGTTACAGCGACTTTTATTGTATCTGCTCCGTCAAATTTTCTAAATTCAACCGGCGCAAGTTCTTCACTGCTTTGCGATGCTATATAAACACCTTCGAGAGATGATAAAGTCCAATCGTTTCTAAGAGCCTCAAGTGCAGTATTGAAGCTGTCCCGTAATTCTTTGCTGTCTTCGCGGAAGCCGAAAGCCAATCCCATTCCTTTTGAACGCAAAACAAGCCGCGAAACGTATTCTTTATTAACCGCCATCATGTAATTTGCAACTACGTCAGGCAAAATCATTTCGTGAATTTCTCCGGCGTTCAAGGCCATTTGCATAGCAGTAAGATTATCGAAAAATTTTACAATAATCTCAAGATTTTCGTTTTTGGGAGCATAAGTTTTCTTCCAAGTTTCTAAAAATTCTTCTTCGCTCGAATTTAATTTTGAAAGTAAACCAAGCTTAATTACACGTCTTTCAAGAGCACATGCCCAGCCGGACAGCAAAGAAAATACCAACAAAAAACACAAAAATTTTTTCATATTAATCAGCAAGTCCGATTATTAAATCAGTATCCCATTCGTAATAAGGCTCTGAAAGAATTACGCCCTCTAAATTATCTTTCATGACGTTTTTCAAATTTTTGCCTTTAAGTTTTTGCGGTGCTTTCAGTCCTTCAGTATTTCTGTACCAAAAAACTACGTCAACGCGCTCACCTGCAAGAGCTGCTGAACGTGCTCCGGCCTCAATGCTTACCAATCTGATATTCTTTTTTAAGCGTTTTCCGATTTCAGATAAAATTGCAGTGTTATACCCCGTAGGAGTTCCGTCTGCGGCTATAAAGTCAATCGGCGGCAAGTCTCCCGTTACAGCGACACGGATAGTTTGAGCATCTTTGAATTTTGTAAATTTCACAGCTTCGGGTTCTCCCGTTGGAAGTTCTAAGACAAAATTTTTCTGTAAACGTGCTAAAGTTCCGTCTTTTCTCATTGCTAAAATTGCTGTGTTAAATTCTTTCTGCAAAGCTGTATTTCCGTGCTTAAATCCAAAGGAAATTGTAGACGGCATCATATTTAACGAAAAATAAATTTCGTATTTCGGATTATTGCTGATTAAATACATTCCGACAGGTTCAGGAAGAGCAATTTCGTCAATTTTATGAGAGCGCAAGGCCATCTGCATTGAAAGCAGAGAGTCATAAAAATGAATAACTCTGCGTTGTTGTACCAATGAATCTAAAAATCCCTCAAGCCTGTCATAAGAAGCCCACTCGCCTTTATCCTCATCAGCAGGAAGCAAGGGAGCAACTGCTTTTCTTAAATCATCAAGACCGCTTTGAAATTCCTGCTCTGTCGTTCCAAGATACGTGAGAATACCAGCGTCAACAAAATTTTTACCCGCACCGAAAGACGCTCCGGCAAGCAAAAACACAAAAATTAAAGCGCACAAAAATTTTTTCATATAAATACCTCCTAATATTTACAGACTTTTCTTGATCGTCAAAATATTTTTCCCGTCTTTATAGTTATAAGAGATGTCGTCCATGCTCTTTTTAACCATGTAAATACCCAGTCCGCCGATTTGACGCTCTTCTGCCGACAAAGTTACGTCAGGATCGGGCTTTTTCAACGGATCATAAGGCACGCCGTTATCAGTGAATGTTATCGAAACAACAAGCGGGTCTTCTTGCACTTCAACGCAGATACCTGCCGAACCTATTTCAGGATTATAGGCATAATTTGCTATATTCACAAAAATTTCTTCGACAGCAACATCAATTTGCATTTGAACTTTTGGTGTACAGCCGTATTTTTCAAGCTGTTCATCAACGAAAGCAAGCACAGCGTCTAAATTTTTGATTTCAGCCGCAATATCAAGTTTTTTCGTTTCTACCATTTTATTCACCTCCTGACCGTAATATCTAAGACCAAGCATAGTTATATCATCAAACTGCGGAGCATCACCTGTAAAATCATCAACATCTTTCTTAACTTCTGCTAAGATTTCATTAATAGGTGCGTCTGCTTTTTTGTTGAGAGCGTCTATCATTCTATCTGTGCCGTAAAGTTCCTCAGCTGAATTTGTAGCTTCTGCAACGCCGTCAGTGTAAATATACAAAATATCGCCGCGGTTTAATGTAAATTCAGCTTCACGGAATTTCATACCCTCCATAGTTGCGACTGCCGGACTATGTTTTGTTTTAAGAAGTTCAAATTTACCGTCAGCGCGTTTTATAGCCGGATATTCGTGGCCTGCGTTTGCTGATATAACGTTGCCGGTTGAAATTTCCAAAATTCCGAGCCATACAGTAACAAATAATTCGGCCTCGTTGCCCTCGCAAAGCTGATTATTGACATCATGCAAAATTTCTGCAGGCGTACCGCCCATTAAAGCTCTGGTTTTTATTAAAGTTTTTGCAATAACCATGAAAAGCGCGGCAGGAACTCCCTTTCCTGAAACATCTGCCATTACAAGACCTAAATGATTGTGGTTAATTAAGAAGAAATCATAAAAGTCTCCGCCGACTTCTTTAGCAGGGTTCATCGTTGCATAAATTTCAAACTCGTTGCGGTCCGGGAAAGGCGGGAAAATTCTCGGAAGCATATCGGCCTGAATTTGTGTAGCAACATTTAATTCAGCTCCTATGCGCTCTTTCTCTGCTGTAACTGCTGCTAAATCCCTAATGTAATCTTTAAGAGACAAGGCCATATAGTTGAAACTTTTTGCGAGGTCTCCTATTTCGTCATTATCTTGAATTTTTGCTCTATAATCGAAGTTGCCGCCTGAAATTTCTTTAACATCGTGAGTTAAAGCTATAATCGGATCTGTTAATTTCTTCGAGAATTTCCGCGAAGCTACAGCAACAATCACGATTATTATCAAAAATGCCGCTAAGAATGAAAATATCGTAAAGATAACATTTCGCTGAACAGAACGGACAGGGGCTAAAATTACGTTTTCAGGTATCCTGACGCAGAATTTCCAGCCGGTACTTTCGATAGGTGTATAGGCAAAATAAATATTGTCTTCAACTGTTCCTAGTCTACCACCTAAAAAGTTCGCGTTTTCTGTTGGAGTATATTCATAATGAGTTTTGCCTTTAGCAAGTGATACTCCGGTCTTGCCGGCTAAAATTTCAGAAGCTACAAACTCGCTCATGCCTTGTTCTTCATGCAGTGTTTTTTGTTTTGAGCTGTCGTTGTCATTATTAATAATATTTCCGTTGTTGTCGACTAAGAAAGCGTAAGAGCCTTTGTCTTCTCCTAAATCAACTTCAATAATATCTTTATACAAATCTGAAATTAAAATATCCATTCCGACAGCACCGGCAAAATTATTATCAGCATCATAGAACGGCGCGGCACAAGTTATCATTAGGCCTCTTTGATAAACATCCATGTATAAATCCGTGAAACATACACGCCCTGTTTCTTTTACTTTTTTGTACCAAGCTGATTTTGAGTAGTCATAATAAACATCGTTGCCGTCTTCAGCACTTAAATCAGGTCTGTCATCGTAGCTTATTAATAATCCTTTTTCTGTGCCGAGATAAATAACGGTAATTAAGCCTTTTCCAGATGTTATTAGATTATGCCATACTGGCTCAACATTGCCTAAAAGATAAATTTCTTCTTCAAGATTTTTTAGCAATACGCTCTTATCTCTTAATGTTCTCTGAATTACTAATTTACCTTTGTCTTCTTTTTTAGGTGTAGGAACATCATGACTGATATATCCGGAAGGATTTTGATAAAGTCCGCTTATATATGCTGCGAGATTTCCAACATAACTGGAATAAAGCCCTAATTCTGAATCTGCGAGGTCGGCTTTATTTGTAGTTATGTTGCGTAAATTCTGCTCCATTTGGCTTATTAAAGCCCCTTCGCTGTCATTTTGTATTCTTATCATTCCTATAATTCCAACAGCTGAAGTAATTATCAAAGCCGCTATTGAAATTACAAAAACCATGTTTTGAACTTTAGACCTTATAGGCCGTCTTGTTTTTTCTCTTTTTTCCAATTTTAATTACACTCCTTAAAGTACTACGTGTATTTTATTCTCTCCGTCAGCATAGAAAAATGAAGCTCTCAAAGCCCTGTGCTTGATAATGTTCAAACTCATGATGTCTAAAATATCTTCATCTTTATTTATTCGGAACGGATTGTATTTCTTTCCTAAATAGTCAAGCCTCATTGAAATTGCATTATAGTAAATGAGTTTTATTTTTATTTTTGCTTCAGGTATTGCGTTAAAAATTCTGATTGAAAGCTCTTCAAGGCAGCTTTGAATTTCAAATATACGTTTCATATTTATACGCCTTTCTTCTGCTGTACTTTCTAAAATATCATTGGCTTTGTCAAGACTGCCGCTTACGTTTTCAAGTTCAAATTCAGCATCGTACTTTACGACTGCGAACGAAGGCACAAAAGGCTCAACATATAAAAGACTTCCAAACAAAATATTTACAGGCAGTCCGATTAGTATTCCGGTTATGAAATACGAGGCCATAAAATCAAAATTAAAACATAAAATTGAAGCCAAAATAGCTAAAAATATGTAACGCATATAGTGCTGGATAGTCTTGAAATGTATTCTATGTGATTTTGAAGATAAATGCCAGCCGTAATACATACAGATACCCGTTATAAAAATACACCAACATTCCCATGCGATGCTTATTACTGTCTCGTCCAGCATAAAAGATGAAAATATACAGCCTATGCACGAACCTATAATGCCGTAAATACCAAAAAATAAGCCTGTTATAAAAGGCATAGCATTTTTTATTCCGGCATAATCCGGCAAAAAGCCTGTCATCATAACAGGAATATCAACTAAGATATATACAAACGCGGTTAAAATAACAACAAAAATTTTCCGGCTTGTTTTGATATTTGAAGCAACCTGCTTTTCCGGCAGTTTTATTTTTATGCTCAAAAGTTTTTTTATTGTTTGTATAAACGCAGGCTCCATAATCACTAAGCCCGAAACTATAAAAACACTTCCGATAATTTTCAGCGGCGTTATAACTTCCGAAGCAACATTAAAAAAATGAGACAGTAAAGGAGATATTAGCATCGTCATTACTATTTCAGACGAGAAAATTAACGACGTGTTCAGCGGGCTTACATATCTTTGGGCATAAATTTGTATTATTCCGTAAAGACCGCGTATGAAAAAGCTGATATAGATAACTCCTACCCAAAATTCTTTATTGTTAGGAAGCAAAAAAGCTGTGCCCTTAAAAATTATTTCAAATATCCATAAAATTAAAGAAAAAATGAAACAGAAAAACATCTGCCCCATTGCTAAAATCGAAGGGTTAGAAGATTGGGCATAACTTCCGACGTTCATTACGTAAACAGCAAAACATATATTAGAAACTAACAGATATAAAATTTTTATGTTAAAGAGGCTTTTTATATCAGCGTTCATTGTTAAAAAAAGGCCGATAAGCACTAAACAAACGCTGGCAAAACTCATTTTACCCGGATTTTTATGATAAATTACAGCTTCAAATATAAATATAAATAAAAAATAAGATGAAAGTACAGCAGAAGTTACAGCAGGATCAACTCCGCCGACCCCCATTAACATGAAAAGGTTGAAACCTACAAGTTCGCCGGAAAGAATTGCACTTTGAATTATTTGTTTTTTATCAAGCCTGAAAAGTTCGCCGAAAAAAAATACAAACGCTATCAAAAAGCCGATTAAATTAGTAATGCACAAAAAAGCAAAGTGAGATAAATCAGCAGGAACCCCGGCAAGAAAAATATATTGGACGGCCGCGAAAAAAGTTATAGCAAAAAGCGAGATATTAGCTTCTATCTTATTCATTTTTTATTTTTACTTTCAGCATTCAGTTAAAATAAATTTATTTATCATGAAATCAGGCCTGTAATCTGTTTTAATCTGTCTCAAGCCTTCAACGCCTAAATCCTCTTCACGATTAATATATTCGTAGTCATCACAGCAAATTTTTACAAATTCATGGACAAGCACTCTCGAAATATTCGGGATATTTCTATCGCCTTTGTTGATGATTTCATCGAAGCAGTTTTTTGATAAAGGCGAACCTACGACATAACCGCATAATTTTCCGTCAAGAAATAAAACTATTCCGATTAAGTCTAAAATTTCAAAATTATCGAAAATAATTTTAATTTCTTCGTTTTCAAAATTTAATTGCGCCCGATGTAAAGGATCTGTGTCGATTGAATTTTTTGCTTCGAGCCACTTAGCTTGAAATTTTTTAATATCAGTGAAATATTCAGGAATAATTTTTTCTATTCTGTAACGGCCTTCATAATCACGAAAAAATTTATGAATATTAGTGCGTTTTTTAGCAAGTTCACCGCCGGGAAGTTTAATTAATTTTTCAACTTTATAAACATATTCTCCGTAATCGCGGCTGCTCTCAACTAAAAATTTTCCGGGAAATAATTTTTCAACAACATTTTTAGCGCGTTCCGTCAAAGTTTCAAATTTAACGCGGCAGTTTTTTTCGTGAGCATCATCAAAAATTTTCTGCAAAGCGTTTTTAATCCCGTCAAAATCTTCAAAATCTCCATGCGGAAATAAATAGACGCGCTCTTTATCATTGCAGCGTTTTGAACGTAACGTGAATAAAAAATTTCCGCTCTCGCAGAACATATCGCCGTATTTTCCGTTCAAGCAGAACGAGGACACAAAAGAATGCTGACAGGAATTTTCGCCGTACTTAAAAGTATAGCTGTCAATCATGTCTTTCATGTCCATCGTCAAAGGTAGAAAATTAAGCATTGCGGATATTATTTTTCGATGTTAAGAATATCAGTGAAGCCCGTAGTCTCGAATATCCGCATAACTTCAGGAACTGCATTAATAACTCTCATTGTTCCGTTTTCAGAAACTTTTTTTTGAGCCTTGAGCAAAACCCTAAGCCCTGCCGATGAAACATAAACGAGCTTGGCCATGTCGATCGTGAAATCCTTAACACCGGCTAATTTTTCTTCGAGTTCTTTTTCGAGCTGCTCGGCAGTAACGGCACTGAGTTTTTTATCAAGCGTGAGCCTTAAAACAGTGCCGTCTTCATTTTTTTCAAACTGCATTTTTCTGAAATTTTATTTTTTATTCAATCGTTAAGAGTTCATCGAAACCGGTAACTTCAAAAATCTCTTTGATTTCGTCGCAGACATTTTTAATTACCATGCTGCCCTGCTTGTTCATTGTCTTCTGGGCTTTGAGCAAAACTCTAAGACCTGCCGATGAAACATAAACAAGTTTTTCCATGTCGATAACGAAATTCTTAACGCCTTCGAGGCCGCTTGAAATTTCCGCGTCAAGCTGGGGGGCTGTGGTTGTATCAAGTCTGCCGTCAAGGGCTATTGTGAGTGAGTCGCCGTTCTGTGTTTTGTTGATTAACATTTTGTAAAAATCCTCCTAAATAAATATAGCTTAAAATTTTTTAACGATAACGATTTCGAGGCTGTCTTTTCTGACACCTACTCTAACATCGTCAGCGATATTTGCGATTATAGATTTTTCTAACTCGTCCTGAGCTTCAGATTCTTCCGGACGGGTTTCAATCTCGGATTTATATTTCTGCATTGACCACGCGAAAATTGTTTCAGTCATAGCCGCGTCATTAATGCCGATAGCCCCGTAACTGAACATTCCCACGCCGTACTGAGCCTGCATATTATAACCCTCGCTGATGTTATACAGGCTTGCTTCAACGATGTTGCGGATTTTATCCATAATTCCGAGCCTCACAGTGTTTTCGCCTTGCGTTGAAACTGAAATAAACTCGCGGCGTTTTTCATAATTAAGTTCGATTTTAGGGGCATCAAGATGAAGTCTGCAGACATTATTTTCTTCGTCAATCCAAAAATAAGCCTCAATTTCTCCAGCTATAGAGCGAACTAAATTAAACATTTCTTCGGACAGGAGTCTTAATTGAAAAGACTGTTTTCTTGCGAGCCCGAGAGAAACTGCAAAATTATCAGTAACATTCAAGGCCGCGTTCATTCCTGCTCCGTCATTAGAAATTTTTATTCGTTCTGTTATCAAAGTTTCACCTTCCTTAATTCTTTCAAACCGTAAAATTATAGCAAAATTTTTATTTTTCTGATTAAAAAATCCCGAAAAGATTTTGATTACCGCTTTTTTAAGATTATCATTTCATTTTGCCACGAATAATAAGGCAGCGAAAGAATTACGCCTTCAGGAACGTCTTTGAAAATTTTATCAAGAGGATCATTGCCTTTAATATTGCTTTGAGTTGAACGATACCAGAAAACGGCATCGGCGCGCCCGGACATTAAAGCCGCTGAACGTCCGCCCGCGTCAGTGTTAATAAATTTAATATTTTTCTTTAATCTTTTTCCGAGTTCTGAAAGCACAGCAGTGTTATAGCCCGCAGGCTGTCCGTCTCCTGCGAACATATCTATCGGAGGCATATCGCCCGTTACAGCAATTTTAATTTCAGGAGCGTTTTTAATTTTCACGGGGCGGATAGGTTCAGGCTCACGGCTTCCGGAGTTTGTGATATAAATTTCGGCAAATTTTTTGAGAGTTCCATCGGTTTTCATTTCGGCAAGAGCGGCGTTAAATTCTTTTTGAAGTTCGATATTGTCCGCTTTGAATCCGAAGCTGACCCCCGAAAATAAAATTCCTGTCGAGGCTGAAGGCTGAAAAGAATTATTATTTTTCAGCAAATATTTTCCGACTAATTCAGGCAAAATAATTTCATCGAGTTTTCCGGCTTTCAAGTCCATCATCAAGCCCATTAAATTATTATAGAAATGAATTATCCGCCGTTTTTCAACGAGAGAATTTACAAATTTATCACTTGATAATTCTTCGTGTTCGGCGGCAAATTTTCTAAAATTGTCGAAACCTGTTTGAAATTTCTCTTCAGTTGTTCCGAGATAGCTCAAAAAACCGCTTTGAAAATCATTTTTTTCAGCAGAATTTTTTTCGGCTTTATTAAAATTCATGGAGAATAAAACCGCAATAATAACTACTAAAAAAACCGGCAATAATTTTTTCATGATAAAAAATTTAACCGCCTATATCAGTGCGGTAGCGAGCCCCCTCAAAGTTAATTAATTTTACAGCCTCGTAGGATTTCTCACGAGCCGCCGCAAAATTTTCAGCAACGGCATTGACCGCTAAGACCCGTCCGCCGGACGTGAAATATTTATCGCCCTCGCGTTTTGTTCCGGCATGGAAAACTTCAACGCCGGGGATTTTTTCTGAATTTCCAAAATCAATTTCATAGCCTGTTAAATATGAAGCAGGATAACCGCTTGAGGCCATGACGACACAGCAGGACGTGGCATCTTTGAATTTAATTTCGAGTTCGTTTAATCTTTCGTCGCGTACAGCTAACATAATTTCAAATAAATCGCCGTCAAGCAGCGGCAGAACTGCTTCAGCTTCGGGGTCTCCGAAACGGCAGTTATACTCGATAACTTTGGGGCCGTCTTTTGTGAGCATTAAGCCGAAATATAAACAGCCTTTGAATTTTCGTCCTTCGGAGTTCATAGCGTTGACGGTCGGAATAAAAATTTTTTTCATGCACTCTTCAGCGATTGCGTCAGTGTAATAAAAATTCGGAGCAGCTACTCCCATTCCGCCGGTGTTAGGGCCTTTGTTGCCGTCATAGGCGCGTTTATGATCCATTGAAGAAATCATAGGAACTAAAGTTTTTCCGTCAGTGAAAGCCAAGACAGTAACCTCCGGGCCTTTGAGACATTCTTCAATTAAAATTTTCTCGCCGCTTTTACCGAAAGTTTTATCTTTCATGCAGGACATAATAGCCTCGCGAGCCTGCTTGAAATTTTCCGCGACTGTTACGCCTTTGCCTTTTGCGAGCCCGTCAGCTTTAATTACGATAGGGCAGTCCGACACGGCAACATAAGATAAAGCCTCGTCAAGTTTTGTAAAAATTTTATATTTTGCGGTAGGGATATTGTATTTTGTCATTAATTCTTTAGCGAAAATTTTACTGCTCTCGATTATTGCGGCATTTTGCGCGGGGCCGAAACATTTAACGCCTATTTCTTCGAGCCTGTCGACCGCGCCTAAAGCTAAAGGATCATCAGGAGCAACGACAGCAAAATCAATAGCGTTGTCTTTAGCAAATTTTACGATGCCGTCAATATCTTCGGCAGAAATTTTAACGCACTCGGCAAATTTAGAAATTCCTCCGTTGCCGGGCAAAGCGTAAAGATTTTCGATTTTAGGATTTTTTGCGATGTATTTAGCAATGACGTGTTCACGCCCGCCGCCGCCGATTAAAATTACATTCATAAAAAGTTCACTCCTTTATTAAATTTATAACCCTAATACTTCACTGTGGCTGCCGATTTTTTCAAGCACAAGCAAATCATTCCCGTGAACCCTCACACGACTAAAGTCGCGTGCTTCCAGCTGTCTTAATAAGCCGGACTGCCTTTCCACTATACGGTCTAAACTCAGATTTTACAGCTTACGCTGCAAGTTCCGCATTGAGACTAATTAGAGTGGCTAAGGTGCAGGTGGTTCTCTTGGAACACGATGGAACTTTTGCCTCCATGTCCAACCTTAACATTACTGGTAAGGATTTTAGAATTTCCCGGATAAAATATCTTGCTCCTATGTTATATGATGCTGATAAATCGCAGTGATATTTTTTCCCGCTTTTGAATTTACACAAACTGTAATTTTTCTCATCGCGCTCTACTTCGCCGCTTCCGTCATAAGCTAATTTTGACGTTCCCCATGCGCAAATCCGGCTGATTCTTTTACCAAGTCTGTGCATTTTGTTTGTTACTATTGCTTGAACGGCACGCGATTTCCAAAGATGTAATCTTTGTTTCTTGCCGTTTAAGTCTAAATACTCAAAAATTACAACATCGGCATTATAAAAAATTACCGTATCTATTATGAATTGCGCGGTTAAGTTAGCGATGTTTGTGTTTATTCTTTTAGCTCTTGCCCATAATCTCGGAGTTCGTTTTGCTCCGTGCTGCTGTGCTTTTTTTATGCGATTCACCGCATGTGTCAGAAAGTCTTTTTCTCTTGATAAATCTAAAAATTTTCTACCAATGACAGTGCCGTCTGACTTCATTGCGCTGCATACACAATCATTATTTATTCCTAAATCTACTCCGATTATTACTTGTTTTTTTATAGATTTCTCTTGAATTTTCACCTCCTCCTCAAATGCAAAATCCAAATACCAGTTTTTACCGCGTTTACGCAGTGTAGGCACACATTCTTTGCGAGTTTTACAATGCTTTTTAATGTAGCTTACATCAGTATTTTTTAATTTAATATCTAACCAATCCCAAGTGTTATTCATAAAAACTTTCAGACGGGCTGTGTTTGTTCCCGTTCTCACAAAGCAGTTATCGCGATACATTGCCGGGAAAATTTTACCAGCTTTGGGTGTGCCCGGCTCATTACCTTTTTGTGTCTTAAGCCAGTTTTCATAATTACTCTTGTAGGAACTTACTTTACCGACAGCTTCAGTAATCGCTGCTCTTCGCAAATAACTTGGAAATTTATAAAAATTTTTCTCAAAATTATATTTAGGATTAAGATTAGAAGCTGTTTTATGAGAAAAAATTTCTACAGTACGTTGTCGTTCTAATGAGGATTTAATTTTTGAAATATAAGTCCACTCTGCCAACACGACTTTGATAAAAAATTCCACAGCTAACCTATACTGTTCAATAGTATTTTTGAAGGCTCCATGAGATATAGAAATTTTTATTTTATATGTTGACAAAATTTTCATATTTTTAATTTTAACACAAGGCCGATGTGCGTCGGCCATTAATCAAGAACTTCATCATTTGCGAGTGCTTTCAGCGCATAAATAAATCTCTGCTTTACGATGCTGCGGATATTGCTTTTATCCACGCGCTTCTGATCACGCTTAAACGCATTTGTTAGCTTAATTTTTCTCATTCATTAGCCCATGCAGTTAATTCTTCAAGGCTTACTTCTTCTGTTAAGCCATGTTCATCTTCGTAAAATGCTTGAAGCAATGCAGGCGCGGGATTGCCGTACGCGTCAAATAATACGTCAAACTCGCCGTCATTATCAGTATAATCAAGCCTGTAATTCTGTGTTGGATTTTTTATTAAAGTTCCGTTCATGTTTTTATTAATTCCTTTCCGTGCTGATAATTTTCCAGTCTGAAGGCAAAATATTTGCGTTTTTAGTCGGCATAGTTTCAAACCATTTTGACGGAGCGCAGACGATTTTATTTTTATTTTGACTCAAATACGCTCCCCACCAGCTGAAAGAAGAATTAGCGATTATGAAATTTTTACAGGAATACATCAATCTTAATTCTTCGTAGTCGGGGTTATTGAGGTCAACGTATTTAATATCTGCGTCAGGAAATTTCCAGTTAGCTTTAAGCCACTCAATTTCGCTGTGATCGTTCGAGAAAAAATAAAACACCGGCGACTTCAATTTTTCTTTCATAAATTTTATAGCACGGTCGTAATATTCATAGCCGCAAACATTTCCAAGACCCGCGTTAATATCTAAAAGATAATCGCCGCGCCGTACATGAACACAAACACTCTCGCAAGACTCAAGTTCTTTAATCATTGCCGCGTTCTGTTCGCTCGGAGGCGTTGAGACTGAAAGTTCAGCTTTAATCTTTTCTTCATAATCAGCAAAATATTTCCAAGTTTGAAAGTAACCGCACACAATGCGATACCCCCCCCCTTTGAGCCGGAGTCATAAATTCAGACTCGTAATTATCGGGAGAATCCAGCTGAATTACAAATCTTTTGCTGCAATAATCTTGTTTACCAATTAAAAATTTACAAAGTTTATTAACAACGCGAAATTTTGTAACCGCTATAAATTCTTGAAGTTTTGACATTAAGCTGACATCTTCGGAAAGATTCAAGTTATTAAGCGCATAAGGTCTGCTGACTCGAGGCGTACAATAATAACGCGACATTTGTAATTTATCGCCGTTTCTCAAAGCAAGACAGCGGGCAAAAGCATACTGAAACATCTGATTACCCAGCCCGCCGGCTAATAATAAAGTTATCATTTTTAACCTTTAATGATGGAATAATCTGTGTCCCGTCATTATCATTGCGATATTTTTATCATCGCACGCCTTAATAACAAGTTCGTCGCGGATAGATCCTCCAGGCTGTGCGATATATTTAACACCGCTTCGTGCCGCTCTTGCAATACTGTCAGGGAACGGGAAGAAAGCATCACTGCCGAGTGAAACTCCTGAATAATTTTCAATGAAAGTTCTGCGTTCTTTCGGGGAAATTATTTCGCTCTCAGTTATGCAGATATTAATAGCGTTGTCGCGTTCGGGGCGTGCAAGAGTTCCGTTGAATTTAAGATTCAAAATTTTCGGGTGTTCTCGCAAAATTCTTAAATCGGCTTTGTCGCAGGCAAGTTGAACGCAATGAAGCCTCGACTGTTGTCCGGCTCCGACTCCGAGCGTCTGGCCGTTTCGTGTACAGCAGACTGAATTTGACTGTGTATATTTCAGCGTTATTAAAGCAAGAATTAAATCGCGCTTGACATTTTCCGGGAAATCTTTTTTAGCTGTAACAGCTTTATCAAAATCTTCCGGCTTTACTACTGGCTCAGTGCTGCGGTTCTGCTCGAAACAGACTCCAAATAATTCGCGGGTCTCGAGAGTTTGAGGCTCGTAATTCGGATCAATTTTTACGATTGAGTAATTTCCTTTGCGCTTGGCCTTGAGAATTTCTAATGCTTCCGGCGTGAAGTCCGGCGCGATAATTCCGTCTGAAACTTCATGCTTAATAAATTCTGCTGTAACTTTGTCGCAGGTGTCGCTTAAGGCTATCCAGTCCCCGAACGACGACATTCTGTCAGTACCGCGAGCACGGGCATAAGCACAGGCAAGAGGCGAGGAATTTATATCTAAATTTTCATCAACGAAAAATAATTTTCTTTCGTCATCGCTCAAAGGAAGACCGAGAGCTGCTCCGGCGGGGCTTACGTGTTTGAAAGAGGTTGCGGCGGGTAAGTTCAAAGCCTTTTTTAATTCGCGGACTAACTGCCACGAGTTGAAAGCGTCAAGAAAATTAATGTAGCCGACTCTGCCGTTGAGGATTTCGATGGGAAGTTCTCCGCCGTTTCTCATGTAAATTCGCGCGGGGATTTGGTCAGGGTTGCAGCCGTATTTTAATTTATATTCCTGCATAAAAATCTTTCTCCCTCTAATAAATATCTAAAACAAAATTATATAATTTATTATCTTAATTCCGAAACATTAATTCCTGCTCTATTTAAGATACTTAACAACTTTCATAGCCGGGCTCATAAAACCAGCTCCCGTACTTCCTCAACAGGAAAATACATCTCTTCAGCGTCCTCAAGATATAATTCTATGGCTTCTTGAATATTATTCATTAGTTCTTCAATGCTCTCTCCCTGCGAGTAGCATCCCGGCAATTCAGGACACTCGCACCAGAAACCGCCCTCCTGCTCGTCATTATGAATAATGATAGTATATTTCATTCCTGCTTGAAATCCTTTCGCCGGCCGTTAAAAATTTTAGAGTGTCTGAGTGTTGAAGAGTCTGTCTTGATATTTTACAAAATCCGAATGATAAAATCGAACATAAAGAGCAACTCTATAATCTTCGCCTAATTCCTGCCACAAAGAAGACGAAAATTCTTCAATGTCATCGGAAATTTTTACTTCGCGCGGTTCGCCCGAAAATGACGGCAAAATTTTATCTTTTGTTACGTCATGATCGTAAGTGTGAATTAAACGGCCTGAGCCTTTCTCGAATTTATATTCAAAGAAATATTTTCCGGCGCGTTTCAAAATACTCTGCTTGAACCCCGATTTTGAAATTATTGCGCTTATTCGTGGCGTGTAGTGAGGCTCGTCAGGTTCATAGTCGCGTGTTCTTAAAGCGTCCTCAAAAGTTTTTCCGTCTTTCAGAAAATCATAAATTGTGTCAGTCTGATCGCCGTTCGTCAAAATTATTTTATCTTCCTGCCTGTCGTCAGACGCGGCAAAAATTCTGAGCGGCGAATATAAAATCAATGACGGGTCAAAATTTTTATCCTGTTTCGTGAGTTTTATTATTAACTCGTTGCCGGAACGTTCAAAAATCCGTGCTTTGCTTGATGAGCTTCTTCCCATAATGAAATAAGCGAGCGCGATATTTCCAGAAGGAGTCATGCCCGTTATAATTCCGCGTCCGGGATATTTAATTGAGTACGGAATAATTTTTGAAATTTTCGAGCAGACTTTTTCGACAGCCTGAGGCAAAATTATCCATTCGGCCTGCTCCATAACGCGGCGCTGTAAAACTTCGGGAGTATCGTCAGGAAAAATTTTAACGGCCTTTTGAGCTAAAATTTCTCCGCCGTCAGGAATTTCATTCACTAAATGAACAGTTGCGCCCGTGATTTTTACTCCGCTCTTTAAGACAGCCTCGTGAACTTTTAAGCCGTAAAAACCCTTTCCGCAGAACGCAGGGATTAAAGACGGGTGAATATTTATAATTTTTGCACCGGATTTTTCGATAAAATTTTTGCTTAAAATGTGCATGAAACCGGCCAAGACTATAACTTCGGGCTTAAATTTTTCAAGAAGTTCGAGAATTTTATTTTCAAAATTTTCTCCTAAAGTTTTGAAATCTGCAACGTCTGTTGAAATTCCGAATTTTTTAGCGCGTTCGAGTGCATAAGCGTCAGGTCTGCTCGAAATAACTTGAACGATTTTCCCGGATTTTAATATTCCGTTGTTTTGAGCGTCAATTAAAGCCTGCAAATTTGTGCCGCCTCCGGACACTAAAACAGAAATTTTTAACAAAGTTTTATTCCTCCCTCACTGCTAATAATTTCGCCGACTAAATAAGAAGATTTTACAGCGTTCAAAATTCCGTCAGCATTATCGGGACTTGCAATTAAAATCATTCCAACGCCCATATTAAAAACGTGGAACATTTCATCAAGTTCAATTTTTCCTGTCTTCATTAATAAATCGAAAATTACCGGGGTTTTTATTTTAGAAAGTTCGATTTTCGCTGTGAGATTTTTCGGTAACGCTCTCGGGATATTCTCATAAAATCCGCCGCCCGTTATATGAGCGATTGATTTAATTTTTGAGATTACGGGCAGAACTTCACGGACATAAATTTTTGTCGGCGTTAATAATTCTTCGCCTAAAGTTTTTCCAAATTCGCTGACGTATTCATGAAGATTTTTATCCGCGAAAATTTTTCTGACGAGTGAAAATCCGTTTGAATGAACGCCCGATGACGGTAACGCGATTATTAAATCTCCGGCCTTAACGTTTTCGGGATTCAAAATTTTTTCGCGTTCAACAACTCCGACAGAAAATCCTGCTATGTCATATTCATTTACGGGATAAAATCCGGGCATTTCAGCAGTTTCACCGCCGATTAAAGCGCAGTTTGACTGCACACAGCCTTCAGCAACTCCCGAAACTATAGCCGCAACTTTTTCAGGAAAATTTTTCCCGACCGCAATATAATCAAGAAAAAATAAAGGTTTTGCACCGCAGCATAAAACATCGTTGACGCACATTGCTACGCAGTCTATGCCGACTGTGTCATGCTTGTCGAGTTCAAAGGCAATTTTTAATTTCGTTCCGACTCCGTCAGTGCCGCTGACTAAGATAGGATTTTTTAATCCCGAATCTAATTCAAACATTCCTCCGAAGCCGCCTAAATCCGAAAAGACTCCGGGAATTTTCGTCCGTGCCACGTGAGATTTCATTAATTTCACAGCATCGTAACCTGCCTGAACGTCAACGCCTGAGTCTTTATAATTTTTACTGGTTGTATTTTTCTCTGATGTCATTATTTTTCTGCTCAACTTTCAAAGCCATATTTTGAGCTTCTGTTTCAAGTCTCAAAGCTAAATCGTTATCATTAACCGCCAAAATTCTTGCCGCAAGCCATGCAGCGTTCGCTCCTCCGTCAATGGCCACACATGCTACAGGAACTCCCGGAGGCATTTGAACCGTAGATAATAGAGCGTCCATTCCGCCTAAATCCTGAGAACTTACAGGAACTCCGATAACTGGTAAACGTGTATGAGCCGCTAAAACTCCTGAGAGAGCCGCAGCTTTTCCCGCAATAGCGATGATAACGCCGAAATTTTTTTCACGCGCTGTCAAAGCAAATTCGCGGGCTTTTTCGGGTGTTCTGTGAGCGGAAATAATATTAATTTCATACTCGAGGCCAAGTAATTTTAATATTTCGATTGATTTTTCAGCGATTTTAATATCACTGTCGCTGCCTAAAATTATTGCAACTTTCATAATTTTTTTACTTCCTGCTTCCTAATTATTAACGTGAACTGTAGGAATTTTTGATAATTTCGAGAACGTTGACAAAGGCAGCTGCGGAGCGTCTTTAATATCCGAAGATTTAGCTCCTTTAGCGGCGGCTTTGTTTTCGCTGACGATAATATCCCAAAGTTCTTTTCTCCAAATCTGCGTAGATTGAGGGGCGTTAATGCCTATTCTTACGATGTCGCCCCGAACGTCTATAACCATGACTTCAATATCTGTGCCGATCTGAATACTCTCGTTAATTCGTCTGCTTAGAACAAGCATTAATTTTCGCCTCCGTTTTCGTTTTTATTTTCTTTCATAGCGGAAGCCTTTAATTTTTCGCGGACTTCTTCAGAAAAAACTACGTGTTTCACGGGATATTCTTCATTAAGAGCGATAACTTGAACGGCCTTACGTGTTTTAATATTTATTAAGATAGGCGCGCGCAAATTAGCGGTCATGTTCCACGGGGCTGACTCCGGAATTGAAACAACGATTAATAAAGCAAGTTCTGCGGGGTTAAAAGTTCCTACTAAATTCAAATCATCTTCAGGTATTCGGGCGTTATAATCCGGCTGAACAGCGTCCGGTGATGTTACAGGCAAAGCAAGAGCACCGTCATCGAGACTTTGAAGCCAGCGTATAGCACTGTCATCGCTGCCTGCTAAAATCCATTGATGTTTATCTTCAAAGGCGGGTATTCCTCGCGGAAAAAATAAAATATCTTCCGAAGTAAAAGCAACCTCGCCGAAACGTTCTGTTTTAATTTTTAATTCTGACAATTTTTTCACGTGCTTTCAAAAATTTTTTTACATAATAATAGCAGATTAAAATTGAAGATTTTAATTCTGAAACTTGCAGAGATAAAACTACAAATTTTTTTTCGAGAGTATCTCTCTCAATTTTGACGAATGCTGAAAAATTTTGAGATTTTTGAGTGGAAAAATGAGCGGAAAAAAATTTTTTTCTGGATTTTGTTTTTATTTTATAAAAATTATAACATATGCTAAAATTTTCAGCTTGATTTTAATCTTGTTATATAATCACTCGGTTAGGTTAAGAGGTGAAGTTTTTATTTTGAATCAGGATTTAATGGATTGGATTAATGCCGACAGAACTGACGAAAAAATTTCCGGCGGAACAGGTTTATTGCTTGTCCCGATGAATTCTGATACCCATGAAATTCTTGACGAAAAAATTGAAACTCAAGAGCCTGCTCCCGAACCGAGTATCGAAGATTTTATTATTAATGTTCCTGATGATAATAACGAAATCGAATTTAATAATGAAATTTCAAATCTTCATGAAGGATCAGAAATTAAAGAAAATCCTGACGAGTTAAAACCCGAAGCCGAAATTGAAGAAGCTAAAATTGAAGCTGAAGAAAATTCTGAAATTAAATCTGAAAATCCTGATGATTTTTCAAGCAAAATTTCAGAACTTAACCAAACTTTGCAGGAAATTCAAGAACTTTTTGACTCAAAATCAAAACCCGAAGAAAATTCAAACGAAAACGACAACGATAACGAAAATAATTCGCAGGAAAATGAAACGGGTTTCGCATTAAATCTTAATGAACCTCCGCCGGAACTTTGGACGAAAATTAACGCCGGAGATTATGAATTAAATGATAATAACGAAGACGATGACGAAGAACTTGACTATGAACAGGGAATGAGTCTGCAGGGCGCGGCTTATGTTCCTAAAGCCCCTAAAGACGCTCCGGGACGCGGACAAAATTTCACTGAACGTCTACATCAGACTTTAAGAGGCCGTAAACAGCGTGCTGAAAAACTCCGCGAAAAAGAAGAAGAAAAGAAACCCCGCCACCCTTACCGTTCACGGGCGTTAATAATATGTTCAACGCTTTTAATGATTCTCGGGCTTGCTTACTTGGCCTTATGGTTTATTCAGCAATGGACGCCGGAAAAAATTTATGAACGAGCCAGCGCAAAACTTGAAATCGGCGACTATGACGGCGCAATGGATTTATTTCAGCGCGGTTATAAACGTTATCCGAATGTCTTAAAATTTTTATCGGGACTTGCTAAGGCCGCTGAAAGTGCCGACCGTGTTCAGACTGCAATAATAGCGTTGGAAGGTTATATTAAAGCATTGCCGGACGATGACAATGAAAATAAAAATTCAGCACGGCTTGAATTAAAACGACTCAAAGGCGAGCCTGATCCTGAAAAAATTTTAGTTTCTCCTAAAACTCCGCCGGAAGAAAAAAAAGAAGAAATAGAAAAAGAGCCTGAGCCGGAAATTATTAAAATTATTTCTGAAGATAAAGAGCCCGAAGAACCTGAAATTCAAGAAGATAAACCGGAAGTTGAAGTTAAAGAAATCGAAGAAGAGAAAAAAGAAGCAAACGAAAAAAAAATAAAACTTCCTGCAGCTTTTTATGAAGTTTTGAATGAAGCTAACGAGGCTTATAATGAAAAATTATACGACAAAGCTATAATTTTTTTTCACCGCGCTGTAGAACTTAACGGAAGCGATGTCCGGGCTTATATAGGTCTTGCAGGGGCTTATAAAGCTAAAGGAATGTTTTTTGACTCTAAAAGAATACTCGACAATGCCCGTCGGAGATTCAAAAAAAATTTTACAGTCGAAACTCAATTAAAAATTTTAGAGGGGGAATAAAATCATGAACGAAAACGTTATTAAAGGAAATGAAATTATCGGCAGCGATGTAGTAAAAGCACTTAAAAGACGCGGATTTGAAGCTGAATACGTCCCGACAGGCTCGGACGCTTTGAAAAGAATTTTGGAAATTATCCCGGCGGACGCTTCTGTCGGAATTCCGGGCACTGTAACAGTCAGGGAGATCGGTGCTCTTGACGCTCTCAAAGAACGCGGCAACTTAGTTTATCAGCATTGGGGCGGCGATATGAATTCTGCAGAAACCCGCGCGGCACGTTTCAAAGAGAATGAAGCTGATGTTTTTTTAACGAGTGCTAACGCCTTAACCCGCGACGGTCAAATTATTAACATTGACGGAACAGGCAACAGAGTAGCCGGAATGGCTTGGGGAAACGGTCTCGTTTTGTTCGTCATAGGAATTAATAAATTAACTTTCAATCTTGATGACGGCATTAAACGCGCCCAATCCGCAACAATCCCTAACGCCGTTAAGCAGCACGTTGAAACAGCCTGCGTTAAAGCCGGACACTGCGTCAACTGCCTCAATGACGAGAGTATGTGCCGGGCGATTTTAATTCTTAATCAGGCCGTTAAGGGACGAAAATATCACGTCATTGTCGTAGGCGAGAATTTAGGATATTAAAAAGCAGTTAGGAGTGAGGAGTTAGGAATGAGGAAAAGACTTCTCACTCTGGAAATTTTAATAAAAGATAAAATGAGATACGAATATCCGACCGTTATAACTTACAGCAGGGAAGATAAAGTCTATTACGTAGACTTCCCTGACATGACAAATTGCTTTACTGACGGACTAACATTGCGTGAAGCACTTGACAACGCCGAAGACGCTTTGAACACAATGCTTTCTTACGAGGAAGAAAAAGGCGAAACAATGCCGGTTCCGAGCGATGTAAATTCTATAAACTTGGGAAGCGGTCAAATAGTTTCCCTTGTAGAAACTGACACAGAAGTTTATTCAAAAATAGCTGTATAAAAAATTAAAGGAGCTTAAAAAATTTTTAGAAATGGAAATAAGAGACAAAATTGTAGTTTTATTAGCTGGAGGCCGAATAGTTCAGCATCAAGACGATACAGAACTCACCGATGAAGAACTTTACGCTCTTTTGCCCGATGACGTTCACGAGCATATAGTTTTTCAGCGATGGAGCAGTCAGCCCGTTTCAAATTACACGCTGAGAATGTGCGGCGAATTAGTTAATATGATAACGTCATTCGTTCATGATCAAGGAGCGCGGGGCGTTGTTGTTACCTGCGGAATTCAGGCTTTAGCAGAAATTTCTTACTTGGCCGACTTGGTTTGGGATTTGAATCCGCCGTTAATTTTTACTGGTTCAATTTTTAACGCAGACTCGCCTAACAGTGAATCCCGTTTAAGACTCTCGCAGTCAGTTCGTGCGGCATTATCAGGCTCTTGTACGGGTAAAGGCGTTTTAATTTGTATTCAGGACGCTATTTATTCTCCGGCGGACGTTTTGAGGATTTCAAATTTCAACCGCGGGGGCCTGCTTGCATTTCCAGAGTCGCCTCTCGGAGTTTTTTCTCAGCCTTCGGGGACTTATATTTCGTTGAGATTTCCCCGTCATCGTTATATTCAAAAATTGACACAGCCTTTAGCCCGCAATATTCCTGTTTTAATGGCATCGCTCGGCGAAAATGATTTAATTCTCAGGGCTCTGCTCGACAATAAAAAATTTGAAGAACTTGACGGCCTTATAGTTTCAGGACTCGGAGACGGCGATGTGCCTTCGTCATGGGTGCCGCTGCTAAGAAAAATTCTCCGTGCTGAAATTCCTACGGTGCTTACGTCAAGATACCCGGACGGAATTGTACAGCCTAATGAAAATTACGAGGGAAGCGCGGCTCAGCTTTTAGAGATCGGCTTAATCAGCGGCGGAATGTTATCGCCGTATCAGGCTCGAATTAAATTAGCTGTCGCTTTAGCTTCTGACTTAAAGGGCGAAGAGCTTGCGAATTATATGCGCGGCGGAAAGTAAAATCGGAACAATGCCTAAGATAGTTGCAATTATAGGAAGACCTAACGCCGGTAAGTCTTCACTTTTTAACAGATTAACCGGCACTAAAGACGCAATCGTTGACGATATGCCCGGAGTTACACGAGACAGACTTTACGGAGAATGTGAGCATCGCGGAAAAAATTTTTACGTCATCGACACCGGCGGAATTTTCGGAACTGATACTGAATTCAGCGCAGGAATTAAAAATCACGTTGATGAGGCCGTGAAAGAATGCGACGCTATAATTTTTTTGCTTGACGGACGCGACGGCGTTACAAGTTCTGATGAAGAAATCGCAAATTTTATACGCAGAGCCTCAGGAAATGACAAGCCCGTTGTAGTTGCTATGAATAAACTTGACGACCCTAAACACGATGATTTTATTAACGATGCTTATTCGCTCGGCTTTGAAAATGTTGTAGGTCTCAGCGCGCTTCATAAACGCGGAATTGATGATCTTCTTGATTTAATCGCTGAAGTTTTGCCCGATGATGATTTTGAAGATTTTGAAGAAAATTCCGATGAGATTAAACTCGTTATTGCAGGAAAGCCTAACGTAGGTAAATCTTCACTCTTAAATAAAATTACAAATTCAGAGCGTTCACTCGTCAGCCCTATAGCCGGAACTACACGCGACCCCGTAGACATGAAAATTAATATTGACGGTCAGAATTTTAAGATTGTTGACACTGCAGGACTTAGAAAACGCTCAAAATTTGACGGAGATTTAGAATATTATTCTTTCGTTAGAACTCTCGCCGCCGTTGACAGAGCCGACATAGCTTTATTATTAATGGATGCCCGCGAGCCCTGCACGGATCAAGATAAAAAAATCGCCGCCCATGTTGCCCAAAAAGGTAAAGGGCTCGTTATTGTTATTAACAAATGGGACTTGATACAGCAAAGCGAGGGCAAAAATCCTGCAGACGAATTAATAAAAAAAATTCGTGATGAAATGCCGTTTTTAAGTTACGCTCCTATAGTTTTTGCTTCTGCTGTGAACGGCCGCGGAATCCCGAAAATTATTCAGACTGTCTTAAAAGTCAACGAGAACAGACAGAAAAGAATCCCTACGAATTTATTAAATAGATTAATGCGAGATGTTTTAGCTTTTGATAGACTTCCGTCAGATAAAAAAGGACGGGCCTTAAAAGTTTATTATTGTTCGCAGGCTGATGCTTTGCCGCCGAGTTTTATATTTTTCGTAAATAAGCCTGAATTAGTTAATTCATCGTTTGAAAATCACGTTAAAAATAAATTACGCGAACTTGAAGATTTTACAGGAACTCCCGTCAGAACTTTTTGGCGCGGAAAAGAAAGAGACGATTAATAATTAGGAGTTAGGAATGAAAAAAATATTTTTAGCGGTTTTAATTTTTATTTTGAGTTCGTCAGCAGCTTTTGCCCGAAGCGATATAACGCTCGCTGAATTAAACGGGACTGTCGGCGTTCAAATGGAAGAATTTGTGAAAGAAGTTATAAGTAATTCTGAACGTAACGGAGACTCTTTAATAATTTTTCAGCTTGATACTCCGGGCGGACTTGTCGAGGCTATGCGGGGCATTGTGCAGTCGATTTTGGCTTCAAAAGTTCCTGTAGCAGTCTGGATACCTTCGGGAGGACGCGCGGCCAGTGCAGGGGCTTTTATAGTTCAGTCTGCCCATGTTGCAGCAATGGCACCCGGAACGAATATCGGAGCGGCTCACCCTGTCGTTGCTTCCGGCGAAGACATTAAAGAAAGCGACATGAGCAAAAAAATTATGAATGACTTAAAAGCTCAAATGCGTTCAGTCGTTCAGTTAAGAAACAGGAATCAGGAAATCGCCGAGAAAATGATTGAAGAAAGTATTTCGCTAACAGCTACAGAAGCATTAAAAAATAAGGTCATTGATATTATTGCGGGCGATATAAATTCTTTAATAAAAGCTATTGACGGAAGGCGCGTAAAAATTAATTCGCAGTTTGTGAATATAAATTTAGACAATGAAGTAAAAGTTTCGCGTGCCGAAATGTCGTTCAGCGAAAAAATTATTCAGTTTGTTTCAGATCCTCAAATAGCTTATTTATTACTTTCAGCCGGAGTTGCCGCAATTTTCTTTGAAGTTATAACGCCGGGCGGATTTATTTTAGGAACAGTCGGCGGAGTTATGCTCGTTTTAGGCTCGATAGGCTTAAAAATGCTTCCGTTTAATTGGGCTGGAATAGTTTTAATTTTAGCCGGAATTATTTTAATGGCTGTAGATTTAATCGCCGGAACTTCGGGACTTTTGACGCTCGTGGGTTTGCCTGTATTCTGCTTGGGCGGAGTATTTTTATTCAGGGCACCGGGCGGAGAACTTTTGCAGATTTCAATGTCATTTATAATCGGTCTTGCAGTAGCTTTAGGAATTTGTTTCGCGTTAATAGCGTTCTTAGTTTTGAAAGGTTTTCGCCGTAAAGTCTCGACAGGTTCGCAGGGAATGTTAGGGCTTGAAGTCGAAATAATTTCAGATTTAAGTGAAAATTCATTCGGCCAAGTGTCCTGCCACGGTGAAATTTGGCGGGCAAAATCAGAAGCAGGAGTTATTTTTGCCGGTTCTTCGGGAATAGTTAAAGCAATTAACGGAATGACTCTCACAGTGAGTCAACTGTAATACAGCTGAGTTCTGAAAATTGACAGAGCTGCTTGTCATTAGTCAAGAAAGCATCGCAGTTATTTAGAAGGGCTGCCGCAAGCTGTAAAGAATCCATTGTCTTAAAGTAGGGATAATTCGCACGGATTTGCGCAGCTCTTTCTGCAATAGCAATGTCGATCGGAATAAGCGAAATTTTTGTTTTAGCAGTGAATTCAAAAAAAGTTGAAATCTTTTCTGTATCGTTATTTCTGTAGGGATAAGTGAGATACTCAGTCGCTGTAATAACGGACGTAAGCATCTCTACCCCATTCATAGCGGAAGCCAAAATAAAATTCTGAACGATGTCAGCATAATATTCGTGATCATCCAAATAATAAACGAGCGGAGCCGTATCCAAGAAAAGTTTTCTAAAAGGTACGATCACAGTCTCGCAGCTCCTTTATGTAATCTTGTGCGTCAATATTCGGGAACATTTTTTTCCCCCTGCCGCGATAAAGATTAAGATCGAGATCTTTAACCCAGCTTCTGTCATCGTCCGTATGTTTTGTTTCAAGATTATATTGAGAACTTATTAAAGTATCATACATAAAAATCACCTCTATGAAATTATGAAGTTATTATAACCTTACCTGAAAATCTTTTTATATAATATTGCGTGAAATTTTTGACGGAGAATTAAAATTATGGACGAAAAATTAAATTTTTTAATAGAATTTTTATTAAACGAAATGCCTGAATATAAACGAGACGCGGCGAATATCAGCGACAAAAAAATTTTATTGCGTTCGCTTATGAACGTCAGGCCGCCTATGAAATTAAATCCGGAATTTTTGAAAGTTCAGGACGAATTTTTATCTCATGAACGCGAATTAAAAGGCATAGTTCACGTAGAAAATTTAGCAGAAATTCAGCCCGGAATTTCACTTTGGCAGGGCGATATAACACGCCTTGACTCTGACGCTGTTGTAAACGCCGCTAACGGAAAATTATTAGGCTGCTTCATTCCGTGCCATAAATGTATAGATAACGCTATTCATTCAGCTGCAGGGCTTCAAGTCCGCGACGAATGTAATAAATTAATGCAGGCTCAAGGTCATGACGAACCCGCAGGCAGCGCGAAAATAACGAGTGCTTATAATCTTCCGTCAAAGTTTATAATTCATACTGTCGGCCCTATAGTCTTTGGGAAATTAAACGATAATAATCGCTCCGAACTTGAGAGCTGCTATAAATCCTGTTTGAAACTTGCTGACGAAAAAAATTTGAAAAGTTTAGCTTTTTGCTGTATATCAACGGGAGAATTTCATTTTCCTAACGAAGAAGCCGCAAAAATCGCCGTTAAGACAGTTAAAAATTTTTTGCCGCAAGCTAAGAATCTCAAGAAAATAATTTTTAACGTTTTCAAAGATTTAGACTTAAAAATTTACGAGAAAGAATTAAAAAATTAATATCATGGATAAAAAAGCAAAAATTGAATTTTTACGTAATGCCCTTAACAATGCCGAAGCAATTTTAATAGGCGCAGGAGCAGGGCTTTCAATGTCAGCCGGATTTACTTATTCTGGTGAGAGATTTGAAAAATATTTCGCGGACTTTGAAGAAAAATATGATTTTCACGATATGTACTCCGGCGGCTTTTACCCCTACGAAACTCCCGAAGAAAAATGGGCTTTCTTCAGCCGCAACGTTTTCGTAAATAGATACATGGACATTCCTAAGCCCGTCTATGAAAATTTATTATCACTCGTGAAAAATAAAAATTATTTCGTCTTAACTACGAATGTCGATCACTGTTTTCAAAAAGCAGGCTTCGATAAATCGCGTCTTTTTTACACTCAGGGCGATTACGGGCTTTTTCAATGTTCGCTGCCTTGCCATAATAAAACTTATGACAATAAAGAAGTTATTATTAAAATGGTAGAGCAGCAAAAAAATATGCGCGTTCCGTCAGAGTTAATCCCTCATTGTCCCGTCTGCGGCAGAGAAATGGCAATGAATTTGCGTTCTGATGATTCATTCGTTGAAGATGACGGCTGGCAGCTGGCCTGCGATAATTACGTGAATTTTCTTAACGAGAGCCGCATGAAAAAAACTCTTTTTCTTGATCTCGGCACCGGTATGAACACACCTGGAATTATAAAATTTCCGTTCTGGCAGATGACACGCGAATGGCCGGACGCTTTTTATATCTGCATAAATTTGGGCGAGGCTTATGTTCCTTCACGCGATAAATTTGAAGATAAATCCCTTTGCATCGACAGCGACATCGGTGAAATCTTAAACGAGTTGAATTAATTTGAATTTTTCCAGCTTCGACGAATTTCTTAAAGCAACCGACAACGATGACCGGGAATTTTTGAGCGATGACGAACTTTCAGACATCGCTCCTGTTGCGTGTGCTATGGCGAACTCTTCTGGGGGCTGGATAATTTTAGGAGCAGAACGTGAATTTGATGAAGAAATTATAATTACAGGATTTTTTCACGCAGATTTCAGCGTAAATTCTTTAATACCGCGCGGAATTTCTTTTGAAGTTCAGAGCCTCGAAAAGATTTTAATTATAAAAATTTTGCCGTTATCTTGGGATTCAAAGCCGTTATTTTTTAACGGAATTTTTTACCGCCGTGTTGAGGGCGTTAATTTAATTTCTTCGCGTAATTCTGCAAGGTTGACGTATTGCGCTCGTGATGACAAGCCCGCAGCGAATTTTTATATTGACCCTGAAAGCCTGAATGATTTTCATGATTATTTAATAAATCTTCATAACGAATATAAAAATTTTTCGCCGGAAGATTTTTTGTGCCGGAGTTTTATTTTTTCGGGAAAATTTTTGACTTTTGCCGGAGCTTTAATGTTTGGAAATATTTTGAGAGTCCGCGCCGTTTTAGATACTCCTAATAATCACGCTGAAATTGAAGCTCAAAATATTTGGGACGCTTATAGAAATATTTTGCCGCGTCTCGTCAATAAATTATCGCCCGGCTGTTCACAGTCTTTTCAGGAAATTTTTATAAATTCTCTGCTTCATTCAGACTACCGCGCCGGAAATTTAATTGAAATTTTAATAACTTCAAGACCCGCAAAAGTTTTAATTACGAATCCCGGAATTATTATTAATAAGACTCGAAATAATAGACTAAAAAAAATTTTTGAACTTTCAGGAATTTTAATTAAAAACCGAAATCTTGAATCCGTAAAAAAATTCATGCCCTCATTCAAATTAGAACAGGACATGTTAAATTTTCGTGTAAAAGCCTCGTTAAATCTCAAAGGATTATAGAAAAATCAAATTCAATTCCTGCTGTACTTTAACAAAATATTTTTCTTGCTTTCAGCGTTTAACACTGCCGGATGATTTTTTCCTGCTCCTTTTGGAATAAGTTTCAAACTGTCTTCCGTCATGTCTTTAAGAAGCGATAATAATTGCTCCGAAACGTCTTTATTGCTGTCCATTCCGATTGAAATTATTTGAGGCACGAAGCCGAGAGTTGACGCTGTGAACCAGTTGCCGTAAAAAATTTTTTTGCCCGTATAAGGCTTAACGACCGGAGAATTTATTTTGTTTGTAAGATAAGCAATAACTAAATTTCTTGAAGGGTCTATCATTACTAAAGTACCTGTCCAGCCCTGATGACCGAAAGCAGATGATGAAGCCTGAGTTCCGAAATACCACGCTCTTTGAGTTTCAGCTTCACGCCACCAGCCTATTCCCCATTGAGCCTGATCTTTATTAATAGGAGACGTGAACATATCTATGACATTTTTTGAGAAAAATTTATGTTCTCCGTAGCCGCCGAAAAACATAATTGAAGCTAACTTCGCAATATCTTCAGCGTTAGAAAATAATCCGGCATGACCCGACACTCCGCCCATAGAATGATAAGCCTTGTAATCATGAACTTCGCCTTGAAGCGTGTAAGTTCTTATGCCGTTGAAAGTCATATTCCCGTCCCGTGTGTTGCCGTAAATTTCAGCAGCTGCGCAATCATCACGTGAAAAATTATTTTTAAGCGGATTAAATGCAATTCTTTTTAAGCTCAAAGGCCGCCAAAAATTTTCGCTCATATAAACATCAAGTCTTTTGCCCGTGATTTTTTCGACTATGAAGCACAGCAGCATATAATCTACATCAGAATAAATTATTTTTGTTCGCGGCTGATATATTAAAGGAGTTTTGAAAATCGCTTTGAGAGTTTTTCCGCGAGTTTCCTGACTGCCGTCTATGCCAGTGTATAAAGGATTTACAATTTTGCTGTCGTGTTTTCTCGTTGAGATATTATAATTTTTATCGTGATAATGAAATTCGGGCGGAAAACCTGCCCGGTGGTACAAGACATCGCGGACAGTTATTGAAGATTTTTGAGGATCCGAAGCGAAATCCCGGCCGAGAATATTTATTATTTTCGTATCAATATCGAGTTTTCCTTCAGTTACTAATTTTTGAATAGCGTAATTAACTCCGAACATTTTGCTCACGGAAGCTAAATCATAAAGAGTATTTTTATTTACGGCTCTGCTGTTTTTATTATGAGTGTCAATTTTTCCCCAAGCATTTGAATAAACGAGCCTCCCGTTTCGTATCACTGCAAGCTGAGCACTCGGAAATCCTTTTTCAATGTCTGACTCTATTATGTCTGAAATTAAAGAAAGTGTTTCGGGACGTATACCGGCCTCTTCAAGATTTCCGTCAAGAATAACGGGATACGGAATAAAAACGCTGACGGCTTTATTTTTATTTGACGGATTTATATTTGAAATTTGTACGGTGTTGACTCCGTCGACAGCATAACCCGAAATATCGACAGCGTAAAATCCTGTCGATTTTATAGACGAAGTATCAATGCGCGAGCCGTTAATAAACATATCGAAATTTTTAACATGTTCAGAAATTTTAAGATAAATTTTTCCCTGAGAGTGCCAAAAATTAAAACTTATCATGCTGTTTAACGCAAGAGTATCATCAACTCGGCCAAGCTGATCCGGAAAGTCCGCAGTTTTTTGCCATTGAGCTTGAGGAATTGAATTTATTTTCGTAATCTTTTCAAGACCTTGCGATGATGATGCTGATAATAAAATTACAGTGAAAAATATTAATACAGAGTGCTGAATTTTTGGCATAATTTTTTCTCCTTTATTTTAATAATTCCGCCTTTACGTTCATTTCGTGTGTCGTGCATATTTCGTAAGCTGAACCATTGATATTCGGCGTAAGTTACTGTTAAAACTTTAATATCATCATCAAGTTCTTCATAGCCTGCTAAATTAAACCAGTGCCACTCGAAATCATCGAGTTTAATATCATGATGATTAAGCATTAAAAAAGGCACGGGAAAATTTCTGTCGATTTGATTTTTAATTGCCTCCGCGAAAATTTCATAGTCAACGCTGCCGGAAAGTCCCTCTAAAATTAAATTTTCGTTTTTAACTTTTTTCATGTAGTCATAGAAGCCGCAGATATAAGTTTCAAGATAATCAATTCCATGATAACGCGGAGTCAAAAACGGTTTCATAATGGAAGAAAATTTTATAAAATCCGTCCGCGATAAATTTTCAGCATCGAAAGGATAAAGAGTCCGGAATTTTTCAGGCTCAAGGCGAGCTAAAAATATTGAAGTGTCGCAGGCCGTTACAGCCGCGCAGCCTCCCATGTTCATATCCCATTCGGGCAGCCAGTCCTGATTACCGCCGGGAGTTCCGCCGATCGTAAAATAATCTAAAATTTTTTTTCGCGTCAAAAATTTCACACAGCTTTCAAGTTAAAATTTTCATTTTGAAATATATTATAATTCTTAAAAATTTTTAATTTTAGGAGGCTCTTAACTTGAAATTTACGGAAGCGTTGCCGATAAGATTAAAACGTCTTAGGCACGGAGTATACACAACCAAAGAATTATTTTTATGGCTCGCTGACTTAATGAACGCGAAAATTTTTCATAAAAATTCAGATTTTTATGTCCGCGAACATGTCCGGCGCGTTTTGAATCCCGACAGCGAATGTTATCACATTAAAAACGTGAAATTGCCGCTGCTTGATAAAGTCAACGAAAGAATTTTGGCCGCTGAAATTTTTAACGACACTTTTGAATCTTACATTCATTTTGAAGATAAATATGATGAAAAAATTTTTGACGAGTGCGAAAAATATTTAGCTGAAGGTCTTTACGGCCTCGTGAACGATAAAGTAAATGTAACTGTCGAACCCGGCGACATTGTTATTGACGCAGGAAGCTGGATCGGAGATTTCGCTGCTTATGCCTCCGTGAAAGTTAAAAATAATTGTGGGGGGTACAATTTTTGCGTTTGAACCCTCAAAAGAAAATTTCAAATATCTCGAAAAAACCGCGCAGTTAAACGGAAATATTGTTCCTGTTCAAAAGGGAATTTCAGATAAAAAAGCAAACGCTTCACTTTCATTTGACACTTCAGGCAACACCGCCGCAAGTTCTTTCAAAAAATCTCAAGACTCTGAATCAAAAAATTTTGATATAGTCGAAACTATCAGCATAGACGAGTTTGTCCGCGAAAATAATTTGCCGCGCGTAGATTTTATTAAGTCCGACATCGAAGGCTTTGAACGAAATTTATTAAAAGGCGCGAAAGAAACTTTGAAAAATTTTGCTCCGAAATTAGCTCTCTGTACGTATCATTTGCCTGACGATCCCGAAGTCATGGCCGCTTTGATAAAAGAAGCCAACCCGAAATATAATATCATTCAGAAACGAATGAAACTTTTTGCGTCTGTTCCCAAAGAAAAATAAATTTTTAGTGATAAAATTTTCAATATAAAAGATCATAAAAAACGTCTGCAAGAGCTCATAAAAAAATTTCGTCTGGTTGATGACGAGTTTATGAGTGTCTGCTTCGACAATAATATCGAATGTACGGAATTATTATTAAGAATTATTCTGAATAAGCCTGATATAAAAGTTACGCGTGTTAAAACTCAAACGTCTATAAAAAATTTACTAGGCCGTGATATTAGGCTCGACATAGACGCGACCGACAGCGAAAATAAAAAATATAATATCGAAGTTCAACGTTCAGACAAAGGCGCAGACAGAAAACGGGCTAGGTATCATTCAAGTATCCTTGACTCGAATTTATTGAAGCCCGGCGATAATTTCAGCGATTTGCCTGAAACTTATGTTATTTTTATCACAGAAAATGACGTTATCGGACGCGGAAAACCTTTATATCATATTGAAAGGCGTATCGAAAATATTGACGAACTTTTTAATGACGGCGAACATATAATTTACGTCAACGGCTCAGACAGAAACAGCGCAACAGAACTAGGTAAACTCATGCAGGATTTTTTCTGCGAGAATCCTAACGACATGAATTTTAAGCCTTTAGCAGATACAGCTAAACGTTTCAGGGAATTTCAAGAAGGAGGAAATAACGTGTCAAAACTAGTTGAAGATTTCGCTAAAGAATACGCAGAAGAATACGCTAAGGAATATGCTAAGGAAAAAACTCTCGAACTTGCTCGAACATTAATCAAAGGAGGAGAACTTTCACTGAAAAAAATTGCTGCGTATCTTAATCTGCCGTTCGAACAAGTTAAACTTTTAGCTGCTCAAGCAAAAAATTAATAAAAAATTAATTTCTAATATTGAAAGGCGTATCGAAAATATTGACGAACTTTTTAATGACGGCGAACATATAATTTACGTCAACGGCTCAGACAGAAACAGCGCAACAGAACTAGGTAAACTCATGCAGGATTTTTTCTGCGAGAATCCTAACGACATGAATTTTAAGCCTTTAGCAGATACAGCTAAACGTTTCAGGGAATTTCAGGAAGGAGGAAGTAACATGTCAAAACTAGTTGAAGATTTCGCTAAAGAATATGCAGAAGAATACGCTAAGGAAGCACTTGAGGTTAGAGGTCTTGAAATTGCCCGGGCATTAATCAAGGAAGGCGGACTTTCACTGAAAAAAATCGCTAAGTGTCTTAATCTGCCTTTCGAACAAGTTAAATTCTTAGCTGCTCAGGTAAAAAATAATTAGAATTAATTTCTAATTAAAATAGCTTGTGTTAAAATAACAAAATCTGATTTTGAGATTAGATTTTGAGATTTAGAAAGGAATTTTTAGAAATGGCAGACATAGTAGGACTTACCTGCACACAGTGCAAACGTCGCAACTATACGACAACTGTAAATAAAAAGAAACAGCAGAAAAAACTCGAACTTAAAAAATTCTGCAAGTGGTGCAACGCTTCAGTTCTTCACAAAGAATCAAAGTAGTTGCCAAAGATAAAATTTTGTTGTAGAATTTAGCCCGTAATTTTCACGCAGGTCCGTGGCTCAATTGGCAGAGCACTGGTCTCCAAAACCGGGGGCTGTAGGTTCGAGTCCTACCGGGCCTGCCATTTTTTTATGGCAAAGGACAAAGCAAATGGCAAAAACAGCAGAAAAAACCACGAAAATGTCTTCGCTCATGAATTTTATTCGTGAAGCTAAGGCCGAACTCAAAAAAGTTACATGGCCGACAAGAAGGCAGATGTGGTATTGGACATTAGTTGTAATCGTTTTTACGCTTTGTGTGTCGTTATATTTGGGACTTATTGATTTTCTTCTTGCGTGGCTTTTCAGCGCACTTTTAGGTTAAGGATTCAAGATGCCCGGTGATCGTCAGTGGTACGTCGTCCAGACGTATGCAAGTTACGAAAACAGAGTAGAAGCCGACCTCAAGCAGCGTATTGCAGCCATGAATATGCAGGATAAAATTTTTAACGTCCTCGTGCCGACTGAAAAACATATCGTAATTAAGGACGGAAAAAGCCGCGAAGTTACCAGAAAACTTTATCCGAGTTACGTAATGGTCGAGATGATTCTTGACGAACAGTCATGGTACGCTGTAAGACACACGCCCGGAGTAACAGGTTTCATAGGCGCAGGAACTCACCCGATTCCGCTCTCTCAAGAAGAAGTCGACAGGGTTATGGCTATAATTAATAAAGATAAAGAAAATCTTGATGTTGAAATAGACATAAAGCCCGGCGACACTGTCAGAGTTATTGCTGAAGGCGAAATGAAGGGTTTTACCGGTTCTGTTGTAGATGTAAATCTTAAAAAGAACAAAGTAAGATTCAAGAGTGAAGTTCTTGGCGGCGCAATTCTTGAGACGGATTACAAAGCGCTGGAAAAAATTTAAGGCATTAATTTTTTAATTTTTGCGAATATAAATAAGTAACTAAGTAACAGAACAGAAAGGAAAAATTTTTATTATGGCTAAAAAAGTTGTAGGGCAGATTAAATTACAACTGCCAGCCGGCAAAGCGACACCCGCGCCCCCTGTAGGCCCTGCGCTTGGTCAGCACGGTGTAAACATTATGGAGTTTTGCAAGCAGTTTAACGCAAAAACTCAGGATCAGGCAGGTTTAGTAATTCCTGCGGTTATCACTGTTTACGCGGACAGAAGTTTCACGTTTGAGCTTAAAACTCCTCCGGCAGCAGTTTTATTGAAGAAAGCCGCTGGTATCGAGACAGCTTCAGGCGTTCCGAACAAGACCAAAGTCGCTAAATTGGCTCGCGCTAAAGTAAAAGAGATCGCCGAAATGAAAATGAAAGATCTCAACGCTAACGACATCGAAGCAGCAATGCGGATGATCGAAGGCACAGCGCGTTCAATGGGTATCGACATCACGGATTAATTTTTTAAGTCGGCGGGAGAGTTTTTTACTCGTAAAAACCGCAGGAGGTAAGAATATGAAGAGAAGTAAAAGATATAATGAAGCAGCCGCTAAAATCGAGGCCGGAAAGTTATACGGACTTCGTGAAGCTGTCGAACTTTTCAAGAGTATTGCTACGGCGAAATTCAATGAAAGTATCGAAGTTCACGTGCGTTTAGGGATTGACCCGCGCCACGCTGACCAGCAGGTTAGAAGCACCGTCAGCCTTCCTCACGGAACGGGCGTAACTAAGAAAGTTTTAGTTATTACTCAGGGCGAAAAAATCAAAGAAGCTCAAGACGCAGGTGCAGATTTAGTCGGCGGCGAAGACATGGTTCAGCAGATTCAGGGCGGTTTCATGGACTTCGATGCAGTTATCGCTACACCGGATATGATGAAATCAGTCGGACGTTTAGGAAAAGTCTTAGGCCCTCGCGGTTTAATGCCCAGTGCTAAGAGCGGAACAGTAACTTTTGAACTTGCAAGCGCAGTCAAAGAAATTAAAGCAGGCCGTGTAGAGTTCAGAGCTGACAAAGCCGGAATTACTCACAACTCGGCAGGCAAAAAAGAATTTTCTACGGATCAGCTTTATGATAACGTCAAAGCCTTGCTCGCAGCAATTTACAAAGTTCGCCCGGCTTCAGTAAAAGGCACTTATGTAAAGAGCATAGCAATCGCTCCGACTATGGGACCTGGAATAGCAGTTGATCCGGCACTTGCTCAGAAAGAGTTAGCTTTATAAAAATTTTTCGTTCGTTTTTTATTGAGTTTTTTAAGTAAAAAATTTTTTTCCGAAGACAGCAGAGGCTTTAATGCTTAAAAATTCTGCTCAGGAGAGAGAGTTAAATCATAAGCGTGAAATTGACGCTCCTCCTGATATAATTTTCGGGAGGAGTTTTTTTGTGAGACTTTTAAGGAGGTGAAAAATAAATATGCCGGCAAAAATTAAATATGAGCTTGTTGATGCTTTGAAAGAAAAACTTTCAAAAACTAAAGCCGTTTTCGTTGCTGAATATCGCGGAATGACAGTCGCACAGAGTACAGATCTGCGCAAAAAAGTCCGTGAGGCTGGCGGCGAGTTAAAAATTTCAAAGAACACTCTTTTCAAAATCGCTATGAAAGAAGTCGGAATGTCCGAACTTCCTGAAGAATTAACAAAAGGTCCGAACATTTATGCCCTTTGCTATGATGATCCCGTAGCGGTTGCGAAAGTCTTGAAAGAATACGCTAACGACAAGACTCAGAAAGCCTTTATTCTCAAAGGCGGTATGCTTGAAAATCAGCAGCTTACACTCGATCAGATTATGGCTCTCGCTGAGCTTCCGTCAAAAGAAGTTCTGCGCGGTCAGGTTGTCAGAACAATCGCGGCTCCGTTATCGGGACTCGTCAATGTTTTGGCTGGTACAATGCGCAATTTCGTTACATGCCTTGCCCAAATCAGGGACAAGAAACAGGAAACTGCAGCGTAAAAAATTTTTATTTTTATATTATATTTGGAGGTAAATTTTATTATGGCACACGAAGAAATTATTAAGGCTATTGAAGAAATGTCAGTACTTGAGCTTTCAGAATTAGTAAAGGCTCTCGAGGATAAGTTCGGAGTTTCAGCTTCAGCAGCTCCCATGATGATGGCAGCAATGCCCGGCGCAGCAGGCGCACCCGCAGCAGCAGCTGAGGAAAAGACAGAGTTTGATGTCGTCTATAAAGCACCCGGCGCAAACAAAATCAACGTCATCAAAGCAGTCCGCGAAATCACTTCACTCGGCTTGAAAGAAGCTAAAGACCTCGTAGACAACCCGCCGAAGAACATCAAAGAAGGCGTTTCTAAAGAAGAAGCCGAAGAAATTAAAAAGAAACTCACCGAGGCCGGTGCAGAAGTCGAAATTAAGTAGTTTTATTTTTCGTGAAAATCACGGAGGCTCGAATTTTTTAGGGCCTCTTTTGTTTATATTCAAACGGAGGTTTTTATGATGAATGCCCTTAAAAATAAGAAAAAAACAATAATTATTGCTATCGTTTGCGTACTTGTTGTGCTTAACATTATGTGGACGATTATGCAGAATAAATTTGCTCCTAAACTTGAAGAAACAAATAAAACTATCGCCGCTCTTGAACAGAGAGTTGCAAAACTTGAGCAGGGCGGTTTCGCAAGCATGGCCGAATTAAAAGAAGATTTCGCGGCAATGAAAGCAGTTTCAGATAATTTAGCTGAACGTCTTAAAAATTCTCTCAAAGCCGAAGAAGATGAATTAGCTAATCTCGAATCCCAAGTAGCAGCTCAAAAAGCAAAAGTAGAGGCTCTCAAAAAAGCGACAGAATAAATCTTTTTTATTCATACATCTCCATAAAAACTTACTCTGATAACGCGGTTACGTTGTCAGAGTTTTTATTTTAATATTGATAGAGAGCGGATTTATAGAATTAAAAAATCAATAAAAATTTTCCCTCATAAATGCTTGACAATAATTAAAAATGATATATAATGCTCTCATGTTCGAGAGAACAGAGGCCGAAGGAAACGGAAGCCGAAAAATTAAAAATTATAAAAAATAAAGGTGGTGAAAAATTATGGCAGTAGTAAGCGATTTAACAAAAGTGTCAGTAGTTACGAAGCTCAACAACGGCACAGGAGAAGACGGCAAAGTAAAAACTTTAAGTCTTAATCTCGGAAGTCTTGATGTTGATACGTACGAAGACCAGAAAGCTATGAATATCGTGAATTTACTTAGACCCTGCTTAGCTAAAGAAGTTTACGAAGTTCAGAAAGTTGAAGTCAGCATTTTAAGCTAACTCCTGTGAAAGCAGGCAGTAAATAAAAATTTAAGGAGGTGAAAAAAATGGCAATTTCAACGAAATTATCGCTTAGTTTTACGAAAAGCAACGGGGACGCAATAAACATGAACTACGGCAACATCAAACAAGACGTCAGCGCAGCAAACGTAAAATCGCTCATGGAAGGCATTGTGGCGAACGGTTCAATCTTCGAGAAAGTCCCCGCCGCCATCAAAAGCGCGAAAATCATAACAACAGAAGAAACTGCAGTTGATCTCAGCTAATTAAGTTTTAGGTTTTAATCAATCTTTTCAAAAATCCCTTTCGGTGTCGCAAACCGGAGGGGATTTTTTTATGCCTGATTATAACACCTTTGCGTATAGGCAACACGGTTAAAATATTTTTTATCGAACAAGAATGAATGGCAATGTTGCCTCATAGCTACCGAAAGCAACGTCCATCATGTCGCAATATTCATAATTTGAATCATAAAAATCTTCTTTTTCTGAAGTTTTCCCGTCAGTGTTCATGAACGTCATTTCAAATATTCCCTGACGAAACGCATCGATACGCACAACGGAATATTTTTTCGCGGTATCGAATTTCACATCCGTATTCTCAACAGTCGCGTAAGGTTCTCCGCCGGTTTCTCCGTGTTTTGAGACAACAACCATTCCAATGCTGCCGCCCTTAATTGATATGAGAAGGATATTTTCGTGTTTATATTTGGCTAAGGCATTTCGGATAGTTTGAGCATTTGTAGCGTTTGCCGGCTTGTACTCTTTCAGAATAGACTCGATTTTATCCTGAGAAGCAACTTTTTTCTTCGCGGATTTCTTTTTCGCCGCCATCGAAGCGGACGACAAACTAAGGACGAAACATAAAATTAATATTGCGGCAAAAAATTTTTTAATTTTCATGTTACTAAAACTCCTTACTAATAATTTTTTATAAAATATTACCCCCCCCCCCATTAGAAAAAATCAAATTCATCTGATTTTTTTATAAGAATATAAGGAACTGTTATTTTTAATGAAAATTTTATAACGTTTTGATTTTTTCATTATAAAATATATTTTGCTAAATTTGACGCGGTTTATATATGTAAGTTAAAATAATTTTAATATTAAGCGTTTTTTATTAAAAAATTTTTGCTTAAATCATGAAAGGAATCTACAAAAAATAAAATGCCGGAACGCGAATATAAAACAATACATGAAATTTTCGGCTCGATGTTATTTGACGCTCGAGTAATGAAAGAAAAATTAAATCCTGACATTTATGAGCAGGTCATGGCCGCCATGGAAGGCCGACAGAGATTAAGTGCCGAAGCCGCTGACATTGTTGCCGGTGCTATGAAAGACTGGGCAATTTCAAAAGGCGCAACTCATTGGGCTCACTGGTTCCAGCCCCAGACAGAATTAACAGCTGAAAAACATCAGGCTTTCACAATGTCCGACACCGCCGGAAATCCTATGGAAGTTTTCAGAGGTCATCACTTGGCTCAAGGCGAACCCGATGCTTCGAGTTTCCCGTCAGCCGGTACACGTTCAACTTTTGAGGCACGCGGTTATTCAGCTTGGGATATAAGCAGCCCGGCTTTTATCGTAAAAAGTCCTAAGGGCGGAACTTTATGTATTCCGACCGTGTTTTTGTCGTTTGACGGAACGCCGTTAGATTTGAAAACGCCGTTATTGCGCGCTCTTGATGCAGTTGAAAGCCGTGCTCTGAAATTATTAAAAACTTTAGGGCAGCGCGGAATTAAAAGCGTAAAAATGACTGTCGGAGCAGAACAGGAATATTTTTTGCTTGACCGCCCACGCGCGCAGTTAAGGCCGGATATAAGATTTTGCGGAAGAACTTTAATCGGTGCTCAGCCTGCTAAAGATCAAAAATTAGATCATCATTATTTCGGAGCAATTCCGCCTCGTGTTCTGCGTTACATGGAAGACGTTGAAAGAGATTTAGCGCGTCTCGGAGTTTCTGTTTTGGCACGTCATAACGAAGTCGCAAGATGCCAGTTTGAATTTGCTCATTTATTTTCTGACGCTAACAGAGCCTGCGACCAAAACCAGATTTTAATGGAGACGATGAGAAAATTAGCGCGTCAGCATGAGTTAAGATTGTTGTTCCATGAAAAACCTTTTTACGGAATGAACGGAAGCGGCAAGCACACGAATATGTCTTTAGTTGACAGCGAGGGAAGAAATTTATTGAAGCCTTCGCACAGCCACAGACGCAACGTAATTTTCTTAACTTTCTTGTCGTCTGCTATTTTAGGAATGTCAAAATTTCACAGCTTACTTCAGGCCGTTATAGCTACGTCAGGAAATTTATTCAGGCTCGGAGGCCATGAAGCTCCCCCGTCAATTATAAGCGTCTATCTCGGCTCGGCTCTCACGGATTTAATCCGCAGGCTTGATAATTCTGACGTTTCTCTGCCTGAACGCGGTGTTATGGACTTGGGGCTAGCTAAACTGCCGGATATTATTCCGTTTGATTCGGATAGAAACAGGACTTCGCCCGTAGCTTTCACCGGCGATAAATTCGAGTTCCGCGCTCCTGGTTCGTCGCAGTCTGTCGCTCTGCCCGTTACGATGTTCGCGTCTTTATGGGCTTACGGAATTGACGAAGTTACGAAATTGCTTGAAGAAAGAATTTCCGCCGGTAAAGATCCAATCGATGCAGCATTAGACGCGGCTCGTGAGGCTTTCAGACGCGGAAGTAATATTTTATTTGAGGGCGATGCTTACACTAATGAATGGCACGAAGAAGCTAAACGGCGGGGCTTAATCGAAGCTGAGACAATGCCGGACAGAATTGATTTATTATTGAAGCCCGAAAATAAAGAAATGCTCTCAAATATCGGCGTTTACCGTGCTCACGAACTTGAAAACCTGCATGAGGTCAGAATGGAAAGTTTTGCAACTGGTCTCGAAGTTGAAGCCGCTGTGCTTTACGATATGCTCTGGGAGGGAGTTTTGCCGGCGTTCTCTAAGCAGTTAATTTTAGAGAAAAATTCTCTGAGTAATTTTGACGGAATTGATTTCGGAGACTGCACACCGTGGCGCGATTATGTCAACGGGATCGGACGCGCTAAAAATGCTTTGATTAAAGACGCTCAAAACTTATACGAACTCAAAGGTCGGCTTTCAAGCCTTAATGCCCGTCAGCGTTCGGATTTATTAACCGGCGAGATTATTCCGTTAATGGATTCGATCAGAGCAAAATGCGATGCAGCAGAAGTAACTATAGCCGCAGATATTTGGCCGTATCCGATTTATAGAAATTTATTATCGTTATCGGCGTAAAATTTTAATTCCTCATTCCTAACTCCTCATTCCTCATTAAAAATTAAATTTCGCGTTATAATATTTTCAATTCACGAACAGGAGATGAAAATATTTAATATGAAATTGCTTGTCAGCCTTATCGTTTTTCTATCATCTATAGCACTTTGTATGGTCTTGCATATCGCGAGCAATGTTTTTATTCCGTTAGTAATTGCTTGGTTTATGCTTCAAATGCTGAGACCTGTAATAAAAATCGGCAAAACTTTAAGGCTTAATGCGTGGCTTAATGTCGCTTTAGTTTTTTCGATTTTATTATGTGTCGGGCTTATAGGCTTCAGATTTCTTGCTTCTCAAGTTGTCGAATTTGGGAAAGTTTACGCTCTTTATTCAGATAAATTAATGGACTGGTTCGTGAATTTGATGCAAATATTGAGTATACCGTCGGAAGCCATAAGAAATTTTAACTGGATGGGAATTTTACGCGACAATGCCCAAAATATTTCGTCTTTAATTATTGCTCTGTCGAGTAAATTCGTAATGACGTTCGTATTTTTGATGTTCATGCTGCTCGAAGCTCCTTATTTAGACGAAAAAATCGAAAAAGCCTTCGGACATAACGCAAGGCGAGTGAAAAAAATTCTTTTCACGATCTCGGCTCAGGTCAGCAGATATTTAGGAACTTTAGCTTTAATCAGCTTTGCCACGGGCGTATGTGCTTGGATAGTTCTAACGCTTTTTGATGTTCAGCTTGCAGCAGGCTGGGGAGTTTTGACGTTTTTATTAAATTTTATTCCGACTGTAGGCTCAATTATCGCTACAATTCCGCCGGTAGTCATGGCTATAATTCAATTTTCGCCGGGATTATTTAAGCCCGCTATGGTTTTATTCTCGCTCGCGGCTATTCAAATTACGATCGGCAATATAATAACGCCCAAAGTTGTCGGAGACAGATTAGGCGTGAGTCCTGTTGTGATTTTATTATCGCTCTTATTATGGGGAATGATTTGGGGGATTCCGGGGGCTTTGCTTTCAACGCCGATAATTTCTATTATAAAAATCGTCTGCGAAAATATTCCGAGTTTGCACTCAATCGCAGTTTTAATCGGCAGCGGCGAGTCAGTCAGAAAACTTCCGGCCAATAATGACGAACCTCAAAAAATAAAAAAAATTGATGTAGTTACAACAGTAAAAGCAACTATCGCTAACGCGGCTATGAAAGTCCGCAAACATAAAAAGTCAAAATAAAATTTTAACTTGACGAATTAACGAATTATTATTAAAATAACCTTTCGTAATGAGGCGGTATAGCCAAGTGGTAAGGCAGAGGACTGCAAATCCTTTACCCCCAGTTCGAATCTGGGTGCCGCCTCCATTTCTTTTAAGTACTGGCTCATGTATTTCAAGGAGAGTGGGAAATCTCATGAAATTTCGCTCGGCGTTACCCCGATGTTTCTCTTAAAGACGCGAGAGGCGAATTAATTTCAATCCGTCCCTACAAAAGCCCTACGACATTTCAAGAGGCCGCCGCTGAATGGCTGAAAGTCTGTATGAGAGACAAGATCGCCGGTTATTTGAAATCAATTCACTTACGGTTCAACAAGTACATTCTTCCTTATATCGGCAACTTGAAATTAATTGAAATAAAATCACCCGTTATTCTCAAATTATGCCGTCAAATTGAAATGAAAGAGTTTTTAGAAACGTCTCACCGTATCCGTGCCTTAATCGGTCAAGTGATCAGATTTTCAATAGCGTCGGGTTGGTGCGAGAATGAGACCCTAAAGCGGCCTTGACGGGGGCTTTAATAAACAGACACTCACAGACCCCGCTGAAATAGTTATCCTTATGCGCTTAATCAAGAAATACGTCCTTCTGATATTAATCTAAAAATTTTCGAGCGTAAAATTTCTATTAATGTGCAAACGATAAAAACTAAAATCACTACGAAAATCGAATAAGGAATTAAATATGGGCTGTCTTGAAATGAAGCATTTTTGAAAAGCTGAAACCATAAAAACGGCCTTATAAACATATCTTCATGTATTAAATATACGCCGAACGTTGCCGCGCCAATAAGATTTATAAATTTATTTTTTATATTGAGCCCGAGAAAACCTAAAAATAAAAATAATGTCCATAAAATCGAGAGAGGCGACATCATTCCGCTAAAATATGAAGCATAAGTACCCAAAGCAGGAATTTTTAAGCCCGCAAAATCAAGACTTACCGTTAAGAGAAAATTCAATAACAAAAAGCCGATGCCGTAAAAAATAAATTTTTTATTTCCGAAATCCTGCCCCCAGAGTCTGAAATACGCAGCTAAAGAATATAAACATACAAAACTAAGCAGCCTGCTACCCTCGAAAGGCAATGAAGTTAAAGTCGGAATAATGCTCCAGCACGTAAAAATTAAAATTAAAAATTTTTTATATTCTTCACGGCTCAAATTATTCAGTAAAATATTTAAGTACGGGTGAATTAAATATAATGCAAAATACGTCGTAGCAAACCACCATTTTGTACGCGGGACTAACATAAGAGAACCAAAGGCTTCTTTCCACGAAAAATTTTCAAGTCCCAAGAAAACAAATAAATAAAAAAATAAAACAGAATAAAAAAAGAGTTTTATCCAAAAATTAAAAAGTTTGAGAAATTTTAAGCCCGGCGACTTCACTAAAAAATATCCCGTGATAAATAAAAATAAATTGTTGCCTAAATTTCCCATTAAAATAAATTGATACCAAAGTCTGTTAATTGTTACCGAATTTACAGGGAAATTAAAACCTCCATGAACAGCAAAATGATGAGCAATTATCATTAACATTGCAAAAATTCTCAAAAGTTCAAGTGAAGAATCCCTTTCCTGACTCCTGACTCCTGACTCCTGACTCCTGACTCCTGACTCCTGACTC
>CAMVMK010000003.1 GCA_947168585.1 uncultured Fretibacterium sp.
CAGTTGTTGTGGATACTAGAATCCCCTGCCTTTAGGCATGGGGAGTATGTCAAGGTTTTGTAGGTGAAATAAAAGATATTACGTTAAAGCCTGATAGAGAAATTAAATTAATTGATAGATACGGAGGTACAAAGGGGCGTTATTTTTCGCCTGAAGGTACACCATTCGAGGAGCGGGCTTTACCCAGTACAACATTAGAAGAAAATAATTACCATACCTATAAAATTCTAAAGTCGTTTTCTGCAAGAATGGGTATCATAGCAGGCTGGTTTGATCAGCCAGGAGGCGGTATTCAATATTTAACAGAAAAAACTGCTCAAGAATTATTAGATAAAAATTGTATAAAGGAAGTGTTTAAGGAGTGAATTATATTCAAAGACTTGCCGAAATTACACATAAAGAACTTAGTGATAGGCGTGCTTATTGTATCAATAATAGCAATGATAAAATCATAGCGGGTAACGCTGCTTGCGAATATTTTTTACGTCCTCATAAAAACGGAGGCTGGCGTGTTGGTTTTCAAGAGTTAGGGCGCGGTATTGTTTACGAGGATTATCACTTCAAAACAGAGCGCGAGGCCTGTATAAAATTCATTGAAATATCTGAAGATGATTATCATCTGAGCAAGTATCTAAGCGAATTTGCAAATTAAATTTTTTATATCCTAACGTTAATTAACATGCCGATATAGCCCAACTGGGAGAGGCAGTGCCATTGCGACACGGGTGCAAGTTCGAGCCTTGCTGTCGGCAAAATAAAAAAATTTTTAGGAGATGCAGATTTTGACTGCGTCTCTTTTTTTTATGCAAAGGAGCTGTTAGTATGCAGACAAAAACAGAAAATATTGTAGCTTTCAAAAAATCCGATACTAAAAAGCAAATTGTATTCGGCGAGGTTTATGTTCCTGACCGTAAAGACACGGACGGAAATTTCATGACCGCTGAAACTATCGAGGACATGGCTCACGATTTTCTTGCAAATAAGAAAAATTCGCAGATTAGTACGGATCACGACGGCTATACTGATAAAGGCGTTGTGGTAGAAAGTTTTATAGCGCGCGAGGGCGACCCTGATTTTATTGCTGGGTCTTGGGTAGTTGGTGTATATGTTCCCGACCCTGAAGTTTGGAAGCTGGTAGAAAACGGCGAACTTACAGGCTTTTCAATCGAGGGTGTAGGAACTTTATTCGAGGAAGGAGACACAAAAGAAGATGAGTAAACCAGACAAAGCGGGTGAATTGCGCGGCGTTAAAGTCGACGCTATCAGCCTCGTTCCGAAAGCGGCAAACAAAGAGCGTTTCAAAATTTTCAAAGGTGCAGTCGCTGACGAAATTTCAGAGAAAGATCGCGGTAGAAAACTAAATGAAGCCTTTGAAGCTCTGCAGAAAGTTTTAGGCGTTTCGCGTTATTATGATGATAAAGCAGTGCCGGAAACTGACCCCGTGAAAATTACGGCGGCTATTGAAGATTTTAGAAACATCGCGCTTGAAATTTTCTTAGGAAATACTAATGAAATACAAAAATCCGGGCGCAAAATTTCTACTTCAAGACTTACAAAGCTGAAAGACATTCAGACGCTTATAAATGACGTTATGAGCGGACTTGATGATGACAAAGGCGGCGAAGACGAGGGAGATTTGGCAGCAGCTGTTAAATCAGCGTTAAAGCCCGTAAGCGAGCGTATTGAAAGCCTCGAAAAGGCCGAAAATACAAACGTAATTAAGAGAGCCGTAGAAGAGGCGATTTTGCCGTTGACGCAAAGACTTGCAAGAGTTGAAAAAGCGCGCGGCCTCTCGCAGAGAATTCCGGAAGATACAAGCCTCCAAAAAAACAGCGGAGACATTTGGGACGGAATATTTTAATAACAAAATTGGAGTGTGATTTTTTACAATGAACAGCAACAGAACTTTAATTAAAGACGCCATAACGTCCGGCGATACAATGACCGGGACTGGTAAAGGCGGAAAATTAAGCCCGCAGCAGGCTAAAAAATTTATCAGCTACATGTCCGACAATACGCAAATATTGAAGGATACTAAGCTCGAGGAAATGAACTCGCCTGAAAAACAGCTTGATTTTTTACTAATCGGAAGCCGTTTAATTCGTAAAGCTACAGAGGCGTCTTCACCGGCTGAACTTGCGGGCGTAAATATCAACCGCAAAGAGTTACGCAGTGTTAAAGTCCGCTTATCAGCCGATATTACGTCAGAATTTATCGAGGATAATATCGAGGGAAAAACAGCAGGCGAGAGGATCGCGTCTGAACTTGCGCAGCAGTTCGGCAACGATTTAGCGGACTTGATGTTCAACGGAGATACAGCAGCTGCCGGAACTGACGCGAGTTTCTTAGCTATCGGCGACGGTATCATCAAACAGGCTAAAACAAGCACGGACACTCACAAATACAGCCTCAAAAATAAAACCGATTACAAAGGCGACATTTTCCCGAACATGCTTAAATTAATGCCTAATAAATTTAAGCGCGACCGCAAAGACATGCGTTTCTATTGTTCTTCGAGCGTTGCAGATGCCTATGTTACGAGCCTTGCTGACAGAATAAGCGAATTAGGCGATACAGTTTTACAGTCGGGAAGCCTTGTAAAATTCTTAGGTATTCAGGTTTTTCCCGTTGAATATATCCCCGATGATGTAATTATTTTGACAAACAGGCTTAATCTTGTTTCGGGCATTCAGCGTGAAATGAAGGTTTATTCGCAGTTCAATCAGCGCAAAGACTTAACAGAATATACAATGTACATGAGAGTTGACCCGGGTAAAATCGTCTGGGACGATGCTCTTGTAATTGCATACGATTTTTAATCATGACTGACGCAATTTTAGAGACTGAACAGGCTCAGGCTCAAGCTCCGGCACAAAAAGCCAAGCCCAAAAACGAGAAAATCAACATAAAACTCACGGGCGCGGCAAGCTGCATGATTGATAATGTTGCATACTTTAGGGGAACAGTTTTCAATATGGACAGCAATAAAGCCGAGAGATTTTTGAGTACGGGTCTGTTTGAAAGAATATGAGTTATTGCAGCGTTCAAGACTTACGCGCTGAAGGTCTTGACGAAGAAAAATACTCAGATGAAAAATTAGAGAAATTAGTAAAATTGTCCTGTGATTTTATCGATAAAGTTACGGGACAATTTTTTGAACCCCGCGAGTTGACTTTGAGGCTTGACGGGCGCGGCGGACGTATTTTATCGCTGCCGTACCCTTTAATTAACGCTGAATTTATCGAGGTAGACGGCGAAGTTATCAGCGGTTTTGTTATTTACAACAGGCTTGAAGATAGGCCGTATCCTAAGATTTATAGAGATAAACGCTGGCCTGCGGGCAAATTAAATATCACGGTAAAAGGCACTTGGGGCTATGTTGAAGAAGACGGCTCTACGCCCGAAGATATTAAAAGAATTTCGCGGAAGCTCGCAATTTACAATTTTCCGGATTTAAGCGACACGGAAGCCCAAGAGGACAAGAATTTACGCGGCCTTTTAGTCTCCGAAACAACGGACGGGCACAGCTACAAATTAGCGGAAGACAGTGTTAATAATTTGTATTCAGGCTCAATCACGGGAGATACTGAAATAGACGGGATTTTACGGGCTTATTCACGCTCAAAAATAAGGCTGGGGATAGCATGAAGCCGAAAATAATTCATTTAGTAAAAGTTATTCTGCATCACCGTGAAGAAACTTTGACAGACCCTGAATTTGGTGTAACAGGCGAGATAAATTTTTCCGAGCCTTATGAACTTTTCGGGCAGGTAAAATATAAAAAATTTGAGAGTTTAACGCCCGTAACTGACGGCAGCGACCCGATTAACGAGGGACATATAGTTTTTTATTCCGATGATTGGAACGCTTCCGGCGGGTGTGTTGCTGATGAATTAGAACTTGAAGACAGTTCGCGGCTTATTGTTACAGAAATAAGACCGGCGGCTCATTATCACGGGAAGTTCTATCACGTTCATGTTTATTTTTCGAGGAAACGCGCACGATGAGCAATTTAACAGGCGATTGGAACAAATTAACAAATATGTTAAATCCGTCAAGGCTAAAAAATGCTTTGAGAAAATGTGCAGCAAAGGCCGGAAATTACGGTGCAAGCGAAGTGAAAAAGGGCATTCGTGGCGGTGCTCCGGGCGGTCAGAGTTTCGCGCCTCTTAGTCCCGTAACTATTGTAAATAAAGGCTCAAGCAAGCCGTTAATAGATCACGGAGATTTAATAGGGAGCGTAACTTACGAAGTTTTTAACGACAATTCGAGCGTTTTTATCGGCGTTAAAAAAGGCAAAGAAGTAAATATCGCCGCAGTTCATGAGTACGGCTGTACTATCGGAGTTACGGGGAAAATGCGCGCGTACTTGCATTATCACGGCATTCACTTAAAAAAGACTACAGCTTACATTCACATACCCGCGAGGCCGTTTTTAAGTCCTGTATTTCAGAGCGTCGAATTTCAAAAGATGATTTCAGAAATTTACGTGAATGCTTTACGGGAGGCGTTTTTATTATGATAGTCGAAACTGTTAGAGCACTAATTAAAATGCTGAAATCCGAACTTTGCGAGAATGTTGTATTAAGCGCGGGAAATATCGTTGAAATATCTAAACTTCCGGCGATTATCTTAAACGGGCCTGTATTGCAGGAGAAAAAACGCTTAGCGCGCGACCCCGACCGGATTTCTGTAATAGATGAGGAGAATGAAGTCGCTGTTTTAGAAGTTCCGCCGCGCTGGTACGACTTGCGTTTTGATGTAAATATCTCGTTTGATAATTCGCTTTCAATGTTGGAATTTATAGAGAAATTCAGCATTTTAGCACAAAAATACAGGCTCATAAAAGCCGTCAATGACTTGCGGGAGCGTCAATATCTCTGGGCATGGCGGACATTACCCGGCCTTGATACAAAACCTAATATTTCGCAAGTTTTTCAGGGACGCGGTGAAATTGTGATTTATGACGTTGAAGTTTACAGCGGTATTCAGGAAGTTTGGCCGCTGATCAAGAAAGTTAATGTTGAATTTAATAACCAAGATACAATCGAGGTGTAAAAATGAAAAATTGTATTATAAAAAATCTCACTGATAACCCTCGCGACTACCCTTTAATTAACGGAGAGAGTTTATTTTTAGGCTGTCGCGGCATTGTTGAAATCAGCGAAGATTTAATTAGTAAAGCCCTCCGTCTTGCGGAACATAAAGGGCTCGTAAGTATAGACGAAATCGGAGAGGAGGCCGAATAGAATGGGGAGCGGGTTACCTCGCGTAATTGTTACGGAAACGGATTTAAGCCATTATGTTGATACAATGCTTAAAGGGATTTCCTGCGCTATTGGAATTACTGAAAAAGGCCCGATAGGAAAGCCGCAGTTAATTAGTTCCGAATTGCAATTTGAGCGTGTTTTCGGCGGCGAGTTAAAGACTTCGGATTTTCCTTTGTTAGTCAAGCGTGCTTTGAGTTACGGCGCGGTTTTATGGGTATCACGGGCGGCTCATTATTCAGATATTACAGATAAAACAACTCTGACGGCAATAAAAGCAGCTGTAAACCTAAAAGACAGGCGCGAAACTGCTGCAGATACTTTGAAAATCACAGCATTATCTGAGGGCGTTTGGGGTAATAAATTATCCGTTGAGATTTTAGTAAACAGTTTAGACCCTGCAAGCCTTTTTAATCTGAAAGTCTACAACAGCGGCGAAGAAGTTGAGCGTTTTGAAGATTTATCAATGGACAGCGGGAGCGAAAATTACGCCGAAAAAGTTAAAAGTTCTTACATAGAAATTCAGGACGTAGGCTTACTCACGGATAGAAAATTAGCGCGGCCTGCATTAGGTTTATACTCATTAAGCGGCGGCAATGACGGCGGAAATATCACGGACGCTGATTTTATAGGCTCTGCGGCAAACAGTACGGGCTTGCATTCTTTTGATGATATTAATGACGCTGTACAGCTTGCGGTGCCGGGTGTTTCGTCCCCTGCTGTGATTACGGCGGCTCTTGCATATTGTGAAACGAGAGGCGATTTATTATTTGTAACTGAAACTCCTTTTGATTTAACACCTCAAGAAGCTGTAGATTTCAGGCTCGGAACGGGTGTTTATAATCATTCGCCGTTCGTAAGCAATTACGGAGCAATGTACTATCCGAAAATAAAAATTTATGATACTGCGAAACAAAAAGAGCGGTATATTTCGCCGGTCGGAGATGTTTTAGGAGTTATGGCTGTTAATGACTATTCAGCTAATGAAAGTTACGTCCCTGCCGGAACAAGACGCGGAAGAATATTAAACGCACTCGGTGTTGATGTAAACGTAGGAGCAAGAGGTAGATTAGGCGACGGCAATTATTTAACTGAAAATCAAATTAACCCCGTTTGTGTTTTCGAGGACGCAGGCTCGGTAGTTTGGGGCGCTCAAACCTTGCAAAGGCAGGCAAGTCTTTTAAGAGAGGTCAACGTCCGGCGAATGCTGATAATCATCAAGAAAACAGTAGCCGCTTATGCCCGTGCTTACATTCACCAGCCTAACGACCCTCGAACGTGGCGCGAGTTCTATCGGGGACTTGATCCGAAGTTCAGAGAATGGAAAAGTTCACGCTGGTTTTATGACTATAGAATTTTCTGCGATCAGAACGCTGAAACCATTGATGACGCTAAATTAAACACGCCCGAGAGCATACAAAGAGGCGAATTTAAGTGTCAAATTTTCTTAAAGCCCGTTGTAGGTATTAAATGGATTATGATAGACGCGGCTATAACAAGGCTTGACGCTGATTTTGCCGAAAGTCTTACGGACATTTTAGGAGCATAGAAAGGAGCGTTTAGTATGGGATTAAATCCTGTTTTTCCGGGAAATCCGCGTCAGGGCTGGCAGTTCACAGTTAGGATTAACGGTTTTGATGCTGCAGTTTTCCAAAAAGCTACGCCGCCCGAAATTAGTGTTGAAGTTGATGAATTTGCTTCCGGCGGAAGTGTACGAAATCACAAATACGCAGGCCGCAAAACTGTCGGCGAGTGTACTCTTGAAAAAGGTATGTTCGCGGATAAAGGCGATTTAGACGCTTGGAACTGGCTCACTCAGGCCGTAAACAGTACAACAGGCGATCAGGGTGCGCCGTCGGATTATTGGCGCGACGTTGATTTATGCCATGTGAACAGGGTCGGGCAGGTTATCCAAACTTGGCACATGACGGAGGCTTTTGTATCACAAATTTCTTGGAGCGACGGCGAGGGTGAAAGTTCTGAACATATGATAGAAACTTTAACTTTAACCGTTGGAGACTGCGAGGTAAGATAGCATGACCGATACGGAGAAATTTGTATTACCTTCGGGAATTGAGTGCGAAATTCAAGAGTTGACCGCCGAAGCTGAGAGAGTTTTAACTAATAAGGCCGATGTTAAAAGTGGGCAATGGATTAACAAATTTATTGCAAAAGCATTAGTAAAAATCGGAGGCAAGCCTGTACCTCAAAATCAAGGCGAATTAATAAACATTCTGCTTGACATGAAGACGGGCGACAGAAATTATTTATTGCTCCGTATCAGAATGCAGTCTTACGGGGACGAAATGATTTTTAATTACGAGTGTCCGAAATGTCATAAAACTTCAGGCTATAAGCTGAATTTGCGCGAAATGTTAGAAGACGGAACACTTAAAATTTACCCGTTTAGAGACGATGTCCCGATTGTAGTTGAAACACGCGATGGAACGGCTGAAATAGACTACACAACAGGCCGGAGCGAACAATGGCTCGCTTCTTTGAAAGATATTGATACAATTCACTTAGCACTCGCGGCCTGCAAATCTTTCAATGGGAAAGCCCCCGAATATAAGGATTTTTGCAAGTTAAAAACCCGCGATATATCCAAAATCAGAATGGCATACTCGGAATTAAAAGGCGGTTTAGACCCTCAAATTGAGCTAAACTGCTACGAATGCGATAACTCTTATAAAGTAATGCTGCAGCAGATACCCGATTTTTTTACGCCTTTGACGACAGCGGGCAATATTGGCCTGTAGACGAGCAGATTTTTTTCTTAGCTCATGAGCTCCACTGGGGCTACAACGAACTTTTGAATATGCCCGTTACTAAATTGCGCTGGTATGTTCAAAGGCTCAAAACACAAATCGAGGAAGAAAATAAAAAGATAAAACAAGCTAAACAAGGGAAAGGACGGTGATTTTATCTATGAACGGCATGAACATGATAGGGCTCGGAATTGTATTGACATTAAAAGACAGAGTTTCGTCAGGGCTTAATTCTTTGCGTCAAAGAATGGCAGGTTTCGAAAAAGTTACTGACGCAATGGTAAAAAACTTCGATGAGGCAACGACTAAGATACTCGGCGGGATTACTGCAATAGCAACAGGTTTCAAGGGCTTTAACATTCTTGAAAGTATGTTCGCTCCCTCCGTGAATGTTTCTATGGGTATTGAAGCAGCATTTGCACGCGTTAAAGCAGTATCTAACGCAACACGTGAGGAATTGAAAAAGCTCGAAGCGCAAGCTGAACAATTAGGACGCGATACAAGATTTTCTATTTCAGACGTTTTTCACGCTCAAGAGAATTTAATACGTGCCGGTCTCGACATAGATAAAACTAAGGCTGCCGTCCCTCACGCTTTGAATTTAGCATTGGCTGAGGGGTTAGAGCTTCCTGAAGCGGGCGACATGATTGCAACTACAATGTCGCAGTTCGGCATGGGTATCGAAGATGCTGAAAAAGACGCGCAAAGAATAGGCAACGTTTTTGCAGAGGCTTCGCGGTCAAGTTCGTTAAGTTCGCGGACTTTGTTTGAAGCTTTGCGGTATGCTGCGCCTACTGCAAAGAGCCTGAATATGTCGCTTGAAGAGACTGTAGCGTGGCTTGGAGTTTTAAGTAATGCAGGACTTAGAGGTTCAATCGGCGGAACGGGTTTTAATGCGAGTTTAACACGTCTGCTTGATCCGAAAGTTGCAAAAGAATTAGCCGGTGAATTTGGTGTTAATGTTGAAAATGCTGTATCTCATGAAGACATAATGAAGCGTATCAATGAGGCTTTATCAGGCATGGACGCTACTTCAAAAACAAAAGCACTTTTTAGTATCTTCGGTAAAATCGGGTTCAAAGGTGCGGCGGCTATGATGGGCGGAGTTGAAGACGGTTACAGCGGTTTACTTTCAAAATTGAAAAATTCTGACGCTCTCAAAGAAATGTCCGCAATTATGGACGATACGGCAGAGGGAGCTATGAAAAGGCTCGAGAGCGCAACAGAGGCATTAAATAAAGCTATCGGCGACAATCTCAAAGGGGCATTCAGGGGTGTAACCGAGACGGCAGCAAAGTTTAAGGCTCGTTTAGCGGAATTTATTAAGGCTCACCCCGTACTTTCTAAATTTATATTGGGTACGGTTACGGCGTTGATTTCTCTCACAAGTGCTGCATTAATCGCAGTCGGCACTCTGATGACTATCGGAGGAGCGATAAAACTTTGGCAGAATGTCAAGCCCGTTTTAGGCGGATTAAGAACTTCTATTTTAGGAGTAACTGCGCCGGTGCTTAAGTTAATAGCACTTGCAGGAGCGTTATATCTTGCTTACGAGAGCAATTTATTTGGTATCCGCGACATGTTCACGGCTATAGGCGAGGGCTTCAACATGGCCGTAAATGCCGATAAAAACGGAATTGCTCAGGTAGAAGACGAAACTATAAAACGCCTTCAAGACGCAGGACTTTGGGAAAGTTCTTTGAACATGGGCGCGGTGTTTTACAGGTTTAGAAAATTCTTTGAGGGTTTCGCGGATGGAGTTGTTGCAGGCATTGATAGAATTAAAAACGCTTTTGCTAAAATCGGCGGCTTTATCTCTGATATTTTCGGGGGGATTTTCGGCGAGGGTACATTTTTTAACGATTTACTTAAGAAATTTACGCCGGAAAGTTCCGTTGATGACTGGGAAGTATGGGGAAAGACTATCGGGGAAATTGCAACGGGTTTATTTGCAATTATCTTAGCTATAAAGGGTATTTCGCTCGCGTCAACTTTGTTAGGAGCTTTAACTAACCCGCTTGGGACTATATTAGTACTTGTTACGGCCTTAGTTGCTTATTGGGATAAATGGCAGCAAATGGTAGAAAGTTTCTGGGGGGCTTTAGGCTTCGGAGAGGCTAAAAATCCTACTTTTAACGAACTTAAACAGGGATTTATTAATGAGGGATACAAATTCGATAAAGATAATAAAGTTATCGGCGTCCCTGATTTTTTAGAAGATGACCCGCATAAAAATATTGCGATTGAAGGTATTGAAGCGCAATTAAAAGCAGCACCGCAAAATGTAAAACCTATTGACGCGGCAGAAATACAGAAAATAATCGCTGAAGGGCAAACGCAGCAAAAAACACAAAATAGCAGCCTGCCTCCTCTATATCCTCCGGGCAAATACGATTTTCTAAAACAGCAAAATCAAAGCGCGCCGCTGATAATTCAACATCATGAAAATCAAGCGGGCATGAACTCCGAAGCCGCTAATGCCGCGTGGCCGGAAGCGTTAAGAAATCTCACGGTTGATAACAAAATACAAGTGCAGGTCGCAGGCATGCCTTTTACTATAGAACTTAACGGTGAGCCTATCTGGCAGCAAATTGTACAGCTTCAGGAAAATCACACAATAAGGCAAGGCGGAGGCGATAATTAGTGAGAAACAGAACGGAGCAGCAGGGCGGCCTTGTTGATGTCGACACGGGCGAGCGCGTTATGTTTGACTTCAATCCGGACGCTATTCAAGATGATAAAGCTACGGAATTCGCGGAGATTAGTATTCCAGGCATGAGCCACCCGCGTTTGCAATTCACAGGCGGCAGCGCAAGAACTTTATCATTCACTGTCTATCTGCATTACGGGGCGACCGACAGCGTTCCCGATATGATAAAGCGGCTTCAATCATGGCTTTATCCTGAATACAACGGTGAAATTCTCGAAAAAGCACCCGCTAAATTATTGTTAGTTTTCGGGGATACGTGGCCGGACGAGTTATGGCTTTTGCGTTCATGCAACATAAGCCGTAAAAGATTTGATAAAAATTTAGAGTGTATTTTTGCGGAAGCTGCTATAGAACTTGTTGAATATATCGATAAAAGCCGGAGTGCAGGCGAACTTAGGGAGGCTTAAAAATGGATTTACAAAATTCGAGCCGTTACAACTGGTCAGCCTTGTATCTTGACAGCAAAAACGGCGATTTTTACGGAACGCGCCAGCCTCTGAATTTGCGTGAAGATCCGAGCGATTTATTCCACGTTGTAACAGACGCGGACAGTAAGCGAATTGATTTAATCGCGTGGAAATACTATAGAGACGTAAATTTATGGTGGGTAATCGCGGAATTTAACAATATCGGAAATCCGCTCGAAATTCCCGCCGGAACAACTTTAAGAATACCGAGTTATTCGAGAATACAAATGAAAGTGCTTAGTTAGTGAGGGGTTAGGGGAGTGAGGAGTTATGTTAAAGCAATTAAAAAGGTTATATTACGAAATAATAGTTAATCGTTTTGTTTACAGCTTTATGTTATATCTATATAACGAAGGTTACCAACAAGAAGCTGACGCAATCGCTAATGCAGTCATAAGCTACTCAGACAAGGAATTACAACGCCTGAAAACTGAGAGAAAATACCATGATTAGCACATACGCACCGATTTTTATAGTTGAAATAGGCGGGGTCGAAGTTCCCGAAAATATTTCGAGCCATATTGAGAGCTTTTCGTACGAAGAAAACGAAAAAGAAATGGACGAGTTAAAACTCACGATAACTAAAGGCGATTTAGCTTTTATCGATAATCCCATGCTTCAGGAGGGTAAAGAAATCCGCGCCCGCTGGGGCTATTTAGGCAATTTATCCGACGTAAGAACCTGCACTATAAAAGCTATAAACTATTCATACAGCGAGGACGGCACTGTGAAAATGGAAATTTCGGCCTACGACAAACGGCATAAATTAACAGGCCGCGCTCCTCGTCAATGCTGGAAAGATAAAAAAATCTCCGAGATAGTTCAGGATATTGCGAAAAAACATAACCTAAAAGCCGTTATCGAACTTGATGATGACATGACCTACGAATTTATGAGTCAAGGCGCGAAAAACGATTTAGTATTCCTTTCCGAACTTGCAAAAGACGCAGGCTGTTCCGTCTGGGTAGTGAATGACGAACTTTATTTTAAGCCTAACAAGGTCGGCGAGCCTGTTTATAAATTCAGATACCGCGAAGACAGAGACGGTTATTTGCGTTATTTCAGGATTTCGAGTAAAGCTGAGCGCAAAAAAGGACGGAGAATTAAGACGGCGGCGGCAGGCGTCAATCCTTTAACTAAAAAACCTATTCTCGAAGAAGTTACGCAGGGAAGTGAGTAAAAAATGGCATTAGTATCGCTGAAAGATACTAAAATTATTGAACAGACTAAAGAAAACGAAACAAAATTAACCGAAAGAGCGGACGAAACAGGCAAGGTAATTTCAACTCCGGCGCAAAACAGCAAACACGCGGGACATTTGGCAAAAGGCAAAGTTCAATCTTCCGCCATGAGAGCCATAGAAGCAGAAGCAGAGACAATCGGCCTCCCGTATCTCAAAGCCCGTGATACTGTTACAATCGAGAATATAGGCGAAAAATTCTCGGGAGATTGGCGAATTACTAAAGTTATTCATAAAATCTCAAAGTCCGGCTATACTTGCTCATTAAGTCTTGCTAAAAATAATTTCGGCGGCGGAAGCAATAAAAAAGTTAATTCAGCACCGAAAGCCGGAGCAAATACTAAAAGCAATAATGCAACGCCCGTCAATGAAGTAAAATCATCGGGAACAAACAAGCCTAAAATGGTATCAGTAAACTTGAACACAGGAGAGATTATAAATTAAAAAATGGCTGATAATAACGAGTTCGGCGGTTTAATTCGCGGTTTTGTTGCTGATAACAACGACCCTCTTAAATTAGGACGCTTGAAAGTCCGCATTGAAGCGGCTTACGGAGCGCAGGCTGTAGATAATCTGCCGTGGGCGTGGCCTTGTTTTACTTACGGCGGAATGAGTGAAATGAGTAGCTTTGCCGTTCCTGAAATAGGCGCGGGGGTTTGGGTAATGTTCCAAACTAAAGACGGGCGGCCTGATACAACTTTTCCCGTTTGGCTCGGGGTATGGCAGGCTCAAAGCGAGACACCGTCCGAAGTTAAGGACGCTGTAAATTATAAAGAGTTCAAAACTAAAGCCGGGCATTATTTGTTATTTTGCGATAAAACCGGAGAAGAATTTATCGAGATTAAAGACAACAGCGGCAGTTATATTTTAATGAAAGACGGCAATATCGAAATTCACGCCGCCGGGAACATAAAATTAACTGCTGAAAGAATAGACTTGAATTAGCTTAAGGAGTGATTTTCCGTGATTTATTTATTTTGTGCAATCAGCTTAATTTTTATCGTAACGCAGGTATTTTTATATTCTCAATCGCCCATAACAGCGGCAATAAACCTAATTTCACTGATTTTTATGTTCTGCTTGACTAAAGACGTTCATAAAGAATTAGAAAAATCACGTGAAGATGAAGCCGCTCATAATGATGATTAGAGCGGCTTAAATAGTTAATTTTGTGCAGATTTTTTATAATGACGGCGTTTAATTTCGCGCTTAATGCCTAATTTTTCCATTAGTGCGTCCTGCAAAGTCTGCGAGAAATTTATATGTGCTTCTTTAGCAGCTTTATTGAGCCAATACGGAAGAGTTACAGTGCGGTTTTCTGCTTTGTTGTAGAGATTTTCAAGAAATTGCGGCATATAAATACGCACAGGCATTACAGCTTCATACTTTTTTGCACGAATGTCGCTTACTAAAGAGGGAACGGGAATTTCTTCATTATCATCAATCATGCCCGATAAATGAAAGGCTAATGTCTCTTGAGCATATGCCATAACATCAGCGTCAGCCTTGCATTGTCCTGTACAGCCCGGAAAATCAGGGAATACAATACCAATATCACCTGGAATATCAAAACTTAATAAAGCTGGATAAATACGAAAATCTTTATTCATTATAATGCTCCTTTCATGGTGCAGCAGGGCTAAAATTTCAGCCCTGTTTTTCGCTCGATGTCTTTAATGATATTAATTGAAACATCTTTAACGGGGTGTGTTAGCGTAACTTTTCCTTTTATAATTGGGTGTCTAAATTGCCAATGATCGCCCTCTACAGAAACTAAAAACCACCCGTTAGCTTCTATAATTTTTTTTATTACCCTTGAGTGTAAGCTCTTCATTTTCCTCTCTCCTTTCTCTCAAGGACAAATAAATTATACACATATTATTAATATTTGTCAATATATAAAACAAGGAGAAATCAGCATGACCGAAAAAATTTTAATCTTAATGCTTTTTGCTAATATTGTCGGGCTTTCCGGCACAATTTACTTTATTTACTGTATCTGCGAGCATAAACATCAAGAAACACTAAGGCAATTATGGAATTTTGAGCATTATATAGAAGAATATATCCGCGAGGAGTGGAAAGAATGCCGTCAGCAGCAAGGTTAGGCGATACATGTACAGGGCACGAATGCTTCCCGCCGCGTGCAAATATTGAGGCAAGCCCTGATGTTTTTGTAAATGGTAAACCGTGGCATAGGCAGGGCGACGGCTGGGACGTTCATTGCTGTACTCATCCGGATTGCCCGCACGGGTGCCATTCAAGCGTTTTAGCTTCGGGAAGTTCTACAGTTTTTATAAACGGCAAACAGGCGGGGAGAATAGGCGATCCCGTAGTCTGCGGAGGTTCAGTTGCGACAGGGAGCGGGAACGTTTTTGCGGGTTAAAGCAGGAGTTAGGAACGGGGAAATTAAAACGGGTATTTTGTAAAAAATTCATTAAGCGTTAAAATTTCGATGTCATCAAAGTTTTTGACGGCTAACAAATCTTTATCACCGCTTACGATGTAAATACAATGCCCGTCTACAGCACACTCGATAAATTTGTTATCATCGGGATCACGGCAAACGTTAATCTGGCTTGTAGGCGTGATTTTTATCATATGTTTGATGATTTCTTCGAGTTGTATCTTCGGCATTTTTTCGGGGTATTTTGATAAAAATCTTTGAAAAATTTCGCGGTATTCATCGAGAATTTTATCGGATACACACGCGCAGAAAACGCCGTCTTGCAGCATTTTTACACACTCAAAAGGCTGTCCGCCGAAGAAAATAGCAGAAATGATGATGTTAGTATCGATTACTATTTTCATTCTTTGCTAATTCCTCTGCTCTTTTTTCTGCCCGTGCCTGCAAAACAAGCTCCATAACTTCGACCGGCACACCTACAGCGCGGCGGCGTGCTTCCCGCTTTATCTCGTCTGGGATAATTTTTTCACTTACGAACATAAAAACCGCTCCTTTTTATTTGGGATATTAAAAATAATTTTAACACGGAGGGAACATAATGTGAATTACAGCGGCATATCTTACCCCTTAAAGCCGGGCGGCAGGGGGCTTTTTGATGTTAAGACCGATATAGAACTAATCAAAGGGAATATCATACAAATTTTAGGAACAAGGCGCGGCCAGCGTGTTATGCTGCCTGAATTCGGCTCGCGGATACTTGAATTTATTCATGAGCCTTTGGATAAAATTACGTGTGCTTTGCTGCGTTTTGAGTTAATTCAAGCTATTCAGCGGTGGGAGCCGCGTGTTATTTTGGATAAAAAAAGAACTTCAATAATTCCGTATCCGTCAGAGTTTAGAGTGCGGGCGGATTTATTTTATTACATGAAAGTCTACAGGCAGACGCAGAATTTAATTTTGGAAATTAACAGAAAGGACGGTGTAAACTTATGGCAGGGCTGAAACGCTTCAAATATACTGATAAAGATCACGCCGCTATTGTTGCGGATTGTATAGAAAGAATAAAACAGGTCTACGGCGAGGCTTACTGGAACGATTTTGAAGAAGATAACGCCGGAGTAATGCTAATTGAAGCATTTGCATATATCGCGGATTTGTTATTGTTTTATCTTGACAGGCAGGCTAATGAAAGCTACTTGCCGACAGCTCAGGAGCGTCAGAACTTGATTAATATCTGCAAGTTAGTCGGCTATGTTCCTAAAAATGCAGTATCGGCGCAGGCTGAAATTAAAATTTCTATTGATGAGCCTCATGCTTCGGATATTACACTGCCCGCAAAAAGTCAGATTAGTACTAATGCCGGATTGATTTTCGAGATTTCGGGCGATGCCGTAATTAAGGCCGGAGAGTTATTCGCGACTGTAAACGCTCTCGAAGGCGAAACTTACACCGATAATACAGGCGTTTCAGACGGAAATAAATACCAAGAATTTTATATCGGCCGCTCCGGCATTGTAGAAATTCAAGAAGTTTTAATCAATAATGAGGCTTGGGAATACGTTGACAGTTTTGTCGAATATTCAGAGAGCGATAAAATTTATTCGGCTGAGATAGACGCATGGCAGCGCGGTAAAATTTCATTCGGGGACGGCAAAAACGGCGCAGTGCCTGAAAAAAACGCCCGTATCTATGTAACTTACAGGGTCGGCGGAGGCATTCGCGGCAATGTCGCCCCTAATACAATTACAAGCGTCCGGGATGTTGCGAAAGACGCAGACGGTAACACAATCCCCGTTAAAATTACTAATGAAGATTGGGCTTCCGGCGGCAGCGAGCCTGAAAGCATAAATCATATTAAATTGTATGCTCCGCGCTATTTCAAGACGCAGGATAGATGTGTAACGCAGGACGACTACGAAACTTTTGCTATTTATTACGGCGGCATTGCAAAGGCTAAAGCTGTAGTGCGTGAACGCAGCGGCGAGGCGAATATTATCAGGATTTACGTTTTAAGTTACGGGCAAAAAAGCAGCTCCGTAGCAGTTCCGAACGAAACTCTTAAAAACAATTTGCTTGAATATCTCGAAAATTACAAAATGCTGACGGATTGGATAGAAATTGAAAACGGAACATGGAAAGCCGTAGATTTTTCCGGCGAAATTACGATTTTAGACGGTTTTAACGCCGCTGATATTCTTGAAAAAATTAACGCCGCATTAAATTCGCTTATGGACATTGACAGCCGTGAAATGGGTGAAGCACTGAGAATTTCTGACGTTTACGCAATAATTGACAATATCGAGGGTGTTGATTATGTTGAACTCGTAACTCCGTCCGAAACTGTAAACGCTGAAAGCAATGAACTGCTTACTTTAGGCAGCGTGAACTTTACAATTAAGACCGTGAACAATGGCAGCAGCGGAAAGAATATCTGATATTATTCCGGGCTTATACTACAAAGAGCCCAACGGTTTAATTAAGTTTGTTCAAGCCCTCGATGTAGAAATTGCAGAGATTGAAAAGCAGATTTCAGGCATTACGGATTTAATTAACGTTGATAAATGCCCTGATGATAAATTAGTATATCTCGCGGCCTTGACGGGCTGCCCTTTGATAGGAACTGACCCCGTATTCTGGCGGCGGCAGATAAAAAGCTGGCCGGATGTCTTAAAACTAAAAGGCACTAAAAGAAGCCTCGAACTTGTATTGAACACACTCGGCGCGGAAAGCTGGAACATAAACACTTATTTCAGAGACACAAACGGGAATTATACAACGCAAAAACCGGACGGCGAGCCGTTCCAAGATAATAAAGGAGTTTGGAGAAATTCCCGCACTCATTACTTCGGGATTGAGCTTTTTCTTAGCAAAGATTTCGTTGAACGCGAAAATTACAGCTGGGATTTTGACGAGATAAAAGAAAAATTATACTTTTGGATAGGCAGCGGCAAACCTTTTCACTCTGAACTTTTGAATTTTTCGATTTATCCGCCGTCAATATTGCCTGATGACCATATTTGTCGCTGGGATTTCTGCACATGGGAGCATTTTATACTAAAAAATTACGAGTGGGGTTTATTAACTCCCGATGAGCCTCCTTTTGAAGAAAATCCCGTTATCAAGCGTGATTTTGAGCGCGATTTATTCACTATTCACGATACAGCTTTCTGGGACGTGAACACTTGGGATTGCGTTCCTGTGAGGCTTTTGCTTGCAGGTCAGCAATCGGAAAACGCGATTATTGCAAATTACGAATGGGGCGAGGGTGAAAACGCTTTACTTTATCCCTCACTTTGGGATTATTCACGGTGGGGTTACGCTGCAACTTTCACGCGCTCAATCGGAAGCATAATAGAACGAATTTTTAGCGCGGATTACGATATAGACGATACTCAGCAGATTATAAACTCCGTTGTCGAAAATAAAATTTTGTACGATTTACGTCCCCGCTGGGATTTGTTGACGTGGCAGGAGCATGATAAATGGATTGATGATTTCGCTGAAGATACTGCAGCGGCATTGAGTTTTTATCGGGCTTTAGAGGCTGATTTTAATTCAAAAATTTTCTCGAAATGGGATAAAAAATTAACGTGGCTCAACAGTAAAACTTGGATTAACACAACTGAAAATAATTGCACATGGGAAATTAAATCATGGGAGGAAGATTAGATAAATGGCGGTTTTAACTTATTCGGCGCGTACTCTTTGGGCAAGTTATATAAAGTCGCGCAATTTGTATTTAGCTATCGGAACAGGAGACGAAACTTGGGAAGAAATCCCGCCGTCGCCCGATTATGAAGCAACAGGGCTTATTAACGAGATAGGACGCAAGAAAATAGCACGGGCTTTTTTCGTGAATGAAGACGAAAACGGAGAAATTGACATGCCCGGAGGCCGGAGATATTCATACTCTGATACGCCTACGAGGCAGCTGTATCTGCATTTTCTATTTGATTACGGCGAGGGTTTATCAACTTCAATTAGGGAAATAGGCATATTTATAGATACCGAAATTAAAGCAGGTCTGCCCGAAACACAAACTTATTTTTTGCCCGAAGAAATTGAAAATCCCGGTACTTTGATTTTAATTGAAAATCTCGAAACAGCGGACACTTTCACGCCTAACAAAAAAGGCAGCTACGGGACAATCTTAACAATTTAGTAAAAAGGAGGCGGAAAAATGACAGCAGACGAATTAAAAAACCTCATGAACAGCCCGAATTTTTACGACAGATACGCGAAAAATAAAAATTGGGATTTCTTGGGAGTTATGGCTGGCCGCGCTATGCAGTCAGCTGAATTTAACGAAATACAACACATTCTGGAAGACAAAATTAAATCAATCGGCAACGCCCTATATGCAGACGGGACAATAATCGAGGGCTGTTCAATCTCTTATGATACAGCGAATAAAAGAGTAAATCTCGAAGCAGGACGGGTATTTTTGGACGGCCTTGTTTATGACGTTCAGGCCGCTTCGTTACCTATTCCGGACGATATAGAACACATTCAGGCCGGTATCTGGAAAATCTCGCAATGTGTTACGGAAGCCCAAGACAACACGCTTTTTGACCCCGCTAAGGGCACACCTCAATACCACATGCCCGGCGGCTATCGAATTGTAACTCAGGCCGTTTGGGGGCTAAGCAGCGACGGGAATGACGCGCCTTTCTTCCCTGTTTACGGTGTTTCAGGCGATGAGACTGTTACACAATTACAAGAAAAAGTTTCGCCGGAATATCTTGACGCTTTGGCGCGCTATGATGATCATGCTCACGGCCATTATGTAGTCTCCGGCCTTAGAGTTACTGCACTTGAAAGCAACATCGCGGGTAAGCAGACTTTTACAATTTCGGAGGGCGAAGCTCATATTAACGGTTACGAGGCTTATTTATCACATTCAATCAGGTTAATTGCGGACGAAGAGCCGAATTTAGCAGAAGTAAAAGCAGAAGCACACCCATTTAACGCTGAAACAGGCGGAACTGCTACGGTGAAAATTTCTCATGTTCCTATGGAAGAATTACAGCGCATTTTAATAACGAAAGAGCGCACTGTTACTCTAACTCACGGCGGTTACACGGGCTGTATTGACGAATTGCCTAATACTTCGGTTTTTGAAATTGTAGATTTATATCAAGGAGCTTTGCATTACGTTCAAAATACAGATTTTCATTTTGCTAACGACAAAATTAACTGGTCGCTTGACGGTGAAGAGCCCGCGCCTTATTCGACTTACACTATAACTTATCGCTATAGATGTGAGGTTGCCGCAGACAGCAGCGACACGGAAAATATTACAATCACGGGAGCCGTTCAAAATTCGCTCGTTGAAGTTGATTATACCTACAGAATGCCGCGAATTGATTTAATCGTTATGTACAAAGACCAGAGCGTCGGAATTGTTCACGGCGTTGCTCACAGATACGCGCCTATTGTGCCGTCAACTCCGCCCGAAGCAATCTGTTTAGCGGAAGTTACTCAAAATTGGAGCGGCCTGCCTGTTGTTAAGAATGTCGCTGTTCAGCGCGTCCCGGTCGATACTTTGAACTCAATGCTAAGTCAAATTCAAGATTTATACAGCTTAGTTGCACGCAACGAACAGAGATTTGACGCTATTATCAGTGCTCCGTCAAGTGCTTACAATGTTTTTGTTGACCCGCTTTTTGATGATGATATGCGCGATAAAGGCATTGAACAGACGGCTTTAATTGCTGACCAGGCTTTACAGCTTCCTATGGATACGGATATTATAGAGCTTCCGTTGACGCATGAAGAAGTTTTGAATTACACCAATGAGGCCGTTATAAATCAGCCAATGCACACTAAATCAATGCAGATTAATCCTTATCAGAATTTCGAGCCGCTCCCTGTAGTTGTTGAGCTAAATCCTGCGGTTGACCGTTGGAGCGATACAATCGTTAAATCTATTTCAAGCGGCTGGGGCAATCGCAGCGCGTTATCTTCAAGCACTACAACGACCGAAGAAACGGCGGCAAATTTGCGGCAGATACAAATTAACGTCCATGCTTCGGGCTTCGGGCCTAATGAAGCTGTGAAAATTATCTTTGACGGCCTCGAAGTAGCTTGCGCAACGACTAACGCGGACGAAAACGGAATTTTTAACGGAGTTTTTACAATTCCGCCGGACATTCCAACAGGTACGAAATTAGTAGAGCTTCAAGGAACTTTCACGCGCGGAAGTGCTTATTTTGTAGGCATTCACGAAACTAAAACGACTATAAATTACTACGTTGTCTGGTACGTTAATCCCGATCCGCTCGCGCAAAGTTTCAAGTTATCGCAGTCGCGCCACATTTCAGGCGTTGATTTTTGGCTTGAAGATAAGGGAGCGTCTCAAATCAGGCTCGAAATCCGCGAAATGGATAACGGTTTTCCAACTGGGACAGTTTTAGCGGAATGCAGAATTAAGCCCGAAGATTTAACGGCTAAAGCATGGAACAGAGCTATCTTTGACACTCCGGCGTTCTTGAATGCGGGCGTTGAATACGCAATCACAATTCTTGCAGATACTTCAGATCACACCGTAGGAATTGCAGAATTAGGCGATTTCGACAGCGAAACGGGCTGGGTACGCTCACAGGCTTATTCGGAGGGCGTTTTATTTTCAAGTTCTAACGCTTCAACCTGGACGCCTCATCAAAACGCCGATTTAGCATTCAAGCTATTGGCCGCGAATTTTACGGAAAACACTAAAATAATAAATTTGGGCTCGTACGACTTGACGGGTATCACGGACATTATGCCGCTTGCAGAAGTTGAAAGCACAAACTCCGACACTTACGTAACTTTCATATTGAAGCAGAACGACACGGAAACAGCAAGAATGCAGGCGTGGCAGCACATAGCTTTTAACACCGTTTTAAGCGGTGAATATACTCTCTTAGCTGAACTTTCAGGAAGCAGCAAATTCTCACCGGTTTTAGGAAGATGTCCGCAAATTATCACGGGCAGTCTTGGTATCACGGGCGATTATGTTTCACGTGCATTCAGCTGCGGTCAAAATAAAAAGATTATGATTACAACGACCGAGTACTCGCCTCACGGAAGCGCAATTGAAGTTTTTGTGCAGACCGATGAGCTTACAGGCGGACATACTGATAACGCCTGGACTTTAGCAAGTGAAATCAGCGAAAATACAGAATTAGGCAACGGCTGGATAAGGCGCACGAGATTTGTCTCATGCAATATTGCGGCGGCAAGATTGAAAATTGTTTTGCACGGTTCAGCAAGCGCGAGGCCGTTAGTACAATCTATAAGCGCGGTGGTACTCGATGCGTGATGATAAGACTTCAAGAGGCTGGCCGCTGCCTTACAAAGCGAACACTTTAGCAGATGATGTCGAGCGGATACGAACGTCTTTTATCTTGATAGACACGGCATTATCAACACTCGAAGAAAATATCTCGCAGAATTTGCAGGCCGGGTTTGATGAAAGAATTTCAGCACTCGAAGCTAAACTGCAAAAACTGAATTTTTTAGAAGAATACGGCCTATATGTCGATGATGACGGTGATTTATGCCAGGATTTAAGCGGCGGAGGCGGGCAAAGTACCACAACCGACCCCGATAATCCGGCTGTCATTATTGACGGTGAGACTGTACCTTTAGCAACTCAAGAAGACGTTCAGGAACTTTTGAACGAACTTAATTTAGGGCAATAACCGGACTGTTTTTACGGCCCGTTATTGATAAATATTACAATTTTTTAGGAGGCATTTATATGTCAAATTACAATCTTAACAGCGTGTTACAATTCGGCCGCCTTGTTGAATTCGGACAGGGCATCAAAACAGAGTTAGACGCAATGAAAGCGGTATCAGCTTCCGCTATCAAATACGTCAGCGTCGCAAACAACACAGTCAGCTTCTTCACAAGCGAAGACGGCTCAGGCACTGCAGCTTTCTCGTTCAACTTCCCGAATGAATTAGTACTTGACCAGCTCAAAACGCAGTTCGTTCCTAATTTCGCGTTCGTTGCAAATACCTATCAGGGCGCAACAGACCCCGAATTAGACGGCAAGCCCGTTTTAGTTATCGCTATCAAAGACACCAACGCCGCCGGAACTGTTACCACTTCCTACAGCTTCCTCGACATGACCTCACTCGTTGATGTCTACACAGCCGCCGATAACTCAATCAACGTCAACGGCTACACAATCGCCGTAAAAATCAGCGCGGCCGCAAATAACGCCTTAACCTTACAGAGCGACGGCCTTCACGTTGACATCTCCGGCAAAATTGACAAAGTCGCAAACGCCACAGCCGGAAATATTACCGTCATGAAAGCAGACGGCAGCATAGACGACAGCGGATACGCATTCGCAACTACCGCTAACGTCAATGAATTGCTCGGAGAATTATTCCCCTCCGCGTAATTTGTAAGTTTTAGGGAGGCTTCGGCCTCTCTCTTTTTTAGGAGGACTTAATTTTGAGCATACCTTCTAACGCTGCAATTTTATTACACCAAACCGGCGCACTTATCCGCGCAAGCAAGAACGATACCCTTTCAAGGTTCGACAGCTTTAATGACGCTGTTCTTGAAGCTCTCGGGACTTTAAGCACACGGATTTCAACTCTCGAAAACAGTTCCGGCGGATCGTCAAACCCGCAGGCTCAATATTTTTCTTTAGATGATGACGGCGATTTATGCCAAAATTTAGGATTTATAGATACAAACGTTTATGTCGTCGCAGGCTCTCTTTACGTGGACGGCGACGGCGATTTATGCCAGGAGGATACAGACAACAATGAGCAACAAATTAGCTAAAGATGACACACTACAAAGCCTTGTAACAGCTAATCAGGCTATCACTACGGGGCTCGGTGCGCTCGCTAAAGACGCAAGTATGCAGCAATTAATTACGGCCGTTCAAGGACTTAGTTCAGAAAGCGGCTCAAGTACGGGAGGCTTAAATTTATCCAACAGCGAACTAAACATTAATGACGGCGGAATTGTCGATGTTATCAATGTCGACGGCGGGAAAATAGATGTAAAAGCAGGAAGCAGCTTAACAATATCTAATAGTACAGTTACAGCTACAAAAGGCAGTTTTAACATTGCAGACGGGAATAATATCAGCATAATATTAGACAGGAACTACTATCCCGGCATTCACGAACACAATAATTTTTACCACGATGAAAATTTAGGCGAGTATCTTACAGCGGAGCAGTCAGCGGCTATTGCGGATGGCTCTTTTGACGGCATTTATCCCGGCGACTATTGGGAACGCGGAATAACTTATAAAAATGTTCAAGGCACGGATGTTGTTGATATAGTCCGCATGAGGGTAGCACATTGCGATTACAGATATTTGAACGGCACGCTGACACATCATGTTTTAGTTATTCCCGAATGGCCGCTGTACAATGCACAGATGAACACCGGCAACACTAACGTGGGTGCTTATGTAGGGTCGCTTATGTACACGCAGAACTTGTTACCAGCGATTGAAGCATTCAAAACATTTTTCGGCTCGGATCATTTACTGCCTTATACAGTTTCGCTTGGAAATGCTCAGGGCGGTACTAACGCAACTGTAACTACAGGCTGGATTGAAGTCGAAGACCGTCTTGTCGACTTACTTAACTGCAATATGGTGTTCGGAACTACATACGATAAAGATACACAATACGGCAATATGGATAAAACTTATTTATCGTTTGAAGGAGAATCGGACAAGGAACAGCTTGCAATTTTTAAGCACAGGCCGGATTTTAGAGTTGCACAGACTTCAAGCACTGTTACAAACGCGCTGAACTGGTGGCTGCGCGACGCATATTCGTCTACGTTCTTCGCCAATGTTAATTCTTCCGGTGCTGCCAACTCCAACTACGCGAGTAACTCTCTTGGTGTCCGCCCCGCTGCCCTTATCTACTAATCCAACAATCAGCGCAGGCTTGTCCTGCGCTGCAAATTTCAAGGAGGTAAAGAACTTTGCCGAAAAAGAAAAATGAGAGTTTCCAAGTCTTGCGCGACGCTGTAATTATCCGCAAAAGGGTTACTCAAGTCTTAAAATTTTTGGCTTTACAGGCTCAAAAACGGCTTGAGAATTTGCAGATTGATTTAGAGCACGCGGAAACTTGCGAACAGTGCAATTCTTTGAAAGAGAATATCCGCGCCGAAAAGTTCAATCAGTGGCTCATCAACGAAGAATGCCGCCTTGTTGCGTCTACATGTTCGGAACTTACTAAAAGTTTACGGAGCGCAAACACAATTTGGCCGGCTTACATGAGCGAGTTCACGGAGCGCAGAAATCTCATGAATAAAGCACTTGCGGCCTGCAACGTTCTTCAGGACGAATTGCAGTATATAGCGGAAGCTGTGTACGCTGACAAAAACAAATTTACAGCTCTCATGCTTGATATTGAGACTTTATTTCGGCAGATAAAAAGTGTAAGGCAAGCTGATAACCGTTTCTTGAAGCAAATCAAGGACGTTTAATCAAAAAATTTCAGGGTATTTCTTGTGCGTCTACGAACTTCGCCAATGTTAATTCTTCCGGTGCTGCCAACAACAACAACGCGAGTAACTCTAATGGTGTCCGCCCCGATTCACTTCCTGTACATTTTTTGAGTAAAATTCTCACGTACAGGTAAAGGGAAGGAAGAAATATCCTTTCTGCTTAAATGCAGATAAATGCTAATCATCTTGACACAGTTACGACTGGAGCCATAAACACAGATGGTTTAATTTTTGGTGGTATAAATATGATTTTTCTTGACGCTAACATAATTTACGAAGCTGTATGCAGAACCATAAAAGGGAGCAGAAAAGATAAATACGCAACGCAGTTGTATCAAGTTAATAAACTTCTCTATACGGCTATGCTGCAGGAAGCCTTGAGCAGCGGAACTTACAAGCCCGAAACCGGAAATAAATTTGTGCTTTCAGAACGCGGCAAAACCCGTTTTGTTACCAATAACTCAATGACAGATAAAGTTGTAAATCACATTCTTTGCGATGAGATTTTAACACCGGCATTGAAGCGGTTTTTAATCCATGATAACGGAGCGTCGCAAAAAGGCAAAGGCGTGGGCTTTCACCGTAAACGTTTTGAAAAACATTTGCGGGATTATTTCAAAAGATACGGCACTAACGAGGGTTATATATTGCTCGGAGATTTTTCAGGTTACTATGCTAATATCCGGCACGATAAATGCTCAGAAGTTTTGGCGCATTTCTTGAAGCGTTCAGACCTGCCCGTTGAAGATTTGCGGACGGCTTGGGAGATATTAACGGGAATTTTTCAGACTTTCCGGCTTGATGTCAGCCGCTTTTCCGATGAAGAAATCAGAGCCATGTACACGCAAAAAGTTGACACAATGATGAATTTCGGCGTTGATGAAAATTTGCTTACGGGCGAAAAATTTCTAAATAAAGGCGTTGACATCGGCAATCAGACCTCGCAGAATATAGGTATAGTTTTCCCGTACCGTTTTGACAATTACGCTAAAATTGTCGCTGGTATCAAAGGCTACGGACGCTACACTGATGATTTTTACGCGATTGCACGCGGCAAAGAAACTCTGAAAAAACTGCTTGATAATCTCAAGGCTATCGCAGAAGAATACGGGATAATTATCAATGAACGGAAGACAAGAATAGTAAAACTCAGCAGCTTTTACCGGCATTTGCAAAACGGATATTCACTCACGGATACAGGGCGGGTAATTTGCAAGATAAATCCGAAATCTATAACGCGGGAACGCCGTAAACTCAAGGCTTATAAGCGGCTTTTAGACGCGAAAAGAATTACATATGACGAAGTAGAAAATATTTTTAAGAGTTGGATATGTGCCAATTATAAACGAATGTCGCACAGACAGATTTATAACATGGCGCAGCTATTCACAGAACTTTTCAGGAGGAAACTAAAATGGAAAAAATATTCACAATTACGCTGGCTGATGGAACACAGCTCGCCGGATTGGAACTCAGCGGAAACAACTTCATCAGCGAAAACGAAGTAACCGCCGAAACTTTTAACGGCAAATTAAAACACGTTGTAATTTCATGCAGCGATGAAAATTTCAGCGATAATTACGGGCTCATCGGTGAACATAACGGCATGGAACTTGTTGCGCTCCAGCATTACGGCAAAGAGAAAGCCGAAGCAATGAAAATCAAAGAGGGCTGGTATTTTGTGCTGCGTGCATTAACGCCCGAAGAAATCCGCGAAATAAAATTTGACGCGCGCGTAAGTTATTTAGAGATGATGTCGGAGGTGATATAATATGAGTGCAAGATTTGAAACCGTCAAAAAGTACTTTGATATGGGTATGTGGACGGAGCAGCAAGTGAGAAACGCCGTGATTAAAAGCTGGATAACGGCCGAAGAGTTCAAAATAATCACGGGCAAAGATTACAGCAAATAATGCTTTCGTTGGCATTTTTGATATAAACCTTTCTTTCATTCTTATCACCGAGAGAGTTTCGGAAACGGGCTCTCTTTCTTTTTTTAATTACTCAGGAGGTAATTTACAATGGAAAAACTTAAGCAGATTAAAAAATGGGCTGTTGAGCAGGTTATGTGGGCTGAGCGCAATTTAGGCGGGAAAACAGGCGCGGAGAAAAAAGCGGCGGTCATTAAAAAATTGGACGAATTAATCACGCTGCCTTTTTATCTTGAATGGGTTGATGACGTAATTTTAGGGCTGTTAGTTGACAAGGCTTGCGACGCTCTCAACAATTTCGGCGGACATAAATTCGGGAGCTTAGTTCTTGACGCGAAACAGGAAGAAAAAATCGCGGAAAAAATCACGGGGGTATTTGAGCATGGCAACTGACACAAAGAACTTCAAAGTGAGTGAATTTGCGTGTAAATGCGGGTGCGGACACGACAAAATAGATCAGCGTGTTATGAATATGGCGCAGACAATCAGAGACGCGCTCGGCGTTCCTGTACATGTTAATTCGGGGTGCCGGTGCGAGGCTCACAATAAGAAAGTCGGAGGCGTTAAGAACTCTAAGCATGTATTAGGCAAGGCGGCGGATTTAAGCTGCTCAAAGGGAGCTGTTGAGATGTTCGAGACGGTTAAAAGGCTTTACGGTGAGGGTAAATTACCCGATTTAGATTATTGCATTAGGTATAAAACTTTTATTCATATCGATTGCGGCGGCAAGCGAAATAACCGCTGGGAGATTAGACAATGAGCGATTATTTTGATTACATTGCGGCCTGTATCGGAGCGGTTTTAGGATATTTTTTCGGCGAGTTTGACGGATTTATTCATGCTTTAATAGCATTCGTAATTTTGGATTATATTTCGGGAATGTTAGCGGCGTATATCAAGCGTGAATTATCATCACGGGCTGGATTTAACGGAATAGTCCGCAAAGTTACAATTTTTATAGTTGTAGGAGTATCGCAGATAATAGACCGTGAATTATTGTCGCACATAGATTTATTCAAAGGTACGGAAATGATAAGGGATATGGTAATCTGTTTTTATCTTGCAAACGAGGGCTTAAGCATACTCGAAAACGCAATAAAAATCGGAATACCAATCCCGAACGTTATAAAAGAAAGATTAGCAGCTTTCAAGAACAGCAGTGAGGGGGAAAAGCAGAAAACTGCCTAATCCCTCACTCCTAACTCCTAACCCCTAACTATACAAGCCCGTCAAGCCAATCTGCCCACCATTGCATTAACTCAATTCTTTGCTTCAAATATTCGGCGTGGTTATACGCGCCTCTTATCGAATTTTCCGGCACGTGAGCTAACTGACGCTCGATAACATCCCGATTAAATTCATGCTCGTTTGCGATAGTCGAAAACATCGCTCTGAAACCGTGAGGGGTAATTTGCTCTTTCGTGAAACCTAACGAATGGAGGGCGACCCTCACGCCGTTTTCAGACATCGGCCTGTTAATATCGCGGGGCGAGGGGAACAAGTAGCGGCTGTTGCCCGTCAGTTGCTGACATTCTGTCAGTATCTCAATAACCTGCCTTGACAGCGGGATTATGTGGCGGCGTTTCATTTTCATTTTTTCTGCGGGAATATCCCAGACGGGATTTTGATTTCTAATAGGGTCGAATTCGAGCCCTTTAATCTCGCTCCATTCAGCGTGCCTAATCTCGCCCGGCCTCGCCGCCGTGTAAATCGAGAACAGCATAGCAAGCCTCATGAGGTCGAACGGGTAGGCTTTTATCGAGCGCATTAGTATAGCTATTTCGGACGGGTCTGTGAGTGTGGCGTAGTGTTTCTTATATCGCGGAGTGAGTGCGCCCTTTAATGCGGGAGTTGGGTCATAATCGCAATATCCCGAAGCAATAGAAAATCTAAAGACCTGCCCGATTATTTCTCTTACTTTGTGAGCGGCCTCGATAAAATTTTGATTTTCAATTTTGCGGCATAACTTGAGAATGACGGGCGATTTTATGTCGGTTAATTTCAAGTTGCCGATATAGGGCAGAATGTACTTGTTGAGCCGCAAGTGGATTGATTTCAGATAACCGGCGGCTTTATCTCTCATTCTGACTTTGAGCCACTCAGCGGCGGCCTCTTGAAATGTCGCAGGGCTTTTATCGGGTCGGATTGAAATTAATTCGCCATTCTTGCGCCGATTTTGAAGTTCATCGCGCTTTTTTCGAGCTTCGATTAAATTAACTTCAGGGTAAACGCCGAGTGAAATTTCGTGAGGTTTCCCGTTCTCCTTGAAACGCATGAGCCAATATTTACGGCCTGACGGGTCGACGCGGAGATAAAGCCCCTTGCTGTCATTCAATAAATATTTCTTGTCTTTAGGCTTTGATTTTTTAATTTGAGCCTCGTTTAACATAGTGATAATCCCCCTTTACGTGTTAGGGTATGGAAAGAAAAAGAGCATTGAGTTTTTCCATACTTTGTTCCATACTTTCGGGGAAATGCTGGGATTAAAAAGTGCGATAAACCTTGATATACACAAAATATGGTCGGGGCGAGAGGATTCGAACCTCCGACCTCATGGACCCGAACCATGCGCGCTAAGCCAGACTGCGCTACGCCCCGTAATTAAATTTTTAATGTAGAAAATTTTATCACGCTAACTCGATACCGTCAATAAAGGAATTAGATGTGAGGAGTGAGGAATTTTTCCCGCGCTTAGAAGCTATATTCATAACAATCGTTTAAGCAATATTCGAGATTATAAAAAACACTCGAACAGCGGCAATAGTCGGAACGGATATTCAAAAAAGAAAATTTTGCCTCATGATCAAAATGTTGAACTGAACATTCCGCGAAACAGAAATTCTGAATTTGAGCCGGAAATTGTTCCTAAATATTCAAAAAGGCTGCCGTTGTTTAACGATCAGATTATCTCGCTATATTCACGCGGAATGACAACTTGTGATATTCAGGCTCATTTGAGCGAAATTTACGGCGTTAACGTTTCACCTGAACTCATCAGCATAGTTACAGACGCGGTTCATGATGATACGTGCTTGGAGAACAGGTCCTGTTGATTGGACTTATCCTATAGTCTATTTAGACGCACTGCGTGTCAACAGCCGCCAGAGGGGGAAAAATGAAAATAAAGCTCTATATTTGGCTTTAGGCATAAACATGGACAGCAGAAAAGAAGTTTTAGGTTTTTATTTAAGCGAAACTGAATGGGCAAAATTTTGGATGAGCGTTCTGACTGACTTAAAAAATTGCGGAATAGAAGACATTTTTATTGTCTGCATTGATAGATTGACAGGTTTCCCCGATGCTGTTCGAGCAGTATATCCGAAGACAAATGTTCAGCTCTGTATAGTTCACATGGTAAGGAACAGTACGAAATCTGTCAACTACAAGGATCTTAACGAAATTTGCAGAGATTTGAAACAGATTTACACTGCTTCGAACGAAGAAGAAGCTCTTGAAGTTCTCGATGATTTTAGCAGAAATTGGAACGGTAAATACCCAATGATTCAGCGTTCTTGGAAAGCTCACTTGAACGATCTAAGCGAGTTTTTCCAATATTCAGAAGAAATACGGCGCGTAATTTGTACGACCAACACTATTGAGTCGTTGAACGCCTCAGTCCGAAAAGTTACGAAAAACAGAGCGGCTTTTCCTGACGATGAAGGTATAATTAAGATTATGTATCTTGCGATAAGCAAAGTCGCTAAAAAGTTGAAAAAACTTGGCAACAAGCTGAAAAAGATATTGATCCAAGTTATGCAATAATTGACAGTCAAAGCGTAAAAACTGTATATAAAGGCGGGGAAAGAGGCTTCGACGGAAATAAAAAATAAATGGGCGTAAGCGTCATATAGTTGTAGATACGATGGGAAATCTCCTTTCAGTATTTATTCATGCGGCAAATACTCATGATACGAAGTCAGGAATAGTTCCGGCGCATTAGCGTATCCTGCAATTCAAAGATTTTGTGCAGATGCCGGATACAGAGAAACATTTATCAATGATGTAGAAAAAATATTAGGCAGAAACGTTGATATTTCAGAGAAAATCAAGCCTCATGAGTGGGAAAAATTAAAATGGCACTAGGTAATAGAACGAACTTTTAGCTGGTTCAATGGTTACAGACAATTAAGCAAAGATTATGAAATAACTGAAGTTTCATCTGCTTCAATGGTGAAGTTATCTCATATTCATATATTAGACTTGTCCGTTAACGTTGAAAAATAATTGCAGAAAGGCTATTATTAAAATATGAATAAAATATCACGACTGAAAGAAAAAGATTATCAGACAATATTGGAAGTAACTAAGCAGACTTTTGATTGTATGCTGGAAATTTTGGAACAGGCTTATGCAGAGCGGCACGAGAAGGATGGTAGGCGTTTATAAAAATTATCTATGTCGGATAAGCTTGTGATAACTCTTGGATACTACAGAGATTATTGTACCGTGCGGAATATTGCTTTTGATTGGGGAGTTTCAAAAAGCATTGTTAATGACAGCATTCAATGGGTAGAAGAAGTACTTGCAAAAAGTTTGCATTACCTTTCAAAAGGAAATTAGTTAATGAAGATGCTCCTTTTGTCGTGCTTATGGACGTAATTGAAGGTTATCAAGGTCTGGCGAAACTACACATAAACACTGTATTACCGGGTAAGGCTCGCAAAAACCATGAGCTGACACTTTGTGAGAAATTATATAACAGGTTTGTTGCCCGCTGCAGCGTATATTATAGAAAACATAAACAGCTACATCAAAAGGTTTCGTATATTCTCAGGAAAATACAGAAGTCACAGAAAAAGATTTTTACTCAGATTTGTTTTGATTTGTGCGGTATATAATTTTCAGCATACTTAGCGGACAAGTCTATTGTATAAGTGGGAAAATCAGTTAAAAGAATATGTTCAAGCTAATCATGACGCTTATTTACGTGAAATTGCCGATGTGTTCAATTGTTCTTCAATAGCGGTACAAAAATAAGTTAAATATAACACGAAAAAAAACACTCACTATCATGAACAAGACACTCAAAAAGTAGTTGCAGTAATGGATAACGCTTCGTTTCACCTTAATAATATAGCGCAAAAATACGGAATAAGAATAATATTCCTGCCACCGTATAGTCCTGAATTAAACATTTTTGGAACTGGCTCAAGAAAAAAATCGCTGATTTAATTCCATACTTTCAAAAATTTTTATATTATTTTTTAGCAAATGGTGCCCGGGAGAGGACTCGAACCTCCACGAACTTGCGTACAATAGAACCTGAATCTATCGCGTCTACCAATTCCGCCACTCGGGCAATATTTTTCTACTGAAATATTTTAGCAATATATTAATTTTTTTCAAGCCTCGAAAAATTTTTCAGCGTGATATAATGTCAAAATTTTTAATTTGGGCGTTAATACTGAAGCGGAGCTATAATCAATTCACCTAATTTTAACCCCTACGTCTACACTTCCCCCTTAACAAGAGAGGCTTTATATGTGCCCTTGTTAAGGGGGAAGATGAGCCAGCTTGATTGCTTGATTGCTTGCAGAAGAATTATCGTTTTTCAAGTGTACCTACTATAGCTTTTTAAGAACTATTTTTCAAGATTAGTGGACATGTCCATTAGTTCAGCTTGAAGTCGTAATGCTTCGTATAATCCTCCTGAACGTTCAAACGGAGTGTTCTGTCTACGCTATATGCTTTGCGTAAGGAGTATTCGGCGCGTAGTTGACATAGAAATTTCTCATTGATGTTGTCCGTGTCGTTTTTAGCAACAAGTTAGCCGTCAATATATTCGATGATGTAAATCTCTTTCTCGTCAGAGAGGAGCTAGTGAATCCCCCATGTGCATTAACCGCCGTAAATATCCATATTCTTCAACAATTCAACACCACTAGCGTCTGATTATTCGTGATCAAGTTTCATTATTACGACCGTAGAAGTTTCCGTTGCGCACTGCAGAACACGCGAAGTCCGTTTTGACTTGTTAGCCCGTCGTAAGGTAAGGAACGTAGTCGGTGTATTCCATATATAACATGTTTTTTATTCCTTATATAGTTAAAGAACGTAATAATTGGTCAGGAAATAGGTTCTCTCCCAATCGACAATCTTTATCTCAGCTTCCTTTTCAGGGTGAATATTGAACTCATTGAGAACCATTACGCCCCTGTTTTCCAAGTCATAGAGCGGCCATTCATGTGCTTTACCGTCCGGGAAAAATTCCGTGCTGAGTGAAGGGTTACCGGTCTTAGCAAACTGACCCCACATTTTGCGCATGATCTTTGAGTCTGATAAGCTGTGCATTAACCAAATCTGATTAAACAGATGGCTGAGCTGTTCGTAGCTGTCTCCTTTTAGGTCGATGCAGAAGCTCTCGACAAGCTTTTTCTCTTCAGCTGTAAGCTACGCAAGTTTCTCTGCCTTGCGCTGCTCAGCCCACTCAGTGAATCCGTCAACGCCGAAGCAGACAACAAAATAATTCATTTCATCCTTGTTGCAGCCCTGAAGAATTTCTATATCTTTTGCAGCTCCGTTTGCGTATGCTTTCCAGGGGTTCAAAGGCAGATATTTTCCGTCTCTTTCCGGAATTACCCGCAGTCTGAACAGGGGTGCTGCTGTATTAACGAACTTCCTGACATCGACCTTTTGCAGGTCGGCGACAGTCTTGCATCCAAGCGCGTCCATCAATTCATTCGTACACAAGATAGCTTCTTCCGCAGACCTTGCCATAGAAGGGGCTCCGCTCTGTGCTATGACTCTCCTGAAGTATTTATGCGAGCTTTTTATCAGCGGAAGCAGGGTTACGCTTCTTGCACCTGCGGATTCGCCAAAGATTGTTACGTTGTCGGAATCTCCGCCAAAAGCCGCTATATTTTCGTGAACCCATTTTAACGCCATCATCTGATCCATCAATCCTAAATTCTGCGCGTCAGGATAATCTTTTCCGTCCGGGAGGTGAGACAGATGGAAGAAGCCGAATACTCCGAGCCTGTACTCAATGCTTAGAGCGATTACGTCAGGGTTTTCCTCTATAAAGTTATGTAACTCATAGATTCGGATCAACTGTTCCGCTCATCTCGTAAGCTCCGCCGTGATTGGGCTTCTTCTCTGCTGACTTCTCATCAGCCTTCCACACGTTCAGATACAGGCAATCCTCTCCCTGAACATAGAGGCTGGCATTTTCACCGAGAGCCTCCTGTTGGGTCGGGCTTTTCCCGTTATAGTACGCCTCATATATGACGTCATCTGGTACAACGTCAACAGGAGCTTTCCAGCGGACTTCACCTACAGGCTGTCTGGAATGCCCTTATACGCGATTACGCCGTTATTTTTTTGCCGACAAATGTCCCGTTCACGCACTTGACTGCAAGCGACTTGTTATAATTATAGCTAATGAACTTAAAAAGTGATACGTAAAAATTTTTCATGCGCTTAAATTTTATTCGTGATTTTTATTTTGAAATTTATGTTTTGAAAAGCTGATAATTATTAAAAAATTTGAAAGTTTTTGTTGTGGCAAATGTTGTGGCAAAAAATATTTTTCTTAGTCTCAAGAACTTCTTAAAATTTATTTTATCATAAGTTTATTATCTATATCATCTGTAATTTTTTTGTTCTCGCCGTACTGTGCCCTCATTTTCGCTCTTGCTTCGTTCAGTGTATTATCAGCCTCTTGTGCTGAACTACAAACAACTAAACTTAAAACCATAAAAGCGGCACAAAATAAATTAAACACTTTTGGGGAAAATTTCATATGAATACCTCCACATAAATCACAATCCCCTCTGTTTTCGTTACAAAGGGGATTTTATTATACATTACTGAACTAAATTTCGTTTATATGCAAAAATATTTAGTCAGGAAATAGCATCTCTCCCAATCAAGAATTTTCCTCTCGGATTCTTTCTCATGGTGAATGTTGAACTCATCAAAGACCATAATTCCCTTATCTTCTAAATTATAGAGCGGCCACTCGTGCGCTTTACCGTCCGGTGAAATTTCTGCGCTGAGTGAAGGGTTGCCGGTTTTAGCGAACTGCACCCACATTTTACGCAATGTTTTTGAGAATGTCTCATCAAATGTTCTTCCAGTATAGATTGTATTCTCCGGGTGATTGAGTACTGACGCAAGCTCTAAAGCATGTCCGCACCTCATCAGCGGCAAAGAAGATTCGGGCGTGAAGAAATAGGTGTACGACTTACCGCCTGCTTTAGTCTGGTTCTCAGAAAGTCTAAATAGAGGCGCGATAAACACTATTTGATCGAACAAACGGCTGGAACTGGAATATTCAGGGCTTACTTCCTTTACGTCATTGCAGAAGCTCTCAACAAGTGCTCTCTCTTCATCCGTGAGCTGTGCGAGTTTCTTAGCTTTGCGGTCAGCTGCCCATTGAGTATAAGGCTCTAAACCGAAGCCGTACACGAAATAACCCATTTCATCTTTGTTGCAGCCCTGAAGTATGTCTATATCTTTGGCCGCTCCGTTTGCATATGCCTCGTACGGATCTAAAGGAAGATATTTTCCATCTCTTTCCGGCCATACGCGTAAAGCGAGCATTTCAGCTTCTTCAACAAACTTGCTGACATCCAATTTTTGAAGGTCTGCAACCGTTTTACATCCTAATTTATCCATCAATTCGTTTGTACACTCGATAGCTTGTTCTGTCGATCTAGTCAAAACTGGGGAACCGCTCTGAGAAATGACCCTCTTGAAATATTTATGTGAGCCTTCGATAAGCGGAAGCGAGGTTACACTTCCACCGCCTGCTGACTCTCCGAATATTGTAACGTTGTCAGGATCGCCGCCGAAGTTTTCAATGTTTTCATGAACCCATTTCAATGCCATCATCTGATCCATGAGACCAAGATTTTGCGCGTCAGGGTAATCCTTTCCGTCAGGAAGGTGAGACAGATGCAAGAAACCGAATATGCCGAGCCTGTACGTTATACTTACAGCGATTACTTCAGGATTTTCCTTGACGAAGTTATGTAACTCATACATAGGGTCAGCAGTTCCGCCCATTTCGAAAGCACCGCCGTGTATCCATACCATAACGGGTTTCTTTTCCGCAGGCACTTCATCAGCTTTCCATACGTTAAGATACAGGCAGTCCTCACTCTGATAGAAAAGTGAAGCAGGCTCGGAGGTGGTCTCTTTCTGGCAGGGGCTTTTTGCGTTGTAATACGCCTCGTATACGCCGTCATCAGGTACAACGTCAACAGGAGCTTTCCAGCGGAGTTCCCCTACAGGCTGCCTGCCTACAAACGGAATACCTTTGTAGGCGATTACGCCGTCATTTTTTTTGCCGACAAATGTACCATTGATACACTTGACTGCAAGCGATTTATCATAATCACCCGTTATCTTTTTGTTCTCGCCGTACTGTGCTCTGATTTCAGCTTTCATTTCGCTCAATGTTTTCTCAGCTGCTTTAGCTGAACTGCAAACAACAAAACTTAAAACCGTAAGCATGGCTAAAAATAAACTAAACACTTTTTGGGAAATTTTCATATAAATATCTCCTCCAAAATTAAAATCCTCCCTGCTTTCGTTACAGAGAGGATTTTATTATAACATTACTTAACTAAGTTTCATTTACAGGCAAAAATATTTTGTCAGGAAATAGCATCTTTCCCAATCAAGAATTTTTCTCTCGGATTCTTTCTCAGGGTGAATGTTGAACTCGTCAAAGACCATAATTTCTTTATCTTCTAAATTATAGAGCGGCCACTCATGAGCTTTTCCGTCAGGGGAAATTTCTGCGCTGAGTGAGGGATTGCCGGTTTTTGCAAACTGTACCCACATTTTTCGCATAGTTTTCGAGAAAGTTTCATCGAATGCTCTTCCCGTGAATTGGGTATTCTCCGGGTGATTGAATATTGTAGAAAGTTCTACAGCATGTCCGCTCTTCATCAGCGGTATGGAAGATTCGACAGTGAAGTAATATGTGTACGATTTTCCGCCGGCCTTTGTCTGATTCTCTGACAGTCTGAACAGAGGCGCAATAAACCAGATTTGATCGTACAGGCGGCAGATTGGATCGTAGCTATCTCCCTTGATTTCATTGCAAAAACTATCTACAAGGGTTTTCTCCTCGTCCGTCAGCACGGTGAAATTCTTGGCCATGCGTTTATTGTAGGATTCTATGAAAGAGTCTACATCTCCTTCTTCTACTATGAAATAGTTTAACTCGTCCTTATTGCAGCCTTGAAGAATTTCTATATCTTTAGCCGCTCCGTTCGCGTAAGCCTCATACGGGGTAAGCGTCAAGTATTTTCCGTCTCTTTCAGGTCCTATGCACATTCCTCCGAGTGAATTCATTGCTGAAACTAACTTCTTAACGTCAACTTTCTGAAGATCAGCAACTGTTTTACAGCCGAGAATTTTCATAATTTCATTTGTAGTTTCGATAGTCTGTTCAGTGGATCTTGAGAGGAGCGGTGAGCCGCTCTGAGAGATAACACGCTTAAAATACTTGTGTGAACCTTCAATTAGCGGAAGTACAGTTACGCTTTCGCCGCCTGCTGACTCGCCGAAGATTGTAACGTTATCAGGATCGCCGCCGAAGCCCGCAATGTTCTCATGAATCCACTTTAACGCCATCATATGATCCATAATTCCTAAATTTTGAGCGTCAGGATAATCCTTTCCGTCAGAGAGGTGAGATAAATGGAAGAAGCCGAATATGCCGACTCTGTATGCTATGGAAACGGCTATGATGTCCGGGTTTTCCCTAACTAAGCTGCCGCATTCATACATCGGATCAGCCGTTCCTCCCAGTTCATAACCTCCGCCGTGTATCCACACCATAACTGGTTTCTTTTTTTCATTGTCATCAGCCTTCCATATGTTCAGATAAAGGCAGTCCTCTCCTTGAACATAAAGAGAACCGGCATCGGAGACAGACTCAACCTGACAAGGGCTTTTACCGTTGTAATACGCCTCATATACTCCGTCATCAGGAACAAATTCAACGGGTGCTTTCCAGCGGAGTTCTCCGACTGGCTGCCTGCCTACAAACGGAATACCCTTGTATGTAATAATATTATCTATCTTCTTACCAACGAATGTACCGTTAATGCACTTGACTGCAAGCGATTTATCATAATTGTCATCTGTAATTTTTTTGTTCTCGCCATACTGTGCTCTAATTTTCGCTCTTGCTTCGTTCAGTGTATTATCAGCCTCTTGTGCTGAACTACAAACAGCGAAACTTAAAACCATAAAAGCGGCACAAAATAAACTAAACACTTTTTGGGAAAATTTCATATAAATACCTCCTCAAAAATTAAAATCCCCTCTGCTTTCGTTACAGAGAGGATTTTATTATAACATTACTTAACTAAGTTTCGTTTACAGGCAAAAATATTTTGTCAGGAAATAGCATCTTTCCCAATCAAGAATTTTTCTCTCTGATTCTTTCTCAGGGTGAATGTTGAACTCATCAAAGACCATAATTTCTTTGTCCTCTAAATTATATAGCGGCCATTCGTACGCTTTTCCGTCAGGGGAAATTTCTGCACTGAGTGAGGGGTTACCGGTTTTAGCGAACTGCACCCACATTTTACGCATGATCTTCGAGAAAGTCTCATCAAATTCTCTTCCTGTGATTTGAGGATCTGCAGGCTGCTTAAAGAGTGTCGGGAGCTCTACAGCATGTCCGCTCTTCATCAACGGCACTGCAGATTCAACAGTGAAGTAATATGTGTACGATTTTCCGCCGGCCTTAGTCTGGTTTTCCGACAGTCTGAACAGAGGCGCAATAAACCAGATTTGATCGTACAGGCGGCAGAGCGGTTCGTAGTTATCTCCCTTGATGTCCTTGCAAAAGCTTTCAACAAGCCCTCTCTCCTCAGCAGTGAGCTGAGTAATACTATTCGTCAAACGTTTATTGTAAAACTCGATGAAAGACTCTGCTTCTCCCATGTCTACCATGAAATAGTTTAACTCGTCCTTGTTGCAGCCCTGCATGAAATCTATATCCTTTGCCGCTCCGTTTTCATACGCTTCATATGGATCGAGAGGCAGATATTTTCCATCACGTTCCGGCATGACTCTTAGTTCGAGTATAGTTGCTTCTTTCACAAACTTCTGAATATCTACCTTCTGCAAATCGGCAACTGTTTTGCAGCCGAGTATATCCATCAATTCATTCGTACACTCGATGGCCTGCTCTGTTGATCTCGTGAAAACAAGTCCTCCGCTCTGAGCAATGACCCTCTTGAAATATTTGTGAGAACCTTCAATTAACGGAAGCTGGGTAACACTGCCGCCGCCTGCAGACTCGCCGAAAATAGTAACGTTATCGGGATTGCCGCCAAATGCCGCAATGTTCTCATGAACCCATTTCAATGCCATTATCTGATCCATAAGTCCTAAATTTTGCGCGTCAGGATAGTCTTTACCGTCAGGAAGGTGAGATAAATGGAAAAATCCGAATACGCCGACCCTATATTCAATTGTGACAATTATGACATCCGGGTTTTCTTGCACGAAATTGTGGCAATCATACGTAGAGTCGGCTGTCCCGCCCATCTCATAAGCTCCGCCGTGAATCCATACCATTACAGGCTTATTTTTTACGCCGTCGTCAACTTTCCATACGTTAAGATAAAGGCAGTCTTCACCCTGAACATAAAGGGAAGCAGTCTCCCATTTATCCTCAACCTGACAAGGGCTTTTACCAAAGTAATACGCCTCATAAACTCCGTCATCAGGAACAACGTCAACAGGAGCTTTCCAGCGGAGTTCTCCGACTGGCTGCCTGCCTACAAACGGAATTCCTTTGTATGCGATTACGCCGTCATTTTTTTTGCCGACAAATGTACCGTTGATACACTTGACTGCAAGAGACTTGTCATAATTTCCGTCAGTGATTGGCTTGTTCTCGCCGTACTGTGCTCTTAGTTGCTCTTTATCCTCGCTCATGGTTTGGGCAGCTGCCGAATTATTGCAGCAAATAGCAAAACTTAAAGCCGTAAGCACAGCTAAAAATAAACTAAACAATTTTTGGGGAAATTTCATACTAAATACCTCCATATAAATTATAATCCCTCCTGCATTAGTTACAGTTGTAAAGAGGATTTTGTTATAACATTACTTAATTAACTTTCGTTTACAGGCAAAAATATTTTGTCAGGAAATAGCATCTTTCCCAATCAAGAAGCTTTAACTCGGATTCCTTTGACGGGTGAATGTTGAACTCGTCTAAGACCATTACTCCCTTGTTCTCTAAATCGTAAAGAGGCCATTCATGAGCTTTACCGTCAGGGGAAATTTCTGCGCTGAGTGAAGGGTTACCGGTTTTAGCGAACTGCACCCACATTTTGCGCATAGTCTTCGAGAATGTTTCGTCAAATCTTCTTCCAGTCACATATGTCTCCTCCGGATGATTGAATACTGTCGAAAGCTCTACAGCATGTCCGCTCTTCATTAACGGCACGGAGGATTCAACAGTAAAATAATAATTGTAGGACTTTCCGCCGGCCTTTACATGATTCTCCGTCAGTCTGAACAAGGGCGCGATAAACCAGATTTGATCATACAGGCGGCAGAGTTGTTCGTACCTCTCTCCCTTGATGTCCTTGCAGAAACTTTCAATAAGTGCTTTCTCTTTGTCCGTCAGCACGGTGAAATTCCTTACCATGCGTTCATTGATAAACTCAAGGAAAGGCTCTATTCCATCGTTTACAACCACGAAGTAATTTAACTCGTCCTTGTTGCAGCCCTGAAGAATATCTATATCCTTTGCAGCACCGTTCGCGTAAGCCTCGTAAGGGTCAAGCGGTAAATACTTTCCGTCTTTTTCCGGACCTATGCGCATATCTTCGAGCTCGTCTAATGCTAAAACAATTTTATCAATATCAACTTTCTGAAGTTCAGCAACAGTTTTACAGCCGAGTATCTCCATAAATTCATTCGTGTCCCTTATGCTCTGTTCTATGGTTCTTGATAGTACCGGCGTGCCGCTCTGAGCTATGACACGCTTAAAATACTTGTGTGAGCCTTCAATCAACGGAAGTGTAGTTACGCTGTCTCCGCCTGCTGATTCTCCCCATATAGTAACGTTATCTGGATCACCGCCGAAACCCGCGATATTCTCATGAATCCATTTTAGAGCCATCATCTGATCCATAAGACCTAAATTCTGCGCGTCAGGATAATCTTTGCCGTCAGGAAGGTGAGACAGATGCAAGAAACCGAACGCTCCGAGCCTGTATTCTATGGAAACGAAAATGACATCAGGATTTTCTTTGACGAAATTGGTACCCTCCTCGCGTGGTTCAACTGTTCCGCCAACTGTAAAAGCTCCGCCGTGAATCCATACCATTACGGGCTTTTTTGTTCCGCCGTCATCAGCTTTCCATACGTTAAGATACAAGCAGTCTTCTCCTTGAACGTAAAGAGAAGAAACTTGCGAATCTTCATATATTTGGCATGGGCTTTTACCGTTGTAATACGCCTCGTATACTCCGTCATCAGGGACAAAATCAACAGGAGCTTTCCAGCGCAGATTTCCGACAGGCTGTTTGCCCACAAACGGAATGCCCTTGTATGCTATAACTCCTTCAGTCTTTTTGCCTACAAATGTACCGTTAATGCACTTGACTGCAAGAGACTTGTCATAATTTCCGTCAGTGATTGGCTTGTTCTCGCCGTACAAAGCTCTTAGTTCTTCTTTGATCTCGCTCTGTGTTTTGTCAGCCGCTTGTGCTGAACTATTGCTGAAGGCCGTCAGAGCAAATACCATAACCCATATTACGGCTAATACTAAAACTTTTTTATTCATTGCTGTATCGTACTTTCTATAAATTTATTACAGGCAAAAATATTTTGTCAGGAAATAGCATCTTTCCCAGTCAAGAAGCTTTAACTCGGATTCTTTTTCCGTGTGAATGTTGAACTCGTCTAAGACCATAATTTCCTTGTCCTCCAGATTATAGAGCGGCCATTCATGCGCTTTACCGTCCGGTGAAATTTCTGCGCTGAGTGAAGGATTGCCTGTTTTAGCAAACTGAATCCACATTTTACGAATGACCTTTGAGAATGTTTCATCGAATGCCCTGCCCGTGAATTCGGTATCCTCCGGATGATTGAACACTGACGGAAGCTCTACAGCATGTCCGCTCTTCATTAACGGCACGGAGGATTCAACAGTAAAATAATAATTGTAGGATTTTCCGCCGGCCTTTACATGATTCTCTGTAAGTCTGAATAGAGGCGCGAAAAACCAGATTTGATCGTACAGGCGGCAAAACGGTTCGTAGCTCTCTCCCTTGATGTCCTTGCAAAAACTTTCGACAAGTGCTTTCTCCCCGTCTGTCAGCATGGTACTATTCTTCGCCCAGCGTTTGCTGATATACTCGACAAAAGGCTCTGGTCCTCCGATTACGAACATAAAATAGTACAACTCGTCCTTGTTGCAGCCCTGAAGAATTTCTATATCCTTTGCCGCGCCGTTAGCGTAGGCCTCGTAGGGGTCTAATGGCAGGTATTTCCCGTCTTTTTCCGGCCCTATGCGCATTCCGAAGGAGGCTGTTGCAGCGAGCAGCTTCTCTATATCAATCTTCTGAAGATCAGCAACGGTTTTACAGCCAAGCATATCCATTAGTTCATTCGTGTCATCTATGCTCTGTTCTATTGTTCTCGTGAGGACTGGCGTGCCGCTTTGCGCAATAACTCGCTTGAAGTACTTATGCGAGCCTTCGACCAGCGGAAGTGTAGTTACGCTTTCACCGCCTGCTGACTCTCCGAAAAGGGTAACGTTATCGGGATCGCCGCCGAAAGCCGCAATGTTCTCGTGAATCCACTTTAACGCCATCATCTGATCCATTATCGCCAAGTTCTGAGCATCAGGGTAATCTTTGCCGTCAGGCAGGTGAGAGAGGTGTAAGAAACCTAAAAAGCCAAGTCTGTACGTAATGGAAACAAATATAACATCCGGGTTTTCTTTTACTAAATTGCGGCAATCATATGTAGGATCGCTAGTCCCGCTAGCTACCCAGCCGCCGCCATGTATCCAGACCATTACAGGCTTATTTTTTACGCCGTCATCAGCTTCCCATACATTCAAATAAAGGCAGTCTTCACCTTGAACGTAAAGGGATCCGCCTTCGCTAATGTGCTCTTTTTGAGGGCAGCTTTTCCCAAAGTAATACGCCTCATAAACTCCGTCATCAGGAACAACGTCAACAGGTGCTTTCCAGCGCAGATTTCCTACAGGCTGCTTACCTACAAACGGAATTCCTTTGTACTCGATTACGCCGTCATTTTTTTTGCCTACAAATGTACCGTTGATACACTTGATTGCAAGTGACTTGTCATAATTGCCGTCTGTGATTTGCTTGTTCTCGCCGTATTGAGCTCTGATTTCGGCTTTAAGTTCTTCAAGCTCTTTTGCTGAACTGCAAACAACGAGGCTTAAAACCGTAAGCGCGGCCAAAAATAAACTAAGCAATCTTTTGTGAAACTTCATAATTTTTACCTCCTAACAAAAGATAATTCTATCGTTCATTACGTGCAGAATAAAGTTTTATATATTCTACTACGAAAAATATAGAATAAAAAGACAAACGTAACGTATAGGAAGTTATAAAGCCTCCTTTGTAAATGATGTTGAAATAATATTAGGTAGAGATGTCGATATTTTGAAAAAAATCAATTCTTATGAGTGGGAAAAATTAAAATGGCGTTGGGTAGTTGAAAGTACTTTTAGAAATTTTTTAACATTTGAACTAAAAAAAATACTAAAATCCCGTTGACAGCTCCGATTAATAAAAAATTCCGCCCTAAAAAATTTTTTCATTGTAAAATATTCCGTAGAAAATTAAATATATAATTTCAAAAAATTTACGGAGGCATTTTTATTATGAAACTCAAAACATTTACGCCCGCTGAAGTATCCGGCAAAAAAGTTTTAATGCGTGTTGATTTCAACGTTCCTTTCAAAAACGGCAAAGTTACTGATGACGCTCGTATCCGCGCTCATTGGAGCACCCTTAAAAAATTAATCGATGCGAAAGCTAAAATTGCTCTCGTCTCTCACTTCGGCAGACCGAAAGGCAAAGTCGACCCCGCTTTCTCAATCTCTCAAATCGTTCCCGATATTGAAAAGGCTTACGGACTTAAAGTTGTTTTCGTTGATGACTGTGTAGGCGAAAAAGTCGCTAAGGCTGTCAATGCTCTTAAAGACGGTGAAATCGCAGTGCTCGAAAATTCACGCTTCCATGCCGAAGAACAGAAAAACGACCCCGATTTTTCAAAAGCTATGGCAGCTCCGTTCGATGTTTTCGTTATGGACGCTTTCAGTGCCTCGCACAGAGCAGACTGTTCAACATGCGGAGTTATTCCGTTCGTTAAAGAAGCATTCGCCGGAGATTTGCTCGAGCGTGAAGGCGAAATGTTAGGCGCGGTTAGTGAAAATCCTGCAAAACCTTACGTTTTGATTTTAGGCGGTGCAAAAGTTTCAGATAAAATCGCTATCGTCGGAAATTTACTCGACAAAGCTGACACGATTTTAATAGGCGGCGGAATGGCTTACACGTTCCTTAAAGCTCAGGGAAAAGAAATCGGAAAATCTCTCTGCGATTCTGAAAGACTTGATTTCGCTAAGGACACTCTCAAAAAAGCCGCAGAAAAAGGCGTTAAAATTTTACTTCCTGTCGACAGCGTTGTAGCTTCGGCCATTGACGCTTCAGACTGCTCGGTCGTTTCAGTTGACGCTATTCCTGCTGATAAAATGGGCTTGGACATCGGACCTGAAACAGTTAAAAATTTTGCTGCTGCTCTTGACGGTGCTAAGTCAATTTTATGGAACGGTCCTATGGGAGTTTTTGAAGATCCGAAATTTGCTGAAGGCACTAAAAAATTAGCTGAAGCAGTCGCAAATATGACGCAGGAACACGGAACTATTTCAGTTATCGGCGGAGGAGACACTGCAAGTGCTGTACGTCAGTTCAAAGTCGCTGATAAAGTTTCTCACGTTTCAACCGGCGGCGGTGCAAGCCTCGAATACTGCGAGGGCAAAAAACTTCCCGGCATGGAACCGTTCAGAGTTTAATTTTAGTGAGGAGTTTTTTCTCAGTCCTTGCTCCTTATAAAATCTAAAAATTTTTTAAGAAAGGGAAAAATTATTATGAGCAAAAAAATTTATCTTTACGGAAACTGGAAAATGAACATGACTGCGGCTGAAACAAAGAAATTCTTTGACGAGTTCGCAGGCGTTTACAAGCCCGCTGATGACCTCGAAATCGGCGTGTTCTCACCGTTCACTTCTCTTTGGGCTTTGGCTGACGGTGCTAAAAAATGCGGTGTCGTCTTCGGTGCTCAAAATGTCTATTTTGAAGAAAAAGGTGCATTCACCGGCGAAGTTTCTATCCCGATGTTAAAAGAAACCGGCTTAACTCACGTAATTTTAGGACACAGCGAACGCCGTCATATTTTCGGAGAAAGCGATGAATTAATCGCTAAAAAAGTTAAGGCTGTCCTCGAAGCAGGTTTGACCCCCGTACTCTGCTACGGCGAAACTCTCGAAGAACGCGAAGCCGGTAACACTTTCAAAGTTATGGAGCGTCAATTAAGAAGCGCGATTGACGGACTTCACGATGAAGAAATCGAAAAAATTATTTACGCTTATGAACCCGTCTGGGCTATCGGCACAGGAAAATCAGCAACAAGCGCACAGGCTCAGGAAGTCTGCGAGTGGAGCAGAAAATTAATCGGCGATGAAAAAGTCGTGATTTTATACGGCGGAAGCGTCAAAGGCTCTAACGCTAAAGAATTGCTCTCCATGAAAGACATTGACGGCGCATTAGTCGGCGGTGCTTCATTAAAACCGGCTTCATTCCTCGAAATTTACACGGCTTATAAAAGCAAGTAGGAATTAGGAAGTAGGAAGTAAAAAACTCTTAACTTCCTCAAATTAAATTAAAAGGAGTGAATTTTTATGAAAGCAAAAAGATTTTTACTCGCGTTATTATTAGGCGTTTTCGTGTTCACGGGAGTTTCATTTGCTGAAGTTGAAGACGCTTTGACACCTGTACCTGAGCAGTCTGTTTATGCTGTCTTAAAACTCGATGACGCAGGAGCATTCTTAAAATGGATTTTCTCGCAGGAAAATATCGACACTTTCATGCCGTTAATTCTTGCGTCTGAAAACTCAAATGAAATTATGGGTGCTGTCGAAATGGCAAGGGCTTTTGCTGAAAATACCCCGTTAAGTTCAGTTGCTTTGCTTGCCGGAGTTACGGGTGATAAAAATCCCGAGCCTTTCTGCAAATTAGCTTTCACGGCCAAGCCCGAAGCTGAAATTTTCGTGAAAAAAATCGCTGACGGTACTGCAGAGGCGGCCGACATCGCTAAATTATTAATCGGTAAAAATAATCCTATGGTCTCGCTTGCTGAGAGTATGATTAAAGTCGAAAAGGGCGAAGATAATATTCTTCAGGTCGATAACGAATTATTCTTGAAAGCTCAAGACGGAATGATTGTCGCAGGACTTTCAGCAGATGACGTTAAAGCCGCTTTGAACGCACTTAATGACGAAAGCGCAAGATTTTTCACGGCCAAGACGCGCAGATTTGCCCCTAAAGATTTTGCATGGCTTCACATTGAACCTGACGCTCTTGACACTCTTGACGAAGATGACGAGATTGACATTGAAGAAGTTAAAAAATATCTTGAAAAACCTCTTGATGTCGAAATCGGTTTCATGAGAGTTCCGGGAAAATTCTTGATGTCATTAGCTTATAATCTTAAAGAAGCTCTTTCGGAAGAATATTATAAAAAAACCGGAATGAAAAAAGATTACCCAAACGTCAAGGGCGGTCATCTTAATCCTGCAGGCGTTAAAGCCCCGTTAATAGCTTTCGGCGGATTATTGAATCTCGAAGGCATAAAACTCACTGACGAGGGACTTTCAGCTTGGAAAGAATTTGTAAGACAGGCAAAAGTACGTTTCGGAATTACTGAAGAAGATTTAACGAATTTATTTAACAGTGCTATATCGTTTGTCATGAACGATAATGTAACTGTCGAGGGCTTCAAAATTCCTGCCGTTTATATTTCGCAGACAGGAACTGACGGAGCAGCAGAAAGAATTTTCACGAATTTTGAAAAATCTCCGCACTTCCATAAAGTTCAGGACGGAATTTTGCAGATTGACAGTTCTTTAAGCCCTGCGCCTCTTTTAGTTGCTAAAGACGGCGAAACTTTGAAATTAAATCTTGCTGAACTCGAAAATGTTTCAGCATCGCCTGAATTAAAACAGGGATTAAAAGAACTTTTAGAAACAGAAGCGTCTTCGGCTTTATGGCTTGATTTCGCGGCTATTCAGTCTTGGATTTCCGCTCCTGAGAACGGAGTTTTAACAATTCTTGAACCTTTAGCAAGATTTTCGGGGAACGGTGAAATTTTTGACGCTTTCAAAGAAATTTTGAGCGCGAAATTTTCTGTGCCTTCAATGTCTATACGTTCGGACTCGCTTGAGATTATTCACTCGGAATTTCAAATTGATGAAGATGTTAAGGCCGAAGATGGTTTAATGTCTAAAATCGTGAAGATCGCAAGAAATTTCATGCCCGCTCCCGTAGAAGATAAAGCTGAAGAAAATACAGAAAGTAAGTAAGAGGAGTTAAAATTCATGAAAAATTTTTCCATGCTGATTGTTTTATCATCGTTGCTTTTGCGTTCATGCCCGGCCTATGCTGACGGCGTTAAACTCGGTATGCTTCAAAATTCTGCAATGACTGAAGAGGGTTTCTTAACCCGCGCCAAGACACAGCCTACGATTTGGACGTGGAAAGTTCTTGATACTAAGCACAGCACGGGAGTTTCCTATCATTTTTATGAAGATTTAATTTCTATGCTTATGGCGTTAAATTCCGGTAAAATTGACGAACTTGAACTTCCTAAAGCGTGCGCAGAATACGTTATCAATACTAATCCGGATTATGAAATTTGCTGCGTTTCATGTTCAAGGGGAGCTACTTTCAGTTTCGGATTTCTTGAGGACAAAGGCAGGGAATTACAGAAAAAATTTGATTATGCTTTAAGCCTCATGCGCAAGGACGGAACTATTGACGCTCTGCAGCTTAAATATTTGCGCAGTCCCGGCAAAATAGAAATTGATCCTGTAAAATTTGACTCGTTTCCTGAAGCTGAGACAATAAAAATAGCATTGACGGGCGACCTGCCTCCTATAGATTTTGTCGGAACGGACGGAAAACCTAAGGGCTTTAACGTTGCAATGATAGCTGAAATAGCAAGACGACTCAAAATAAACGTTGAAATTCTTAATGTAACTACAGGCTCAAGAACTCAGGCTTTAACTTCAGGAAGGGCAAATGTTATATTTTGCTATAGACTGATTGACGGAGCAGAAGTCCAATACGATGCGCCGGAAGGAGTAATTTTCTCACAGCCGTTTTATTATTTTGATATATTTGCGCATGTTAAGAAAAAGTAAGTAATTAAGCGTCTTTACGCTGAAAAATTAAATAAGTCTTGTTAAACACGAACCTCGCGGCTTTTTTATGAGAGGTCGCGGGGTCTTTTTTATACACTTTTTTAATTGAAAGGACAGAAATTCAGATAAATACAATGAAAGAGCAAAATATAAAAAATTATTTCAATTTTAATATCGACCACGAAAAAACCGGAGCTATGCTTTCAGAAAATGCTTTATGGCTTCTTGACCAGCGTTATTTTGTTCAAAGATTTGACGCTGAAATTTCAGGCGTAAGAAAAGAGCAGAATTTTTCTGAGTTCGTCCGCAGAGTTTCAAGGACAGTAGCAAGTGCCGAAGTAAATTATTCGAGCGACATCGACTGGATTAAAACTCTCGAAAAAAATATCGCCGATGATATTTTGAACAGGAGATTTTTATTTAATTCGCCGTGTTTATTCAGTGCCGGAGCAGGACTGACTATAATTCCGGAATTCAGCGAATTAATTTACAAAGACGTTGAAGATATGACGCTCGATGACTATAAAAAATTATTCGCGTCTAAAACTAAAAACCAGCAGTTATTTGCGTGCTTCGTTATAACAGTTCCGGACAGCATTGAAGGAATTTTCGAGAGCGTCAAGAACGCAAGCATTATCAGCAAATTCGGCGGCGGTGTAGGCGGTAACTTCGGACATTTACGCGAGCACAGTTCCGAAATTGCAGGCGGTACTGGCGGCAGGGCTTCCGGGCCTGTGTCTTTCATGGAAACATGGAACACTATGGGAGCTGTTGTAGTTCAGGGCGGCAAAAGACGAGCGGCCTTAATGGGAATGTTATTTGACGATCACCCGGATATTTACGACTTTATCGACTGCAAAACTGAAGACGGAAAATTGTCTTATTTTAATATTTCTGTCGCTATTTCAGATAAATTAATGGAACTTGCCGAAACTGATGAAGAATTTGAACTACATTCACGCGTCGACGGCAGCACCGTCAGGACTGTAAAAGCTAAGGACTTAATGGAGCATATCTGCGAGGCGGCTTGGAAACGCGGCGATCCTGGAGTATTTTTCATTGACCGGGCACGTCAGGATAATATTTTGAAACGCGGAGCAGAATGGGAAATCGAATCGACTAACCCTTGCGGTGAACAGCCTCTGCCGAATTTCACAAGCTGTAATTTAGGCTCTATAAACGTTGAAATGTTTGTTGACGAAAATAAAAATTTCGACTGGGAAAAATTTTCGGCTCAAACTTTCAGGTCAATTTATTATCTCGATTTAGTCATTGATGCCTGTATGTATCCTCTTGAAAAAATCGGCGAAAGAACTAAGGCTATCCGTCCCGTAGGCTTGGGAATTATGGGGCTTGCTGACGCTTCTATAATGCAGAATATAGCTTACGGATCGGACGAGTTTAACGCTTTCTGTAAAAAATTAGGCGGATTTTTCGCCCGCAGTGCTTTAATGTCGAGCATTAAAATCGTTACGGATAATAAAAAACCTCCGTTCCCTGAGCATAATTTAGTCAAAGATTTATTCGCCGGTTATAAACTTCCTGAGAATGAAGACGAATATTTTGAACTTTTAACTCACATGAGACGCGAGGGGGAAATTCCAACGACTTTACTTAACACCCTCGAAAAATTTGAATTTGAAGACGGAGTTTTTGCTCTTGAAAATTTATTTGAGGGGAACATGAGAAACTCCCGCAGGCTTTCTATTGCTCCTACGGGTTCTATTTCAATGTTATTAGATACAAGCTCGGGAATTGAACCTAATTTCGCGTGGTCTTGGAACAGAAGAATTATGAAAACTGACGGCTCAGGCTTTGAAGACCGCGATTTCTGGCACAAACTTTTAACTCCCGAACAGCGTGCAGAATACAGGGCTTCAAACGGTCATCTTTCAGACCCTGCTTATGTTACGGCTTACGACATTACGACACAGCAGCATGTTAATGTTACGGGGATTTTTGCTCAGATTATCGACAGCGGAATAAGCAAGACCGTCAATCTGCCTAACTCTGCAACTGTTGAAGATGTCCGCCGTGTTTATAAAGACTGCTACAGCATGGGGTGCAAAGGCATAACGATTTACAGAGACGGCTCGCGTTCGTTCCAGCCTATTGAGATTAAAAAAGAAGACGGAGCTAAAGAACCAGAAGAATTAGTGCCGGAAGTTAAATATAAAAAAGTCAAAGAACGTCCCGGCCTCGTTGTCTTCGGAAAAACTATAAAAGACACAACTCCTTGGGGAAGCATTTACGTTACTTTGAATTTTGACGGCAAAGAACCTTTTGAAATTTTTATCAATGTCGGCAAAAGCGGCTCGGAACTCAAAGCAATGACCGAAGCATTATCACGTGTAATTTCAATCGGACTTAGAAGCGGATGCAGTCTCGAAGATTTTATCGACACGTTAAAAGGCTTAAGCGGCAAAGAATATTGGATGTTAAACTGCGATGACGATCATGTAGCGCGCTCAATTCCGGACGCTATAGCGTTGCTGCTTGAAAAATTAATCGACCGTCAGACCATGAACGCAAGACTTCAGGATAAGTCTTTAATATGCCCGGACTGCGGCTCGCCTTTGGAAATGATTTCAGGCTGTGAATACTGTTTCTCGTGCGGCTACTCACCCTGCAAATAATTTAGGAGTTAGGAGTTAGGAAGTTTTTCTTAGCTCCTAATTTTTTATTTCAGATAATTTTACGATAATAATTTCGTCACTATATTTCGATACCCATCCGTCATTCGGAAATGCAGGCATTAATTTAGCGTGTTCTTTAATAGCGTTCATATCCGTGCCGCTTTTCAACGGAATATAATTATAGCCGTGATTGTTCATGAACATTGCAGGCCTGTCGGGTTTTATGCTGCCTCCCCATAACATTGCAGACCTTCCTATGACTTCTCCGCGCAAATAATTTTTCGTGTATTTGAATTTATATTCGCCGAAAATAACAAGCTCCCTGTCGTCAAAGCTGTAACCGATTTTATTTCTTATCTCATCGTCAATCATTTCGGCAAGTTCTAAATCTTTATAATAACGCTGCTGGTCTGATACATTCAGCAATGAAGAATTTTGAGACTGATAAAATCCAAAAATCAAAATTAATGCCAACCAAATATAAACATTACGCTTATTTTTCATGTGAAGCAGAGTATAGAAAAATAAAAAAGCCGTAACCAAAGGCAGTGCATGAACGTGTCTTTCTGACGGAATACCTCCGGCGGCAACAGCTATAACTATTCCGCAAAGTAAAAACCATATGCCCGTTAATCTGAAAAGATTTTTATTTTTAACGTTTTTCTGCTTGAATATAAAAATCAGGAAAATTATTACTGCAGGGAAAAATAATGAACATCCGTGCAAGCCTCTCGAATGAAAATGTTCTAAAAGACTTACGCCGTCATGAGCAAATGAACTTACTAAAGGATATTTCGCAAGAGCTTCAATAGCAGGGTCAACAATAAGATTTAAGACCGGATTATTTGCAAAAAATAAAGAATACAGATAAACACTGATCATCAGCGCGGCTTTTTGAAAGGAATACCCCCCCCTAATTGTCGTATAACATACACAGATAATTCACTCTTCACAAAAAAACGAAGAATAAAATAATTTAATACGAAATAAAAGGCTATTCCCGCCGCAGTCGCTAAAATTATCATACTTAAATCACGCTTGTCCGCAGTTTCGCTGCGCAAAATATATACAGCTAAAAGTCCTGCAAATACAAGCACCACCATAGGCTGATGGACAGATATTATTAAAATAAGTAACAATACTGCGCCGATAAGCTGACGATAATTTTTTCTTATTATCCCTTCCGTCATGATATATGCGCATATCGGAGACAAAAATACAGCAAACATAACCTCTGTAGCCATCATCGTAAAATAAATAATTTCGACCCAGACTTTTGACGAAAGATAAAATAAACAAAAAGCAAGCTCAGCATAAATATTTTTATAATTGCTGTAATGTTTGAACACAGAAAGCCAAAGCAGACAGCTTATAATTAAGAAAACACACGCTAAAAGATTTGTCGAAAAAAGATTTAAGCGGAGATTAATTCCCTCAAAAAGCCACTCAAGAATCGATAAACCAAATCTCCCCTCTTCATAATTCCATAAAGAATTAATATAAGGCGCGTCAAATAAATAATTTGCTGTGTCAATGCCGATATTATAATTAAACAGGCGTACAGCGTAAATAAATAATATTAAAAGAGAACTGAAAATAATTATTGCAATGTTGTCCTTAAGATAATTATTAATTTTTAGAGACATCTTTAATATCGTTCCTCCGTTTCTTAAAATTTCAAAGATTATAACAAAACTAATTTATTTTTAATTGCATATTATCTAAGTAGGTTATATAATTCCCCGAAAATAATTTTTATTTAAGGGGGATTTTTTTATGTCAAAAATTTATTCTTCAATAGAAGAACTCATAGGCTACACTCCTTTGCTCGAACTTACGAAAATCGAAAAAAGATTTAATCTCGAAGCTAAAATTTTCGCCAAGCTCGAATATTTTAATCCGGCAGGAAGCGTCAAAGACCGCGTGGCTCAAGAAATGATTAACGAGGCCGAAAAATCCGGACAGCTCAAGCCCGGCAGCGTCATCATCGAACCTACAAGCGGCAACACAGGTATCGGACTTGCGTCAGTAGCAGCGGCTCGAGGCTATAAAATCATCATCGTTATGCCCGAAACTATGTCAATCGAACGCAGAAAAATATTAAAGGCTTACGGTGCTGAACTCGTTTTAACTGAAGGCTCTAAGGGCATGAAAGGAGCAATCGAAAAAGCCGAAGAACTTGCAAAAGAAATTTCCGTGAGTTTTATTCCGGGTCAGTTCGTAAACCCCGCTAACCCTGCCGTCCATAGAGCTACTACAGGCCCCGAAATTTGGCAGGATACAGACGGCAAAGTCGATATTTTTATCGCTGGTGTCGGTACAGGCGGAACTTTAACAGGCGCTGGAGAGTATCTTAAATCGAAAAATCCCAACGTCAAAATCATCGCCGTTGAACCTGCAAGTTCTCCTGTTTTATCAACAGGAAAATCCGGCCCGCATAAAATTCAAGGCATCGGAGCAGGCTTTGTCCCGAAAGTTTTGAACACTAAAATTTATGATGAAGTCTTCCCTGTCGAAAATGATGACGCTATCCAAACGGCAAAATTAACGGGCTATCTTGAGGGCTTTTTAGTGGGAATTTCATCGGGCGCGGCTTTACATGCTGCTGTTGAAACGGCTGAACGGGACGAAAATAAAGGGAAAAATATCGTCGTGATTTTACCGGACGGCGGCGAAAAATATTTATCTACCGAATTATTTGCAGATTAGTGAGCAGCATAAAGGGTAAGTTTTTTCACTTCCTACTTCCTAATTCCTAACTCCTACTTACCTTACTTGTTATATAATTTCCTAAAAATAATCAGGAATTAGGAATGAAAAAATGATTAAAGATATTTTAGCGTCTGTATGCACGGAACTTGAAAATCAAAACGAAAATATTAATATTAACTTCAACGGCATTAAGGACAGCACCGAAAAGGCTTTCAAAAATTTTCAGGCCGCTTTATTTCCTTTGCACGTTAATCACGAGGCCAAGAGCATTAAAGAAAATCTTGAAACGGCGTGCGAATTTTTAAGTATCTCGATTGAAAGAATTATTCACGATAAAATTAAAGCCGGAGAAATTACAGAAAATTTATTGAAAAAACTCCCGAAAATACGCGAAATTTTATTTACTGACATCACTGCGGCTTATCAAGGAGACCCGGCGGCTAAAAGCGGCGATGAAATTATTTTGGCTTATCCGGCTTTTACGGCTATAAGCGCGTACAGAATTGCTCATGAACTTTATATTATGGGCGCGCATTTAACCGCAAGAATTATCACTGAATACGCTCACAGATTGACAGGCATTGACATTCACCCGGGCGCGGATATAGGCGGATATTTTTTCATTGATCACGGCACGGGTGTTGTCATCGGCGAGACTTCAACAATCGGAAATCATGTAAAACTTTACCAGAATGTTACTATCGGTGCTAAGAGTTTTGCCGCTCACCCTGACGGAACTTTAGTCAAAGGCATTAAACGACATCCCGATATAGGAAATAACGTCATAATTTACGCAGGAGCTACGATTTTGGGCGGCGATACTAAAATCGGCGATAACTGCGTAATCGGCGGCAACGTATGGCTCACTCACTCCGTCCCCGCAGGCCGCGTTGTCGTTAATGATGAGGGATGAGAAAAAATTTCTTTTATTAAATTATCCGTGAAAATCCTTGCTCCTCTTTTATTCAGATGATCAGCATCAACAAAAATAGAATAATCATCCGTATAACGTTCGTCTTGCGAATAATCTAAATATTCAACGCCGGTCTTCTTTACTATTTCTTTAATTATCCCGTGAAATTCTCTTAAAAAATCCGGGTCGTTATTTTTTACTGCATCATTATATCCGCGTATAAACGGTGTTGTGATTAAAATAATTCTTGCTTTAAGCCCTTTTAATTCTTCTATCATTTTATAAAGAGCTTCGACAGCTTCATAATTATAAATTCTTTTTCCGTTCTCATCGAATTTTCCATAAACTAAATGCTCTTTATAGCGGGCCTCAGCGTTGCGTCCGTCCGTGCCGCTTTCAAAAAAACTTTCGTCCGGTTTATAAAGTCTTTCAACAAACATTCTGATATTATCCGGGAGTAAGGCCGGGAAATAGTTTATAAAAATGTCGCTAATTAAATCATACTGCTCGATAAACTCGGCCGGAAGAAATTTATAATAACGCGAGTTTTTGCTTGCAAAATCCGGCTTTTGAGTTTCCGGGACTCCCAAAAAAGAAAAATACGATACGGGAATAAAAACTAATACGCCTTTTTGAATTTTACTTTTATAATTTTGCAGAATTTTATAATCGTATAAATATGTCTGGGCAGCTAAAGCAAAATTAAAACATGTATATTTATCGCGCAAATCCGTGTAATTAAAATCACCCTGTCCATGACTTGAGCCGAAATTGCAAATTTGAATATTATCCGGGACTTCTCCTGCTAAATCTCCTAAATTATAAAGATCTAATTTTCTTTCAGCCCGAATATAAATTGTGTTTATTCCAAGCACGATAATTAAAAGCACGGAAATATAAATTAAAATTTTACTCAAAAATTTCTTCATGATTTTTTAGAACTGAAAATAAACAAATTCAGTTACTACTCCTTTCGGCGAAAAAAATGCGATATAAAGGCCAAGCGCAATATAAATACTCCAGCGGATGAATTTATTTTTAGAGCTTATTGTCTTTATGACATCGCGGTCAAGTGAAAAATAATCGTACAAAGCCAAAATCAGCAGCGTCAAACACGTCAATGCAAGCGGAAATTTTCCCATTCCGATAATCTGAAAACCGTCATGAAAATATTTTATTAAACCGCCGTTAATCTTGAACATGTTCGAGAAAATATAAATTACTTCAGAAGAATTTTCAGCCCTGAAAAATGTCCATGCTAACATACAGAATATAAACGTTAAAATCATTCTGAAAAAATTTTTCGTGCGTTTTTTCAATGCAAAATTCTCAATTATTTGAGCAAGGCCGTGAACGCCTCCCCAAATTAAAAAATTCCAGTTTGCTCCGTGCCATAAGCCCGAAATTAAAAACGTTATCATTAAGTTCACAGCGTGCCGGAATTTTGAAACCCTGCTGCCTCCTAGCGGTATATAAACATAATCGCGGAACCATGTCGAGAGCGATATATGCCAGCGCGACCAAAATTCTTTTATACTTGACGAAAAATAAGGACTTTTGAAATTTTCCATTAATTCAATCCCGAAAAGTTTTGCTGCTCCCCTCGCTATGTCAGAATAGCCTGAAAAATCGCAGTAAATTTGAATCGTGAAAAAGAAAACCGCTAAAATTAACGAAAACCCTTCATATCTGATTAACATTCCGAAAACTTTATCGACATAAACCGCAAGAGTGTCGGCAATGCAAAGTTTTTTGAAAAATCCCCACGCCATTAATTTTAATCCGTAAGATGCTTGTTCGTAATTAAATTCATGAGGAGATTTTATCTGCGGCAGTAAATTTTTCGTACGTTCGATCGGTCCGGCCACAAGCTGAGGAAAAAATGATATAAAAGCCGCGTAAATTCCAAAATTTTTTTCCGGTTTAATATCTCCCCGATAGACATCAATGACGTAGCTTAAAGTCTGGAACGTGTAAAAAGAAATTCCTACGGGCAAAATTAATTTCAAAGTAACGGGATGAAGTTTTATTGCAAAAAGGCTCATGAAGCAGGCGAAATTTTCAGAGAAAAAATTAAAATATTTGAACACGAATAAAACTCCGAGACACGAAACAAGAGCCGAAATTAAAATTAATTTTTTTGCGGTTTTATTTTGAGTTTTTTCGAGAAAAATTGCGGCAAAATATGAGATTAGTGTCGTGAATAAAATCAAAACAACATACTTAACTTCCCAGCTCATATAAAAATAATAACTGGCCAAGAGCAGAAAAATCCATTTTTTATTTGAAAATTTTTTCGGCAGATTCCAATAAATTAGGAAAACAACAGGCAGGAAAATTCCAAACTGCCACGAGTTAAATAACATTCGCGGCCTCCTGTGTTATAATAAAAGTTTCAGGATTAAAATTAAATAGTGAAAAGGTCAGAGTATGGCGTGCTGTGCTGTGCTGTGCTGTGCTGTGCTGTGCTGTGCTGTGCTGTGAGCATACACGATATTAACACTTTATGTCAAGTCCTTTCTTGAAAAAATTTTCAAAAATTATAACACGGAAAAAATACACTATTTAATTTAGAATTTTCGGATAAAAATAAAATTTTGTTTCGTGAATTTATGAACGTGTCCTGCGAAAAAATATTTTCAATTTTTATTTTTAATTTTTTTATAAAACTTTGCGGCGATGAATAAAAATTAAAGTTTTTTGAGTGGAAAAATGAGTGGAAAAAAAATAATTTCCCGACTTACGCACGGGAAATTTCTTTGAGAGAATTATATCATAAAAAATAAATTTTTGTTTCTTTAAGACATCATGAAAATAATTACAAATAACAATCCTAACGATAACATCATAAGACCGTAAGCAAGGCTCGACGGCAGCAGATTTCCCATAGTTTCGGCTTGGTTGTCGTCCTGATAAAATCCAAAACCGAAATCTTCGGGAGGCTGTATAAATTTTATTTTTGACATATTTGACAGCATTAAAACTACGGGCCCGGCTGTTATTAAATCTGTAATTTTTGCAAATAACGCACCTATAAAAGGCAGAATTAAACCAAGTACAGGACGGAAAAGCAAATTTTCAATATTTAATTTTTCCGGCCATAAATCTAAATATTCGCCGTCTTTAATCAAAAATTTTTGTATAAAGAAAATATAAACGCAGACTCCGATTATAATAGAAATTGCTGCACCTTCAATATTTTCAAACGAAAAATAATTTACAGCGTAATGATGTTCCGAGCCGTTCATAAATGCCGCGCCTAAAATGCTTATTTTATCGCCTAATTTATTTGGCAAAAAGCCAATTACCGGAAGAATTACAGCCGATAGAGTTAAAATAAATGCGTTGAATTTGCCGATATAAATTTCTTTTTCGTGCATATCCGGCGAAGGCTGTGCAATAAACAATGCTATAAATAATTTTATAACATAAGCTGTAGTAAGACCTCCGGAGATTAAGAAAAGCCATTCGAAAATTTCAAACATAAATTTTTCACCCGATACGCTCATAAAAGCAAGAGTTCCAGCATTACCAAGCGCGTGAATATGCTCAATTATACTCTCATGAATTAAGGTCTTTCCTAAATATCCGTTCCATAACGGCGCACCCATTAAACCCAATCCGCCCATCAAAAACGCAAAGAAAAAAACTTTTTTGCCGCGCCCGAAGCCTTTTATATCGTTGAGATTTAATTTATGAGTGTTCATGTGAACTACTCCGGCGCATAAAAATAAAACTAATTTAACGAGCGAATGTCCTACCATATATAAAATCGTGCCTCTTACAGCTAAATCGTTATCAACACCCAAGAAACACTGCATAGCTACGCCGGTTAAAATAAAGCCTAATTGCGACATTGACGAGCAAGCGAGAGTTCTTTTTATATTCACGGAAAAAACTGCTAAAACTGCGCCTAAAACCATTGTAATTACTGCAAGAATTATTAATATAAATCCCCAGAATGAATCATGAAGAAAAGGCCCCGCGCTTAATACTATTACACCAAAAAGCCCTGATTTAGTCAGCAGTCCTGAAAGAAGCGCGCTTGACGGTGCAGGAGCGGCAGTGTGTGCAGTCGGCAGCCATATATGAGACGGAAATATTGCAGCCTTTGCGGCAAATCCTATAAAAATTAAAAATCCGGGTATGTAAAGCGAATTTTTATCTTGAATTTTTAATTTAGAAAGCTCAGCTATATCAAGAGTTCCTGTCTTTGCATAAAATAAAATTAATCCCGTTAATGTTACTAATCCGCCTATAATTGCAATAGCTAAATAAGTTTCAGCGGCCCGGCTTGCTTCGCGGGTTTCTTCCTGAACTACCATAATATAAGAAAAAAGCGACATCATCTCGAAAAATAAAAATGTCGTATACAAATCTCCCGACAAAAATACTCCCATTATTGAGCTTAATGTCAAAGTTACATAAAGATAATATCTGTTTCTATTACGGTGGCCTCGAAAATACTCACGTGAAAAAATTGTTGCGATCAGCCACATAAACGTGATTATCACGGCATAAATATAGCGGAAGCCGTCAAGAGCGAATTTTATACCAAGTCCGCAGACTCCAGGCACTGAAATTTCGCACCCTAAAAATTTATAGCACGACACAGCCGCCGCAAACTCCACAGCGCAGACGAAATCCGCAAAATAATCGCGCGCCAGCCTGCTGTAACGCCCGATAATATAGGCTATAAACGCTCCGGACACCGGCCACAAAATTAAAAATAAAAGTAAAAAATTTCCGGATATTTTCATTAAAAACTCCTCCGCTAAAAATTTTGTGAAATTTGGAATTGAAAACTATTTTATAATAAAATTCGTGAAAATTAAATTTTTAGGACGTGATTTTTTTATGAAAAACGCTCAGACTAAAGGCCGCGAAATTTTTGAGTCATGGCCTGTCCCGAAGGCTTTATTTGAACTTGCTCTGCCGATGATTTTCGGACAGTTAATAATTTTGATTTACAGCCTAGCCGATACTTTTTACATTGGCAGGACTAATAATCCCTTGATGGTTGCCGGAGTTTCGCTTTTATTGCCGGTGTTTAACATTTCGATTTCGTTTGCAAATTTATTCGGGATCGGCGGCGGAACTTTAATCTCGCGTTTAATGGGAGCGGGGCGCGATGACGAAGCTAAGAAGGTCAGCGCGTTTTGTTTTTACATGACGATAATAGCGGCCGGATTATTTTCTTTATTGATGTATGTTTTCATGAAACCTGCATTAATACTATTCGGAGCGAGCAATGACACTTTAATTTTTGCCGAACAGTATACTTTTTGCGTTATTGTAATTGGAGCAGTGCCGACGATTTTAGCGATGACGCTCTCAAACTTTCTCCGCAGCGTAGGTTATGCAAAACAGGCGGGCTTCGGTGTCTCAATGGGCGGAATAATTAATATCGGCCTCGATCCTTTATTTATGTTTGTATTAATGCCCGAAGGCAGCGAAGTTTTAGGCGCGGGAATTGCTACAATGCTGTCGAATGTTATAACTTGTTCGTATTTTTTAGTAATGATTTATAAAGTTAGAAATTCAAGCGTTCTCTCGCTTTCTGCAAAAAATATTTTGCCGCCGAAGAAAAATATTTACTCAGTTTTTGCTGTTGGAGTTCCTGCGGCTATTGCTGTATTTTTATTTGATTTAACTTATATTATCATCGATAAACTTGCTGCCGGTCATGGCGATATACCGCTCGCGGCTGTAGGAATTGTATTAAAAGCCGAGAGACTTCCGTTAAATATCGGTATCGGCTTATGTCAGGGAATGATGCCTCTTGCTGCTTACAATTATTCAGCAGGAAATTTTGAAAGAATGAAGGAAGTTGTAAATTACTCGCGGAAAGTCGGAATAATTTTAGGGTTTGCAAGCGTTTTAATGTATGAAATTTTTGCTCCGTTTATCATGAAAATTTTTATCGCTGATGTTCAAACTGTCGAGTTAGGCACTCATTTTTTACGCGCCCGCAGTCTTGCAACGCCGTTTATGTTTATGTGTTTTCATTTAGTAAATTTCTTTCAGGCTGTAGGATACGGCGGAAAAGCTCTCGCGTTAGGCTCATCGCGTTGGATAGTATTTAACATTCCGCTGCTGTTTATAATGAATTATATTTTCGGAATGTACGGAATTGTATGGACGCAAGTCGTTGCTGATATTATGATGACAATAGTTTCTATTTTGGTATATAAAAATTTTGAGCGTAAAGTTGTTCTTGATAATAAAATAGAAATTAGGGACTAAAAAAATCATTCCTAATTCCTAACTCCTAACTGCCTTTCTACGTCTTCTTCGATTTTTACTTTTTTCGGAAGCCTTTTAATTATTTCAAGAGCGACCTCGCAGGGATTATCGAGACACGGATTAATTTTTAATTCAAGATTTATACCCTCGAACAAAAATTTTACCGGGCATGGATTGTAATACGAAAATTTTTCCAAAACTACAGCCGTTACATTTTCGTAAGCGTATTCTCTGACTGCATTTCCGAAGCCGTGAACTATAAAAGCCTTGTCTGATACAACATAGTAAATTTTTTTGCGGGCTTTGTCGAACAAAAATTTTTCAAGCGCAAGGCTCGCCAATCCCCAGACCGAATATAAAATCATTACGGCCCGGCCTGAAACATTCGGGAATAAATAATCGTAAATAAAAGCACCGTAAACGCAAAAAATTACAGTAACAGCGTATGAAAAACGAACGACTTTATTAAATCTTTTTCCTAAAAAATATTTCTTTTCCATATTTATAATTTTACCGCAAAAAAAATAAAAAGGAGCCTCAAAGACTCCTAAATTTTTTTTTTAATAAGCTGCTTCAGCGAGGCTCATGATGAGTAAATCGCAAATTTCGTCGCCGATATTTCGACGGATTAATCTGCTGGTTTCTTCGGTGGCTCTAATCATGTCATCAATGATTTCAACAGGAAGTTCAATAACTTCAACACCGCCGCCCATCATGACGCGCATTGCGTTATCGCTAATTTCTTTGAGACGGCGTTGAACTTGTTTTGAAGTTTTAGCAGCTGCCTGTCTGATTGCTTTTTGGTAGGCCGGAGCGAGAGAATTAAATTTCGCGCTCGTCATGTATAAAAGATTTCCGTAGAGTGAGTGATGAGTCAAAATTAAAAATTTCTGGACGTTATAAAATCCTGAATTAACTTGAGTATCAATCGCGTTTTCTTCAGCGTCAACAACTCCGTTTTTAAGAGCGTTATAAAGTTCTTCAAAAGCTATCGGAGTAGGCTCACAGCCTAAATTTTTCCAGAAAGAAATTTGATACTCTGAAGTCAGCGTGCGGATTTTCAAACCTCTAAAATCTTCAAGACTTTGGATAGGAAAATTCGAGGACATTTCGCGGTAAGTTCCGCCCTGCAAATAGTCAATTAATTCAAAGCCTGCGCGTCTGAAGCCTTCATTGAGAGCCTCAAAAAATCTGCTTCCCGGCTTTACAACTTTGTCAATTTGAGCGGCTTTATATTTTGCGAATACAAGAGGAAGCTCAAAAACTCCGACTTCTTTAATTGCCGTAGCGGCGTTCATTGATTGCATGTCGCAGCAGTCAATTTCTCCGGCCTGCATTTTTCTGATAATCTCTAAATCTCCGCCGAGTTCAGAATTTCCGTGATATTCGACTTTGAGTTTGTAGTCAGTTATAGTTGCGAGAGTGTCCGCAAAAAGTTCTGCCCAAATATTACCGGCGGCACCTTTTGCAGTTCCGTCAGCCATTATGATTGTAACGGGTTCGAGGTCATCAAATTCTGAAGCATAAGCTGCGGACATTGACATAAAAAGAACAAGAACGAGCGCGACTATTATAAATTTTTTCATAACGAAATAACCTCCATAAAAAATATAAAAGCAGATTTTTAACACGCAAAGGCAAATTTTTTATGAATTTTTAAGTTTGGGAATAAAATTATTTTATCATAAATTTTAACAGCCGCTTTTATTTTTATTCTATGGATTTAATTTCTTTCTGTAAGTCCTGCTTGAGGGAATATGTGTCAAAAGCAGCTTCTTTAGGAAGATTTATAAATATATTGCCGATTTTATCAACTTTTGCAACAGCATCGCGTATAGATACGTCAAAAACGTGTCCGCCTTTTGTTCTATCATCAGAAAGAAAATGAAGATGCCAGCCGGGCATATTAATTCCGTCCATGTAATCCGGGAAATATACGCCGACAAGAGTTCCGGATATATTCTCGAAAATAAAAGCCTTTTGATTTTGCTGAAGTACTTCTTTCAAAGTTACATGATGAGACCTGTACGGGGCTTCGGATCTCGCATCGACTTTTTCAAAATGCCCTTCAATCCTAATGATGTGCATGCTGTTAAGGCCGAACCGCTCTTCGATTTTCTTGGTTAATTCTTCTCTGATAGCGTCGATATTAGGCATATTTTTAAGTTCAAACTGCTGCGCTCCGTAAAATTTACCAACTGTCGCAAAAGGAACTCCCATATCCGGAGCAACCACTGTTACAGTTCCGTTCTGATTCGCTCTGTAGCAATGACCGTCCATCACAATCATTTCACCGTTGACGTTTTCAAATGTTCCGAGCCCTGTGTCGCCTTCCTGAAGAAGTTCGCCTACGGTTATAACAGAGCGGCTGTAGCCTAAAGCAAGAGCCTGCAAAGTTGAAACCTGATACATTTTATTTTGCATAAAGGTTATCTCCTTAAAAAATTTTCTGAAAATATTAAAAATAATTTTATCATATACAATATCGCTTATAAATTTAATAATTTTTTAATTTTTCTTGCGATTTTACGCTTGACAAAATTTTTATAAACTTATAAAATTCGCCCCCGAAAATAAAAATTGTTCAGGAGGTTTTTTAATACATGGCCAAAAAAATGATTTACGGCATTGAAGACAAGCCGCCTTTCTTTATAACTCTTTTAGCTGGCGCACAACACGTTTTAACTCTTTTCGGTTCAACAACTCTTGTTCCTTTGATATTCGGCCCCGCGATGGGAATGGACGCTCTACAAATTGCTTCATTGATTTCATGCGTATATTTCGGAATGGGAGTAGCAACGCTCATTCAGACCAGTAAAAAACTCGGTTCAGGACTTCCAATAGTTCAAGGATCGAGTTTTTCTTTTATCCCTTCGGTTATGACGGTAATCGCGCTCTATAAAGCCTCAGGCCCCGAGACAGTTATGCAGTACATGGGCGGGGGATTAATCGCGGGCGGAGTTATTTTGTCGATAATCGGCTACAGCAAAATCGTAGGAGTTATCCGCAAAGTTATAACGCCTATAGTAATCGGCCCTGTAATTATGGCGATAGGCTTTTCGCTTGCAGGAACAGCAGTTCAGGGAAACGCCGCGAATTATTGGCCTGCTTCGTTAGCGGTTGTAGTTTTGATTTTCCTTTTCAGCCTTGTATTAAAAAATAAATACATAAATATCTTCGCGATTTTATTAGCGATAGTTTTGACTTATTGTGTCTGCTTGTTCTTATCAGAAAACGGGACATTCGGGCCGGATCACCCCGCTTATGTAAATTTAGCGAGAGTTTCAGAAGCTCCGTGGCTTCGTGAAGTTAAAAACGTAGTAATTCCTTGGGGAATGCCTAAATTCAGCTTAATGGCTTTTGCGGCATTGCTTGCAGGATTTTTCGCTACAATGATTGAATCAATCGGTGATTATCATTCAGTTTCATATGCTTCAGGCGTTGAAGATCCTGACTCGGACACAATCAGCCGCGGTATCGGAGCAGAAGGACTTTGCTGTGCATTATCGGGCGTATTCGGCTCAGTCGGTACGACATCATACACTGAAAATATCGGCTTAATCGGCTTGACGGGAGTTGCCTCGCGTTTAGTCGTAAGAACTGGCGCAGTGATTTTAATCTTGATGAGTTTTGTAGGAAAATTGAGCGCGTTAATTGCCACAATGCCTTCACCGATAATCGGCGGAGCTTATATAGCATTATTCGGCACGATCGGAGCAATGGGAATTCAAGTTTTGATGCGCGCTGATATGAGCAGCCAGAGAAATATTTTAATCATCGGATTTGCATTCTTAATGGCACTCGGACTTCCGGGCTGGGTTGAAGCTAATCAGAAAATTTTTATGAACCCTGAGAGCAGCCAGTTAATGCAGACGCTTGGCGGAATGGTCTGGGCAGTTTTGAAGACCCCGATGGCAGTAGCAGGACTTTGCGCGGCAATCTGCGACTCGTTAATTCCAGGAACTCCTGAAGAACGCGGAATTGATGTAAAACCGCGCGGAATTTAGTTTAATAATTTAACGAGAAATTAGGAATGAGGAGTGAGAAATTTTTTCAACTCCTCATTTTTTTACTTGACAAAAAACGCGACTTAGATATAATTATCTGCCGTGAACTAAAACGCCTCGGGGCGTAGCGCAGTCTGGTTAGCGCACCTGCTTTGGGAGCAGGGGGTCGAAGGTTCGAATCCTTTCGCCCCGACCAGAATGAAAAAAATAAAATTAATATGATATGCGGAAATAGCTCAGTTGGCTAGAGCGATGGCCTTCCAAGCCGTAGGTCGCGGGTTCGAATCCCGTTTTCCGCTCCAATTTTTTTAATGTAATAAGAACGCGCTCTTAGCTCAGCTGGATAGAGCAACGGCCTTCTAAGCCGTAGGCCGCGGGTTCGAATCCTGCAGGGCGCGCCATTAAAGTAAAAATAAAAATGGTGAGTGTAGCGCAATTGGTTAGAGCTTCGGATTGTGGTTCCGGCGGTTGAGGGTTCAAGTCCCTTCACTCACCCCAGAATTAATAAATTGAGCGCTCTTAGCTCAGTTGGATAGAGCGACAGACTTCGGATCTGTAGGCCGCGGGTTCGAATCCTGCAGGGCGCGCCAGTGTTCGAGGTTAATAAAAATAAAGTGGATTGTTAGCTCAGTTGGTAGAGCAGCTGACTCTTAATCAGCGGGTCGTGGGTTCGAGTCCCTCACATTCCACCATTTATTATATTTATCAAGGTTTATTTCACTTTTCCCCATAACATTTTCCCCGAAGTATGGAAAAATTATCGTTCGTTTTCTTTCCATTCCTAACACGTAAAGGGGGGATTATAACTATGTTAAACGAGGCTCAAATAAAAAACTCAAAACCTAAAGACAAGAAATTTATTGAACGACAGCAAGGGGCTTTATCTCCGCGTCGACCCGTCGGGGCGTAAGTACTGGCTTATGCGCTTCAAGGAGAGCAGCAAGACTCATCATGAAATTTCGCTCGGCGTTTACACAGATTTATCTCTCAAAGGCGTACGGGCAATTAGTTTTTTATAAGCAAGTAATTTTAAGGATATTATATAATTATAAAAATTTTTATTTTTAATGAAGGGAAAATTATTTTTCATGAAGAAAATTTTAGCGTTATCTATTTTCATTTTAATTTTCGCGTGTTCTGCTTCATTCGCTGCTCAGACTGCCGCAGATATTATTAAGGATTCAATCTCGATGATTCATGAACTTGCCGCAGAGGACGACGCAGCAGACATGATCGCAAGTTTGAGGTCTTCTTACGCTGTTGCGCTTGTTCCGACAATGCTTAAAGCAGGTTTCATATTCGGCGGTGAATACGGCGAAGGTTTAATTTTGCGTTATGACAAAGGAAAATGGTACGGTCCGAGTTTCTATAACATCGGCGGAGGCTCATTCGGTTTTCAGATCGGTGCCCAGTCAGTTTCTCTGCTCTTGGCCGTCATAAACGAGAAAGGCGTAAACGCTTTTACGAGCAGCAGAACTAAACTCGGCGGAGATGTCGCTGTAGCTGCAGGATCGGCAGGACGACGCGCAGAAGCCGCTACTGACGCTCAAATGAAAGCTTCAATTTACAGCTACTCAATGTCAAAAGGACTTTTCGCGGGAGTTTCTCTCGAAGGCTCAGTAATCAGCATCAGCGTAAAACGCAATAAAGAATACTGGGGCGAAAATGTTTCAGCTAAAGACGCTCTCCAAAAACCTGCAAACGATAAAAGAATTAAACCCTTGCTTGATCTTCTTAATAGTTTAATAAAAGAAGCAAAGAAAAACTAAAAATAAATTAAATCCCGTTTTCATGCGGGATTTTTTTATGAGAAAAATTTTTCAAATTCGTCGGCGGGCAGAGGCTTTGAAAAATAATAGCCCTGAACAATATCACAGCCGATTTCTTTTAATAAATTTAACTGTTCGATAGTCTCGACTCCCTCAGCTATAGCCGGAACTTCAAGTATTTTTGCAATCTCCAGAATAATCGCTACTAAACGGTAAGCCTTTTGATTTACGCAAATATCTTTAACGATAGCCATATCTAATTTTAATGCGTCAAGCGGAAGAGCCGTCAGCATATTCAATGACGAATAACCGCAGCCGAAATCGTCCATTTCGACTTTGAAACCTAATTCACGAAGCCTCGAAACCGAGTCTATAATCTGCCCGGCGTTATCAACATAAGCCGACTCTGTTATCTCAAGTAATAATTTTTCCGGCTCAATTTCATTTTCTTTTATAATTCCGCTTAAAATCTCGCTGAACATAGGGTCAAAAATATCTACCCTCGAAACGTTCACCGAAACAGGAAGATAAACGCCGAATTTTTCACGCCATGATTTTATTTGAGCGGCGGCCTCTTTCCAGACATAAATATCAAGTTTTTGAATTAAACCGTTATTTTCAAATAAAGGAATAAAATCGCCGGGATTTATAAAGCCAAATTCAGGGTGTACCCAGCGGACAAGAGCCTCAGCGCTCGTTAATACAGGTTTGTCGCCGGAAATATTATATTTAGGCTGGTAAAAAACTTTTAACTGCTTTTCTGAAATCGCTTTGTCAATGTCGTTGATGAGTTGTTCCGAATGAATTTCTTTTTTGCGGAGTTCTTCATTATAAAAATTAAAACGTGTCGTGTAAGTGTTACGGAGTTTACGGCAGGCAAGTTTTGCAAAATCAAATTTCCGTTCCATTTCAAATTTCTCGCCTGCATGGCTGCTGTCTCTGTAAATTCCGATTCTGAAAGTAATTTTTTTATTTTCAAGAGTGTCTTCTATCATTGAAATATATTCTTGAATTTTTGCGGTTATGTCATTTCTATGAGGAAGATAAATAAAAAATATATCGTTATTGACGCGGCAGGCAAGCCCTCCGACCTCATTGACGAGTTTATGGATTGTTCCGCCGATTTTCCTTAAAACTTCATCGCCGTAATTTTGGCCATAAAGTTCATTGACGATTCTGAATCTGTTTATGTCGAGAATTATAGCGTCCATTGGAGCGTGATCGCGTTTATTCTCTAAAAGTTTTCCGTACTGAAAGAAAAATTCTTTATTAAAAAGCCCCGTGAGAGTATCGCGTTCAGTCTGGTGAATTATTATGCTGTCTTCGGCAAGTTCGATTGAATGTTTAACTCTGGCGCGGACAACGTCAGGCTGGTTGCAGGGTTTCTTAATAAAATCTGCGGCTCCGGCCTGAAGGCTTTTAACTTCAGCGTTTTCTTCAGCCGTCAAAACTATAACGGGTATACGCCGGAGTTCGCTGTCGGCCTGCATGATTTTTAATACGCTGTGTCCGTCAAGTTCCGGCATATATAAATCCATGAGGACGAGCGAAAGTTTTAATTTGTCGCGCCTGATTATTTCGAGGGCTTTCACGCCGTCTTCAGCATAAACGATTTCATATAAACCGTCTAACATTTTGGCTAGTATTGCACGTTCAATAAATTCATCGTCAACAATGAGAATTTTTCGTGTAATTTTTTCGCGGTTCAGAAGTTCTTGCAATTTTAATTCTCCTCACGATAATTTTTTTATAATTTCGTTAATTATCTCACCTTTGAATTTATAAGCAGATTTATTCGCAATTAATCTCGCGCTCAAATCCGCAATGAAATTTATAACGCTTAAATTATTTTCACGCAAGGTCGTCCCCGTTTCAACTATGTCGACAATAACGTCCGAAAGTCCGAGCACAGGAGCAAGTTCGAGCGAGCCTCTAAGCGGAATTACATCAATCTCGCGGCCAAGTCCGGCGTAATAATTTCTTGCAATATTCGGAAATTCTGTAGCTACACGCAAAATTTTTTCGCTGTCTTCATGAAAATCGTTTTTAGCAGCTACAGCCATTCTGCAAAATCCTGCTTTCAAGTCTAAAAGTTCATAAACGTCCGGATTTCTTTCTAATAAAATATCTTTGCCTGCCGCACCTATATCAGCCGTTCCGCGTTCAACGTAAACAGGAACATCAAAAGGTTTGACCCAGAAACATCGCATATTTAATTTTTCGTTCTCAAAAACAAGTCTGCGGCCTTTGTCTAAAATTCCGGGAAATTCATAGCCTGCCGACGCGAATAATTTATAAACTTTCTCGCCCAGTCTGCCTTTAGGAAGCGCAATATTAATCATTTTTTTCACTCCTGACTAAATCAAGATAAACAGCAAAGCCGACAGCGCGGGAATTTTTTTTGCCCATTAGTTTTAATAGTCCGTCATACTGTCCGCCGGATAAAATACTTTCCGGAACACCCTCGATAAATCCCCTAAAAACAAGACCGTTATAATAATTCAAATTCGAGACTGCCGAGTAATCAATTTTAATTTTGTCCTTATAATTTTTAAGGGAGTTAATAATTTTTGCGGTTTCTTCGTCAAATTCGCCGGACTCGAGTAAATTAATAATTTTTTCGGGAGCGTTTAAGGTTTTTAATCCGTGAATATTTTTAGCGGCGATACATTTTAAGATTTCGGATTTATTTTTGCTCTCGTCTAATAATTCTGCAATTAATCCGGCGTTTGCAATATCTAAAACAAAATTTCTTCCATCGGCTACGGTCTCTAAACTTTTCAAAGCAAGCTCTAAGACTTCACAGATATTTTCGTCTGAAAGCCGTCCGACACATTCGACTCCGGCCTGAGAAATTTCGCGGAAAGAGTCAGCGTTTTTAGGAACCCGATAAACTTTTTCGTCATAATAAAATTTTTGAACACCGTCAGAATTTTTTACCTGCCCGTCCTGCAGGCGGACGTGCTTAATTATCGACAAAGTAACGTCCGGACGCAAAGCCATTAATTTTCCGTTGATGTCCGTAAAAGTTAAAATTCTTTTTGAGGTCAAAAAATCTTTTTTGTCAGCATAAAAATCATATTCTTCAAAGCGGCTCATACGATAAAAAGAATATCCGCAAGCTTCATAAAGATTTCGGAGATTTAAGGCGGCTCTCTCTTCAGGTCTGAGTTTCAAATTTAATAAATTCAAAATGAAAAAGACTCCTTTAATTTTTATGAGCAATTATACATTGTAAATAAATAGAGAGAGAAAACTGTTTTTGTTCTACGTGTTTTTCTCTCTCTATAATTATATTATTATATTGTCTGAAATTTGTTTAACAGATACTACTTAGCGAAAACTTTTTTACCCTCAAAGTAAGTAGCTTCGGGCTTTGCCGTGTGAATTTCTGTAACCGGGCAAGTTAAAACGTCCTTATTTAAGAGCAGAAAGTCTGCATATTTGCCTGCTTTTATACTGCCTCTTTCGTCTTCTATAAACATTTGTTTTGCGCAGTTAATAGTAAGAGCTGTGAGAGCCTGCTCACGGGTTACGAGTTCTTCAGGCCACCAAGGCTTTCCATTCTCTTTGTGATAAACACCTGTTAAAGCAATTTCCATAATTCCGAAAGGCTCATCAGGACTGTTGCTCAATGCAGGGTAGTCCGTGTGAAATGAAACTGTGATACCGTTATCAAAAAATGATTTCATTGGATAACCTTTATCCGCCATGCTCTCAGGAAGTATTTTTTTTAATTCTTCAGCTGTTTCATTGGTGTTATGATGCCAAATCATACCTGAAGTTACATAGATATTATTGTCTGCAATACGCTTATAATCCGGCTCATTAACGTTGCGTAAGTGTACGATTGTATTGCGCATTTCAGGTTTTCCGCCGTTTATATATGCGTTGACAACACGGTTAACGCCTTTATTGCCCAGAGCGTGTATGTGCATGATCAATCCGTTAGCATTAGCCTTTTTTGTTATGTCTGTAATCTCTTCTTCAGTCCAGTTGACAATACCCTCATGCCCGTCAGGATAGCCCGGATCAATAAATCCCGTGCCGCTTTCAACTGTCCCGTCCATGAAGAGTTTTATCCAATACGGTTTTACTTGAGGGGAAGCGAATTTCTTAGCGGCTATAGCCTTCTCTAAGACTGCATCGAGATTCATCCAGCTATCAATTTCGTAGCTAAAACCTAAAACAAAGTTCAATTTACCCGCCTTTTCCATTTGCTGAGCTGCCTGATAGTAAGTATCGTTAAAGAAATAGCTGGAATAGCCGTCAAGATACATTGTATAGCCTTCTGAGAGCAATAAATCCTGAATTTTTTTCATGGTTTCTTTTGCCATGTCAACGGAAAAGAGTTTTTCATTGTCGAGGAATGAACGCACGTAAGTTGATGCCTGTTCAAACAGCAGACCTGTAGGAGTTCCGTCCTTGCCCATAATAATTTCGCCGCCGCGTATGTCATTGCCCTTTTTAAGTACGGTGCCGTCTGCTTTCATAATGCCCGCATTAACAAGAGCAATAGTATTTACTAGAGCCTTGTGATTTTCTTCATCTGCAAAATACATAGGAATATCACTGCAAATTGCATCTAATTGTTGACGTGTAGGCATATTATGCTTGAATGTTTGAAATTCCCAGCCCATTCCGTATACAGCTTTTGCTCCTGTTTCTTTCGCATTCTTCACAGTGTTTGGAACAATTTCCGTTAAAAATTTTTCTACACTGTCATCAAAGCCGATCATTGTTCCGAATGATTTTACAGCAAAAGCAGATAAATAATGAGCGTGGCCGTTGCCGCAGCCGGACATTACAAGACCTTTTCCGGTGTAGTCTATAACTTCAGTTTTGCCTTTTTCGATAAATGCTTCTACGCCTTTCTTATCGCCTGCATAGACGTACTTTCCGTCTTTTACAGCAAAGGCTTCAACAATCTGATTATTTTCAGAAGTAAAAATTTTTCCGTAGACAACGAGGTCAGCCGGTGTTACGTCAGCTGAACTGCAAACAGCGAAACTTAAAACCGCAAGTGCAGTCAAAAAGAGACTAAATACTTTTTTAGAGATTTTCATAAATTATTTTCTCCTATAAAAATTAAAAATTGTTTGAAGAATTATACATTATAAAAACATAAAAAAATTAGGAGCGAGAAATTTAATTTTTCTCAATCCTAATTTCTTAAAAATACAAAACGTTTTTAATATAACTCGGCCACTTAAATAATTTCGGCGAGTTCAAAACCGCAAAAACCGCGCTTCCGCTCCCCGATAAGCCCCAAGCGTCCGCTCCGGCCTGCTCAAACATCGAAAATAAATCTTTATACTTCGGATAATCTTTCATCAAAACTTTCAAAAAATCATTCGGAAGCAATCCGACTTTTTTCCCGACGTTAGCGTAATACATGTCGCGCATTTCTGTTCTTGCAAGCAATGTATCAAAGCCGCTGAGCATAGTATCAATTTCGTTATAAGCGTTTTTAGTGTCTATATGCCAATCCGGAATAGCTATAACTCCGTGCGGCGGCAAACCTGCATTTTTTGCCGGTTCAACATTGTCGCCAATCCCTGAAACTACAGCCATATCTAAGCCCGAACATAAAAACGGAACATCTGCACCGACTTTCGGCGCAATTCTTTGAGCTCCGAGCAACCATAAAATCGCCGCAGCGTTTCCGCTCCCCGCTCCCAGTCCGCTCCCTGCCGGAATACTTTTATGGATCATGACGTTAAGAAAAGGAAATTTGAAACCCTCTTCACGCGCAATTTTGAGAGCTTTTAATACAATATTCTCGCCCTGAATATTTACGTTAGCATTGACTATATCAATTCCGGCTGTCGATTCAGAAACGTAAAGAATATCGCCCGAAGGAATTTTTAAGAACGTCGAAACGATATTGTGATAACCGTCCGGGCGTTTGTTAATCACCCGGAGAGTTAAATTTAATTTTGCGAAAGTCGGCAGGATTACACGCATTCAGTCCACCCGAAAGCGTCAGGTCTCTTGCCCCATTGAATACCCGTGAGTTCGTCATAAAGTTTCTGGGCAGTCGGGCCGATTTTGAAGCCGTTGACCGTGTATTTTTTATCTTTGTAAGCAAGTTCGCCGATCGGTGAAATTACTGCTGCTGTGCCTGTTCCGAATGCTTCTTCGAGTTTTCCGCTCTCAGCCGCTCCGATTAATTCATCAACGCTTAATAATCTTTCTTCGACAGGAACGCCCCAGCTCTTTAAGACTTCGATACAGGATTTTCTTGTAATTCCGCCTAAAATCGAGCCGTTTTCGAGCGAGGGAGTTACGACAGTTCCGTCAATCTTGAACATTACGTTCATTGCTCCGACTTCTTCGATATATTTTCTGTGAACTCCGTCGAGCCAAAGAACTTGCGAATATCCTTTTTCCATAGCGCGGTCGCCTGCTCTGTTGCTTGCCGCGTAATTTCCTCCGCATTTCGTGTAACCTGTTCCGCCTCGTACTGCTCTAACGTCTTCAGTTTCAAGCATAATTTTTACGGGCTTAATTCCCTCAGCGAAATAACTTGCTGACGGTGAAAGAATTATCACGAAAGTAGCCTGATGAATACCGTGAAGAGCTAATTCGGGGTCAATAGCGTATAAAAACGGACGGATATAAAGCGAAGTTCCCTCTGAATGAGGCACCCAGTCTTTGTCGACTTTGACGACTTCATGAACAGCTTCGACGAAAATATCTGTAGGAATTTCAGGAAGTCCGATTCTTTCGGCGGAGATGTTAATTCTTTTTGCGTTTTCCATCGGTCTGAAAAGGTGAATTGAACCGTCAGCCCAACGGTAAGCCTTCATGCCCTCAAAAACTTCGTTAGCGTAATGTAAAACGCTTGCGGCCGGATTAATAGCGATAGGCCCGAAAGGAACTATTCTTGCGTTGTGCCATTTTTCCGCGTCCGTGTAGTCCATCATGAACATATGATCGGAAAAAACTGAACCGAAACCTAATTTGTCTTCAGGCGGCATTTTGCCGGGGTTAGGATTTTTTGTGAAACTTACCTGCATTAAAACTTCCTCCTTAATTTCGCTTTTTTAATTCATTTCTTCAATATAATGAATATAATCAAGCGAGCGTAACGCTTCAATAATATCACGATGTCTGCGATATTTCTTAAAATCTCTCTGGCTTATAGTTATCGATACTGAATAAACGCTCAAACCCGAATTTATATAAGCCGGATTAGATTCAATATCGTCAATTTTTAAGCCTAACTTTCTAATTGTAGTTACGAAGTCTTGTAAATTATAAGTGTTTTTTAATTCAAGGTGAACTTCAAAATGATTAGACCTGTCTTTCAAAACGCTTTCAATTAATGGAAGCTGTGAAATACAGCACAGTAACGCAACAAAAGAAATTAAAGTTATAGTGTAAAGTCCCGCGCCGATTGACAGCCCTATAATGCCGCAAGCCCATAAACCTGCGGAAGTCGTGAGCCCTTTAATCTGGCTTTTAGAGCTGAATAAAATCGAATTTCCGCTGATCATTGCTATCGAAACAACAGAAGCCGCCGAAATTACGGGAAAGCCTCCCTGAATTTTCGCCATTATGCAAAGATCAATCATAGCCGAGACGGCAGAGGCAAGCGAAACTATTATAAAAGTTCTAAGACCTGCGGAATGTCTTTTGCTTGAACGTTCACAGCCGATTATCGAAGCAAGCAAAACGACAAGGAAAATCCTAAAAATTACAGAATAAAAATTAAATTCTGCTGCCCATGTTCCCAAATATTTAATTAAAGGATCGTTAAAAAATAATGAAGTTTTCATTTCTAAATTTTTTTATTTTTTTTCTAAAATTTTTTTTGATTTATAAATTTAATTTTTTAATGAGAAATTTTTTTAGCTTTTAATTGCTTTTTCATTCCTCATTCCTAACTCCTCACTCCTAATTGCTTTTTTGTCGCACTCATGTCGCACCCGTGTCGCACTTTAATTTTTTATTAAAAATTTTTAAGTTCTTAAACCTAATTCCTCACTGTTTTTTTTCATTCCTAATTTATTAAAATTTTCTGTGATTAATTTGTCGGTTTCGACATCAAAAATTTCTTTCTTAAAATTTTTTCCTTTTTTTTTCGCGTAAATTTCTTCTTCTGAAGGAAAATAAGAACAAACTTTTATTTTTCCCGGCTCAAAATCCCATGAGGCGCAGCGTTCTCCGATCTTAAAAAACTTTTGAAATTCTGAGGCTTTGAAATTTTCGTTAATGTCATCGACAGACCAAAAAATTTTTTCCCAGCCTCCCATTTTTTCAATCGCGAAATGAATAGCAGGAACGGGAAATCTTATAGCTTTTCGGAGTTTATATTTTCGTTTTGCTTTCATGACTAAAGACCAAGCAAGAGCGGCTCTTTCGTCGGGAGTTCCCTCGATTTGGCGGATTATGTCAGCAAGTGTCGGGAAAAATTTTTCGTTACGACAATGAGTTTTCACGGCTTTTGCGACGACTTCAAGCGGGTATTCAGCGAGGCTTATGAATAAAGCGTTTTTAATCCGCGCTAAATCTTTTCCGCCCGGCATGATAGTCAGGTCATTCACGAAATCGAGAATTTCATCAAACGCCGTACGGTCGTTCTCTGTCATCGGTTTCACCTTCTCCGACGACGCTGTATTCGGCATCGATAGCGTTAGAATTTTTTGCTTTTTCGTCAGCCATTCGGGCATGATGACGGGCTAAAATTTCGTCGATTGAGCTTGCTCTTTGCTCGTTTGGGGCGTTTTGCTGGACTTGAACTTTTGCCCTGTTGTCATAGCGTCCCTCGAGGATTTTCACGAGATTATGCTCGTTAAGCAGCCAGTCGAGAGTGAACCAGTTGCGTTCCTGTATGCTTTTTCGCAAAAATTCAGATTGGCTTATCCGATCGAAAATTTCCTGCCACCAGAGAAATTTATTTCTGTCGGGCGAAGAGTTTATCAAGGCTTCGAGGGCTTTTTCACGCGGCAGAGTTTGTTTCAAGACCCGAGAGAAACCCAGCGGAGCAAGTCTCGTGTTCCAGAGCGAAACGATCTCGTCGAGTTTTATTTTTTCGGCCGACGCAGAAGCAGCAGCAGATTTTTTCGGGGCGGGGGGGTGGGGGAGACTGCTGTTGTGTTCTGTTTTGTTTTGTTCTGTTTCTGTTGTGTTCTGTTGTGTTCTGTAGCCCTGCGACACATCTGCGACATTTACGTCTGTCGCGTGCGACACATCTGCGACATTTTTTTTATCTTGATTTTCTTCAGTGTTTGCAAGGTTTGAAGCCTCGTTAATTTTCTTATTTTTTGCGCGGATTTTTGAAGATTTTTCGTCTTTTTTTGTCGAATTATTTTTTCTTTCTTCAGCTTTTCTTTTTCTATTTTTTTCTCTTTTTTCGACGAGCCTTCCGCTATATTTATCCCAATCGTGAATAAAAATTTTTCCGGATTCATTTTTTTCTATAAATCCGCACGTTTCTCCCGGACCGCATTCAATCATCGCACTTAAAAATTCTTCAGGATCGCCGTCCCATTGAACAGCGTCAGCAAGGTCATAAGCGTCGTACTTTGAAAGATCGCCGTTCTCAGCGTAGTCCAACGCCCACCACCAGAGCAGAAATAAATGACCCACAGCCTGCGGGATAGAAATTTTTAACATTCGCGCAAACCTTTTAGTCTTTGGGTGTCGCGGTAATTCTTGATGGGCTTCAAGCCATGCCATAAATTTTTCACTCTCCTGAAAATTAAATTTTTAAGTTTTTTTATTATACGATTATTTTCAGATTTGAACACGGTAATTTTTCTCAAAATAAAATCAAAATTTTTCTTAAAGAGTGTCATCATATTCCATTTATTAAACATTTTGAATTGTACAGCACTTAACCGAACGGCACAATTCATTTCCCGCTTTAGAAGCAGGAGTCTGGATAAAAATTTTAGAAAAACGCTGCGGGCAGGAGATCTAAAGAAAAATATAAATTTTTAAGAAAGGACAGCTGAACTTGAAAAAAACTTTAAGACTTTTACACGAAAAAATTTCAATCGGAAAAGCTCGTGTCTTGGATAAATTTTCTCAAGTAAAACTCGCAGCCGATATTTTGAACTTGAACGCGAAAAAAGATTCAAATTCAAGTCTTTCTGATAATAATATTTATAATACCGTCTGCTATATGGCCTCAAAACATGAAAAAGTCTTCAAAAATTTCCGCCGCAATAAAATTTATAGGGGAATTGTTGAAGCTGTGTCGAAAAAGCAAGGGAATGAATATCTCAAACTTATAAACGATACTAAACTTTTCAAACGCGATGACTTCAAAGAATTTCAAAAAAATGATCTTTACGGTAATCCTCTAAAATTTTCTTTTGAAATCGATGGAGAAAATTTTGATTTCGCTCCTACAACTTTGAGATATGCAAAAAATTTATGCGATATAATCTCGTTTTTTGATGTAACCGAAATTAATTCCATCGCTGAAATCGGTGTCGGTTACGGCGGCTTATGTAGATTAATCTCCTCAAAATTACAGTTGGGGGGGGGTACACGTTAATTGATTTGCCGGAAGTCATCGGACTTTCAGAACGTTTTTTAAGTAATTTTGCTTGTCTCAACGGCAAAATAAAGTTCGTTGACGGTCTTCATTTATATACGGACATTCACAGCGATTTAGTCATCAGTAATTATGCTTTCAGCGAACTGCAGCGCGAAGTTCAAGATATGTATCTTGAAAAAGTAATTTTGAAATCAAAACGCGGCCTAATAACTTGGAACAATCTCGGCCAAAATTCTTTCAACGCTTATTCAGTTTCAGAACTTTTGGAAATAATCCCGAACTCGAAAATTATCAATGAAAATCCCTTAACATACGAAGATAACTGCGTAATAATTTGGGGATGTAAATAATTAATTTAGAAGCTGGGAGTTTAGGAATGAAAAAAAATTTCACTTCCTAAATCCCCGTTATTTTTTAATTTTTTAATCGCCGTTTTGTCCGTTCAAAATTTTTCCGAGCGTAGAATTTTTATCGAGAATTATAATTTTTTCGCCGCTTCCCTTGAGAGATTTTTTCAAAGCGTCAAGAGAACGTAAAAAATTATAAAATTCTGCTTTTTCCGGCGTGTCATAAGCTGACTGCAAAATTTTCATGTATTCCGCTTCTCCTTCAGCAATTAAAATTTCGGCTTTCTGTTTTGCTTCGGCGGATTTAACTGCGGTTTGTCTGTCAGTCTTGTTGCGGATTTTCTGAGCTTCTGAATTTCCCTCCGCAGTGTATGACGCTGCTATATTCTGACGCTCCGAAATCATACGCTCATAAACCGCAGATTTATTATCGTCCGGCAGGTCTAACGCTTTCATTTCCGTCTGCACTATCGCAATTCCGTACATGCCTATATCTGAATTTGAATCTTCAGCGATTTTTGTCGAGAGTTTCCCTCCGCGTGCTTCAATAACTTCATCTTGGGTCATTGAAGAAATTACATTTTTAATTGCGTTGTAAACTGCCGCTTCAATTCTTTCACGGGCTCGGGCTTCAACGGCGTTCAAAGTCTGGATATATTTCACAGGGTCTATAACGCGCCACGTTACGTAATTATCGGCTATCATTGATTTTTTATCTTTAGTGATAACTCCTGAGCGCGGAATATCATAAAGATGCAATTTTTTTGAAATATACTGCACAGTATTTACAACAGGAAGACGGTATTTAATTCCGGGCGTATCGATAATCGAGACAATTTTTCCGAACTCAAAAAGAGCAGCGTATTCATTCGGGCCGACAACATAAAACGAAAACGGAAGAGTCAAAACAAAAACTATTCCGATAAAAAATAATGTTCCGCGCATTACAAAATTCTTCATGTTAAAATTCACTCCTTAATTTTCTTTTATCCAAGCTGATAAAAATTCCATCCAACGCAAAATTCCCGTGCCGTTCAAGTGAACTCCGTCAATAGTGTAGCGTTCAGGAAGCTGTCCGTTTTCAGCAAAAAGGGAATAAGTATCTATCAGCGTAAAATCTTTAATTTCGTTCGACAAATTCAAAAGTCCGTCGTTAATTTCCCGTATAGCTTCATGAGGTCTGCGAGCATCGCCTAAATTATGATTTACAGGAAAAAGAGTTTGAACATATAGCGCAGTCGATGGAGATTTTTCGCGGAAAGTTTCAATAATTTTCCTGATGCTGCTGACAATTTCAGCGGCTTTTCTGTTAAAAACTATGTCATTCGTCCCGATAAGCAAAAATAATTTTGAGGGCTTTAAGCTTATAACTTCATCAAGACGTTTCCAAACTCCTAACGTTGTATCGCCTGCAATCCCGCGGTTTTTGATTTTTAAGTCCGGGAAAATTTCTTCAAATTTAACGTAATCCGTAAGGCTGTCTCCTAAAAAAACAATTTTTTCTGTATCTCTCGGCATACTCTCAAAAATGCTGAATTTGACTTTATAATAAGCTAATTTAAGATTGTCGCTCTCTGAAGCAGCAAAAGCAGCAGAACTTAAAATAAAAACGAGCGCAAATAATAAAAAATTTTTCTTCATTTTTTTACTTCCTACTTCATCCTTGCTTCTCTAAAATTTGTCGAGAGGCAATAATTTTTCTGAAGTTCCGTCTGTGATAATAACTTTAGCGTCCGGCAAAATTTCTTCGAGAGTTTCAAAAAATAATCTCTGCTTCGTTATTAACGGATAAGTTTTATACTCCTCGAACATATTATTAAATCTTGCTGTCTGTCCGTTAGCTTCGGCTATACGGGAAGATTTAACGGCTTCGGCCTGCTGAATAATCTGGTCGGCTTTGGCTTCAGCTAAAGGAATTTGCTCGGACTGATATTTTTTAGCACTGTTAATCATAGTTTCGCGGGCTTGGCGTGCTGTCTCAACTTCTTTGAAAGCCTGAATAATTTTTTCTGTCGGAGGCTCTGCGTCCTGAACAGTTAAATTCACGCATTGAAGTCCGATGTTGCTTTCTCTTAACATGTTCGTTAATTTTTCGCGGACTGAAGTTTGAATTTGATTTTTCCCTGTCGTTATGACTTCATCGACAGGATAATCAGAAACAGTCGCACGAATGCACGCTAAAAGCATATTTCTTAAAATATTTTCGGGATTGTCGGAGTTATAAAGATAAGCGACAGGATCAGAGACTTTATATTCAAGATAAAAATCAATATTAACGAAATTAAAATCTGACGTAATCATAACGCTTTCTTCGTCTTTAGCGACATTTCGGCCTCTTTTGTCGGTGCTGTAGCCTATGCCTGTTCCGTGTGTCGTCATGTCAACGATATTAACCTGCTGAATGAACGGAATTTTGAAATATAATCCTGCCGTGTCAGTCCGGACTATAGAGCCGAACATTGTTATAACTGCCTGCTCCTGCTCGCCTACAGTATAAAATCCGTCAAGAAACATAAACGTAATTAAAGCAATTACGATTAATAACGGCGCAAAAAATTTTTGATTTATCATAAAAATTTTCCTTTCTGATTTATAATTCAGTTAATTATAACGTTAAAGGAGATGTTAAATTGCCCGTAAAATCAACTATAAAAGATATGACTGACGGAGTAATCTGGAAGCAGTTAATAAATTTCGCTTTTCCGCTTTTAGTCGGGAATATTTTTCAACAGCTTTATAACACTGTTGATAGCGTTGTTGTCGGGAATTTCGTAGGGGCTGACGCGCTCGGTGCTGTAACTTCAACTGCTCCGATAGTTTTGACTTTAATCGGCGCGGCTATAGGTCTGACGATGGGAGCGTCTGTCGTAATCTCGCAATATTTAGGTGCTAAAGACATTGTAAATTTACGGAAATCTACTCACACCGCTGTAGTTTCGGCTGTGATTTTATCGGTGATAGTTTCTGCGGTAGGCTACTGCATAACTCCGGGACTTTTAAGAATGATGAACACTCCTGAAAGCGTTTATAAAGAAGCCGTAGTTTATCTGCAGATTTATTCGCTCGGGCTCGGCGGTTTAATGCTCTATAACATGGGAGCGGCAATATTGCGGGCTGTCGGAGATAGTCAAAGACCGTTATATTATCTAATTTTAGCTTCGATATTGAATATTATTCTTGATTTATTATTCGTGATTAAATTCGAGGCCGGAGTCGCCGGAGTTGCTTACGCTACGATTTTAGCGCAGTTAATTTCGAGCCTTGCGATTTTCTACAGGCTTTTTAGAATTAAAGAATATCACAGCTTGACTTTTCACGAAATGAAAATTGACACGGCGATATTAAAAAGAATTATTCAAATAGGATTTCCCGCAGGTTTTCAAATGGCTGTAACGGCATTTTCAAACGTTTTCGTTCAGGCTTATATAAACGCTTACGGAGCAGCAAGCACAGCAGGCTGGGGAATTTACGCCCGTGTTGACGCTTTCATAGCTTTATCTACACAGAGTATGTCAATGTCAATAACGACTTTCGTAGGACAAAACGCAGGAGCACGCAAGCCCGACCGAATTAAACAGGGTGTCCGCGAGGCTATGAAAATTTCTTTGATGATCTCGGGAACTTTAATAGCAATTATTTTTATTTTCGCTCCGTTTATAGTTTCGTTATTTAACAGAGAAGCGGCGGTTATAAGTTTCGGGGTTTTATTTTTGAGATTAAATACTATTTTCGATCCTTTTAATGTTTATAATCAAGTTTCAGCAGGGGCTTTGAGGGGCGTAGGGGATTCAAGAACTCCTATGTTAGCAATGCTCGGCTCGTTCGTTGTTTTCAGACAGATTTATTTATTTATAATTTCGAGATTAACAAGCAGCGTTTATTTTATCGCTATAGGCTATCCTATAGGCTGGATAGTATGCTGCACGCTGATATTTTTGCACATTAAACGAAGCGGCTGGGAAAAAAAGTTAGGAGTGAGGAGTGAGGAGTGAGTTTTGCTCGAATTTAGTTTTGTGATAAAAATAAAATTTAAGCACGAGCAAAGTTTTTTTGAGAAGAGGAGTTAAACCTGAGAAATTAGGGAGTGAAAAATTATTAGAAATGGAAAAAGATTTACGTTTAGGAAAACTTTGGGACGAATGGCTGACGGCTGAAATATCTTCACTTCAAGCCGACTATGAAGTATCCGGGATTTTAACGGGAATGAAAAATATGCAGACTAACAGACTGCGTACAGCGAGGCGTTTAATGCGGATATGGCCGCAGACGTCTTATTATGAAAAATATAAATTTACTCCGGCAATTTCTTTAATTACAGCTAAAAATCAAAAACCGAGAGTTAAAATTTCGTGTCCTGAAAATTTTTTGAAAGTCCCTAACTCTCTTAAAAATTCTTGGCCTTATCTTAAAGGACTTTGGGGGAGCGCGGGAGGTCTTTATTTGCCTAAGAACGGCTATTATTTAACTCTTATAATTTCGGACGAAAAAATTTCAAAACTTGCCTCGAAAATCCTAAATCTTTCGGGATTGTCTTGGGCTTGCCGCAGAAATGAATTTACGCTCCGAAATCATGACGATATTATGACTTTTTTATGTAACACCGGAATGACATCGAGCGCGCTTGAATTTGATAAAACCGTTATGTTCCGTTCCGTAAGAAACCGCGTGAACGTTCAAAGAAATTATGAGGCCGCTAATATTGCCCGGACTGTCAAAGCCGCCCGCGAACAGGAAGAATTTGCTAAAAAATTTTTAGAGCGCGGAACTTCATTGCCTGAAAATCTTAAAAATATAGCCGAACTTAGAATAAAATTCCCTGATGACAGTCTCGAAGAACTCGGGAAAAAATTATACCCTCCGATAACAAAATCCGCCGTAAAATACAGGTTTGATAAAATCAAAAAATTATTGGAAAAGTGAACTACCCCCCGCTTGAAGTGTGAGACTTCTTGCTAGTTACGTTAAATTTTTCATTGAAAACTTTTGAAGTTACGCCCGAGATATTAAGCCCTAAATCGAATACTTTGACTTTTTCAAAAGTTTTTTCGTACGCTGCGTTGACGGCTCTTGCGGTGAAGCTGACGTTAGAAACTCCCGATATAAACATTTTGCACTTGGCCAAAGTATAAACATCACGGATAACTTCATAGCCTATATCTCTATTTTTTTCGGGACTGCGGAAATTTTCATAGTGAAGTCCGAAATCGTCTTTGCTTCTCATAGTGTCCGAATAATAAAGAAGTTCGCAGGGACTGTCCTTAAAAACATTTTTGAAATATTCAAGAGCATTATCATCGTCAGTGCAAAGGAATATAAATGCGGTACCCCCCCCCGCGAAATCTTTAATGACGGGAACATAATCCTCATACGAAATATATTTAGGGTGTCCGGCAAGAGACTGCCTGAAATCCGTTCCTCTGAAGTGAACGCCTATAGAGTTTTCAATACGGTCTGAAAGCCCGGAGTTTTGCAGATCTTTGTGAATTTTTTCATTTATTTCCGGCCGTAAGTGAACATATTTTTTATAAAGCGCACCTATAGCCTGCAAATATCCCGGCTGTTCATAGTAAACCTGCGAACAGTCGCGCTCAAAACCGTCCTGCTGACGGCTTATAATTACGTTCTGGCTTTGCAAAATATCTTCATATGAAATATCCGTAAGCTGTAAAAAATATCTTTCAAAGGCGTTTCCCTCCGGATAATATGAAGTATTCCGCCATAAAACATAAGGCGTTGCCCCGAGACGGCGGGCTAATTCGAGTCTTTTTACTGTGTCGTTCAATAAAGCAAAAAGCCCTGACAGTCCGCAGTCTTGAAGCTCAATTAAGTAAAATAATTTATCCGGATTTTTTTCGCCTAAGCGTTCAATTTTCACCATTGCCGGAGAATCAGTTATGGCTAAGACACGGCTTCTAAAATCAGGATTTCGGAACTGCTGTAAAACTCTCGCCATGAAATATATTTTTTCATGACTTTTTATCCAACTTCGTAATCTGCTCATGTTAGTTTTTAACGTTTAATATCGTAATTCATGTTCATTAAACTGCGGATACTTTCAACATCGTCAGTAATATTAGCATCGCCGTGAATAGTGTGCTTGATGACGCTGCTTGCGACTGCAAAATTTACCATGTCCATAGGCTTGTAATTATTCATCATGGCGTAAATTAATCCGCTCGCAAAAGCATCTCCGCCGCCGACCCTGTCTAAAATATTAAACGTAAATAAACGGCTCTCAAAAGTGTGTCCGTCGTACCACATGAAAGCCATTAAACTGTTTTCGCTTCCCGTGTGGGCGTAACGGACGTGGCGGGCGAGGCATTTCAAATTCGGGTAACGTTCGACAAAAGCCTGAAAAACGTAATCCTGCTGTTCATAATTAGGCTGGTAAGGAATACCGTCTTTAACATCGCCTTTTGAAATGTCTTCTTCATCGCGCCATAAATGATAAGGTTCAATCCCTAATAAAACATCAACGTAAGGCAGACAGCGGGTGCAGAAATCGCGTGCTTCGTTCCATGACCATAAAGTGCTTCTAAAATTGCCGTCAAAACTCACGGTTAAATTTTTCTCTTTAGCTTTTTTGAGACATTCGAGAGTAAATTCAGCACAGCTCGGCGACAATGCCGGAGTAATTCCGCTCATGTGAAGCCAGTCGAAACCGTCAAGCAAATTATCTAAATCGACTTTGCTGAAATCAAATTCAGTTATCGCGCTGTGTTTGCGGTCGTAAATAACTTTGCTCGGTCTTATTCCGTAACCTGTTTCGAGGTAATAAGTTCCGAGCCTGTGTGTCGGAGTGTCTGCGGGCTTAGTTAAAATCATAGGCGAACAGTGAACATCATTGCTTCGTAACATTCTGATTGCGCTTTTTCCGATTGAGTTATCCGGTACAACGCTGAAGAAAGTGCTGTCAATTCCAAGATTAGCGAGAGCGAGGGCGATATTAGCTTCACTTCCGCCGTAGCTTGCTTCAAAACTTGTTGCAACTCTGATTTTTTCGTAGTTCGGAGGGGTTAAACGCAGCATAATTTCGCCGATCGTTATGAATTTCTGCGGGCTCATTAAATTTTTAGTAAGCGGATTAAAATTTTCCATTTTTAATTTTCACTCTTTATTTTTTAGGATTTTTAATTATCATAACATAAAAAAGGCAAGTAAGAGTTAGGAAGTAGGAAGTAAAAAAATAATTCCTAACCCCTCACCCCTAACCCCTCACTCCATGAAGACACCAAGCCTCAGCAGAGTTAATTTTTACGTTTATAAACTCGCCTAATAAATTTTTTTTGCCCTCAAATAACACGACTTTATCAGACGGTGTCCGGCCCTGCAATAAATTTTCACCTTTAGGTGCAATGTCATCAACTAAAATTTCAAAAGTTTTTCCGACTAAATTTTGATTAATTTCATACGTGATTTTATCTTGAAGTTCGTTAAGTTCCGTCAAACGTTTTAATCTTAATTCAACGGGCAAAGCTCCGGGCATAGTCGCGGCAGGAGTTCCGTCGCGTTCTGAATAAGCCGCGCTGTGAACTAAATCAAATTTAATTTCGCGCAGAGCGTTTAACGATGCTTCAAAATCTTCTTCAGTTTCGCCCGGAAAACCTACAATTAAATCCGTAGTCAGGCCAAGAGCGGGAACTTTTTCGCGGACTTTTTTAACTTTTTCTAAATATTCGGCGTAAGAATATTTGCGGTTCATTAATTTCAAAATTCTGTCGCTTCCGTTCTGGATAGGCAGATTTAACGAAGGGCATACATTTTTTTCACTTGCCATAACGTCAATAATATCGTCCGTAAAATCCTGAGGCAATGACGTTACAAATCTAAGTCTTTTTACGCCCTCAATGTGAGAAACTTCGCGCAAGAGCCAAGCAAAATTTAAGCCTATATCTTTTCCGTAACTGTTGACATTTTGACCGAGCAAAGTAATTTCCTTAACGCCGTCTTTAATTAACATTTCGATTTCAGAAAAAATTTCTTCAGGTTTTCTCGAAACAAAACGCCCCCTGACATACGGGACTATGCAGTAAGTGCAGAAATTATCACAGCCGTGAGCAATCGTGATATAAGCCTTAAATTTATTTTCGCGTTTTATCGTTATGTTATCCGAGTCAAAATTTAAGCTGTGAAATTCGCGCGGGTCAGTGTCAAGCAAATTTAACCGCGATTTAGGGTGTTCATAAATCTGCTCGATAGCGTTAGGCAGCATTCCAATATGACGAGGTCCGGCAACGAGCCTGACATAAGGAAAACGGGACAAAGCCTTTTCGCCTATTCTTTGAGCAATACAGCCCGTAAGAGCGACTAAAGGCCGCTGATTTTTTTTCCATGAAACGTCATAAAGGCCGAGTTCGCTCCAAACTTTCTGCTCAGCTTTTGCCCGGACACTGCAGCCGGTAATCATGATAATATCTGCTTGAGATTCTTCGACTTCCTGCCAGCCTCGCGAACATAAAACAGTTCTAACTCTGTCAGCGTCATAGACGTTCATTTGACAGCCGTAAACTTTTACGCAAAATTTTTTTTCACTCATTCGTCGTAATCGCTTGAATTATTTTCTTCAAAAAAGCGCGCAAAAATTTCATCGACGTAACGAAGATAAAATTCATTCTCGAATAAATTTTTAAGCTGTTCGGGGTCAACGTCTTTTAATCTCTCGTCGGATTTTAATAAATCCAAGAAAGCAACGCCGCTTGAAGCAGTTTTCATAGCGTTTTCCTGAACGATTGCATAAGCGTCCTCGCGTGAAAGTTTTAATTCGTCAAGCAAAAATGTCAAAACTCTCTGACTGTAAACGAGGCCGTTAGTTTGATTTAAGTTTTCTTTTACGCGAATTTCATCAACTGTTAAACCTTTCAAAATTTTCGTCATGCTCCGTAACATGAAAGCGGCGATATTGAAAGCGTCCGGCCAGATTACGCGCTCGGTTGAAGAGTGGCTGATGTCGCGTTCGTGCCATAAAGCGATATTTTCCATGCCTGTTAAAGCATAGCCGCGAAGAAGTCTTGACATTCCGCAAACTCTCTCACATTTAATCGGGTTGCGTTTGTGAGGCATTGCGCTTGAACCTTTCTGACCGACTCCAAAAGGCTCTAAGGCTTCGCGGACTTCGGTACGCTGTAAATTTCTGATTTCGAGAGCCATTCTCTCTAAAGTACTGCCCATAACGGCGAGTGCGTTTAAGACTCCGGCGTGCCTGTCGCGCTGTAAAATCTGATTAGAAACCTTAGCGGGCTGAAGCCCAAGAAGTTCGCATACTCTTGCTTCAAGTTTAGGTGAACACATAGCGTAAGTTCCGACAGCTCCGGAAATTTTACCGGCTGAAACATCTTTGCGGGCGTATTCGAGGCGGCCTTTATCGCGTAATAATTCGGCGTGCCAGTTCAAGAATTTCAAGCCCATTGACATAGGCTCTGCGTGAATGCCGTGAGTTCGTCCGATAGTCGGAAGATATTTATATTTTTTCGCTAAATCAACAACGACTTCATCAAGTTCATCGAGGGCTTTAATAATAATATCGAGGCTGTCGCGAAGCATTATAGAGCTTGCAGTGTCAAGAATATCACTGCTTGTCATTCCTAAGTGCAAATAACGTCCGTTAGGTCCGACATTTTCAGCAACAGCACTAACGAAAGCAACGACATCATGCTGAGTTTTCTTTTCGATTTCCTGAACTCTTTCGACAGTGAAACGGGCGTTTGCGATAATATCATCGAGGGCATCTTGAGGTATTCGGCCTGCTTCAGTCCAAGCTTTACAAACGGCTATTTCAACATCAAGCATAACTTTGAGGCGGTTATATTCGTCCCATAAAGCTGAAATATCGTGCTCTGAATATCTTTCAATCATGATAAAATTTCTCTCCTTGAAAAGTCTTAATTTAATTTTTCTTGCTGATTAAAATTTTACACTATTTACCCGTCAACTGAAAACTTTTTTGCTTTTCTAAGGCTTAACTATTTTTAATATTACGTCTCTTAATTCCGGATCGTCCATAGCCAACTGGACATTAGCGGCCAGCCAGCCCCTTTGAGTTCCGCAGTCAAATCTCCTTCCGTTATAGACAACTCCCCAGACAGGCTCTTTAGGGCAGAGAGTTTTTATAGCGTCAGTTAATTGAATTTCTCCGCCAGCACCGGCCTGTTGTTTTTTCAAAATTTCAAAAATTGTCGGCGACAAAACATAACGCCCCATTATCGCTAAATTGCTCGGAGCGTCTTCGAGTTTCGGCTTTTCGGTCATGTCTATAATTTTATGAAGTCCCGGCTCAATTTCAAATTGAGATTTAACTATGCCGTAACGCGAGACATTTTCCGGCGAAACTTCTTCAAGGGCTATGACACTGCCGCCCATTTTTTCATGAACTTTTATTAACTGCGAGATTACAGGCTCGTCATTATTAATAAAAACGTCATCGGGCAGAGCTACCGCGAAATATTCATTTTTGCAGACAGGTTCGGCGCATAAAACTGCGTGGCCAAGCCCGAGAGGCTCGCGTTGTCTTATAAATAAAATTTCGGCCATGTTGGAAATTTTTATCATTTCTTCGTAGAGTTCCATTTTTCCGCGCGCTTTTAATAACTCTTCAAGCTCAAATGAACGGTCGAAATAATTTTCAAGCGAACGTTTAGCACGTCCCGTAATCATAATAATCTCATCACAGCCCGAAGCTATAGCTTCTTCAACGCCGTAAGAAATTATAGGACGGTTCACAAGAGGCAGCATTTCTTTTGCAAGTTCTTTAGTAACTGGTAAAAATCTCGTTCCAAGTCCCGCGACAGGGAATACGCATTTTGAAATTTTCATTTTTTAATTTAATTCCTCCTAAATTAATTTTAGATTGCTGTGTTAAAAGCTGAGAATATTTTGTTTTTTTCACCCCTAACCCCTAAAACAAGTAGGAAGTAGGAACTTTTTATTTTCACCGCAAATTAATTCCTAACCCCTCACTCCTAACCCCTCACCGCTTCTATAAATTTTATTGACTGCTCAAAATCTTTAACTCTGTAATCAAAATCATATTCGCTCATGGCTTTGTCGTAAATCAAAGTCGAGAAGGCTTTTTTAATTTTAGAAATTTTTAATTTTAGGCCGAGAGCAACAAGAAAATTAAAAATTTTGCTGATAAAAATTTTATGTCCGGCAGAGCGCGCGATAATTTTAACTAAATTGCTTGTGCTGATGTATTCGGAATTTTGAGGAAAGAAAACGCCGCCGCGTTTCTTAATTATAATCTGACATAAAAATTCGCAAAAATTTTCTATATAACACATAGATCTTTCATTTTTATAGTCCGGGAAGACCGGAGAAATTTTCGCAATTTTCGAGAGAAGCGGATAATTTCCCTTGCAGTTTTTTCCGTAAATCATCGGCGGACGCATTATTGAGACGATAAAATTTTTGTCAGCTAATCCGCGTATTTTTTCATCGGCCTGCCATTTGCTTTGAGCGTAACAGGATTTAGGATTAGGGACGGTGTCAAGATTAATTTTTTCTTGAGAATTTTCGTAGACTAACATTGACGACATAAAAATAAAATGCTTGACCCCTTCGGCCTTAGCTTTTTTTGCGGTCTCGACAGCTAAATCGCGGTTGACGGAAAAATAACGCGCTTTTTTTTCTTCGGTTTCGTGTCCTGAGTCGGCGTGGGCTATACCGGCAACGTGAAAGACAACATCAAAGCAGGAAAAATTTTTTTCGCGCCAATTTTTTTCGAGCATGTCTAAAGTTTCAACAGAAATTTCTGAAGAATAAAATTCTGCTGCCCGACTTGCAAAATTTGTTCCGATATATGAATTTGCTCCAGTGATTAAAACTCGTTTCATTTTGAAATTTTACCTTTCAAAAATTTTTATTATTTTATAACAAAAGAACAAAAAAGCGCGGGAAAATTTTGAAAATCAAAATTAATAAAAACTTCGCTGAAAACACGGCCTTTGCCTGACGATAGGCAGCTCTGTCTGACGACAGGCAGGGGGGCTTTTTTATTGCGTTTTTATGACTAATTTTGACTAATTGTGTGAAAAACTTGCTATGACGCTAAAATTTTCTTGACAGTTTTAAGGGGGGGGTAAAATTTTTTCGTGCGCACAAGAAAATTTTTTTGGGAAGGAATTGATTTGTATGAAGCGAATTAGTATATTCGTTTTGTTGTGCGTATTCGTTTTTACGGCGGGCGCGGCGTGGGCAACTGATAGTAGTATGCCTGGCCCTGATAACAATGGCACGATAACTTTAACACAAGACGTAACCCTTTCAAGTACTTATGAAATTAGCGGAACACAAAATACTACAATAAACTTAAACGGACATAACATAACAGCTACAAATTGCCGTGCTTTATTGATTAAATCGGGCGATGTAACAATAACAGGCACGGGAACAATCTCAGCGAATAAAGGCACTGATAATAATAGTAGTTTTTCAGATGGCAGCAGTGTTATCCGTGTTGGAGACGAAAGCAATAATAGTGCACGGGCAAAGCTTACCATTGGCAAAAACGTAACGATTTCAAGTAATCATTGCTATGGAATTACAGTATTTGGTAAGAACAGCACCACACCATACGGCCAAGAATTAATTATCAACGGCACAGTAAGCGTAACTGGCACTGCTTCAGCAATATCAGGCAACGGAAGTCCCAGCTTATCAGCAACGCGTATTGAAATAGGCTCGACGGCAAAAATCAGCGCGACTCAAGCTGTAGCAATTTATCACCCTCAAAGCGGCGACCTTATAGTTAATGGCGGAACAATCACCGGCAAAAGCGGAATAGAATTTAAGTCAGGCAACTCTACTATCAAAGGAGGAACGATCACAGCAACTACAAAAACTCCAGTATCTCCTACAGGAAACAGTAACGGTACATCAAGTGAGGGATTTTCGGTTGCAGTTTTGAAAAATTCTTCCTACAAAGGTGGAAATGGTATTATCAATATTAACGGCGGTCAATTTGAAGGACACGTGGCGATCTCTGATGATGCTACAAAAGGTAACGGAGCCCAATATAACCCATCCATAAAGATTACAAAGGGTATATTCTTAAAAACAACTTACAAAACAAGTGATGACTTAATACAGTCTGTTGATAAGGGCGTATCAGTTGCCATCTCCGGAAATTATATTTACGTAGGCATAACTCCCCCCTCAAGCGGCGGCGACACAGGCGGCGGATCCGGCGGCGGTACAGCACCCGTTGTTGAAGAAGAAAATAAAACCGCTGAAGAGCAGAATAAGGAGACCTTAGAAAGTCTTGACGACGGCACTCAGGAAACAAAGAACGCAATTAACGCGGCTGAAGAAGCCCTCGAAAAGGCCGGCGTAGCTAAACCTCTCAGCGCAGAAGAAGCAGCAGCTCTCGTCCAAAATCAAAAAGACATCGCGGCGGAAAAAACAACAGAAGCTGACACCGGCGAGGTATCTGATACTACAACTCCGGCGGCTTCGGATTTATTCGCGGATAACAGCTCGCTCTCAGTTTTAGACAGTCTTTCAAGTGCTCCTAAAGCTACAGAGCCCGGAAGACCCGACGCAACAGAGCAGTCTCAAATCGTGAGTAATTTAAGCGCGGCCAACCTCAATAACGTTGACGCTGCCTCAAAAGCCGATATTCCGGCAGACTTTGACACGAGCGAAATTCAGCAGGCTACCGAAGAAAATATTTCGATCGCTTCTGTTCCGTCATTACTTGAAGCTCAGGCCGAATTTATTCAGGATTTATTTGAGCTCATCAAAGACGTGTTGACGAAAGTTATCACCGCAGAAGCTAAATACGGAATGGCTTTAGCTACGAGAATGCCCGCGATGACTCCGCACACAACAGGTTATTTCCCGATGAAGATGAACATGAGAAATCTTGTTCCGGGACAGAGACCGCGTTACTGGGCTTCAACGGAGGCTTTCAGAGCAACAGCAAGCACAAACTCCGCTCAAAAAGCTGATGTTTCTCTCGCGGCTGACGATAAAGAAGGCTCAGCGTTCTTCCTTGACAGCAACGGCAACCCTACGACAGTCATCAGCGGCGATGCAAGCAAAATGACAGTTGTCCCCTACTTGGTAGCCGGTACGACTTACGACTCAGCTTTTATAACTGTTGACGCTACTGAAAGCGATCAAAAAGCTCTCGAAGCTCTCGCGGCTCAGGAATCAACAACAGAAAAAGAGTCAACCAGCAGCAGCGGTGGTTCAAGCGGAGGCTGTGAAGCAGGACTCGGCTTAGGAGCATTAGCAGCATTAACGTTTTTCACGAAATTTTCTAAAAAACATTAAACCCCACGCCCAAAACAAAACGAAAAAACGCAAAAAAATTCTCCCCCAAAAAGGGAGATTTTTTTTCACCTTTTTACCCCTAATTCCTCACATCACATTTAGTTGAAAGCACGCAGGCTTCACATTTAGGATTTCTTGCCCTGCAAATTTCCCGGCCGTGCTCTATTATATTCACGTGTCCGCCTAAGCAACGGGAAATAGGGACAATGCTCTCGTAGAAACGCGAAATTTCTTCCGGTGAAGTTTTTTCTGGAGCAACTCCGACTCTTTTTGAAATTCTCGTTATATGAGTGTCAACAGGGAATGCAGGCATTTTCATATCGAAAAGCATAACGCAGGCGACAGTTTTAGCACCGACACCGGGCAGAGCGCGCAGATATTCACGAACTTTTCCGCTGTCTTCATGAGCTAATTTTTCAAGAGAATATTCTCCGAAATCTTCATGAATAATCTGCAAAATATTAATTATTCTTCCTGCCTTAGTATGAGCAAGCCCCGCGCTCCTAACAGCATCTTCAAGTTTAGCCCGTCCGGCTTTTATAACGTCAGGCCAAGTCGGGTAAAGAGTTTTTAATTTCGTAAAAGCAGCGTCTCTGTTTTTGTCGTTAGTGTTTTGAGACAGCACCGTCAAAATCAAGCCGTCTAAAGGGTCATCATGGCCGAGTTCCGGCGGTACTGTTTCGTTGTGATAAATTTTTTCGAGTTCGTCAAGTATGAAAAAAACTTTTTCAGCGTTCATTTTTTATTCTTCTTTTGAATCTTGAGGATTAGAGTCAACGTTTGAAGCCGGAGTTTTTTTCTTTGATTTTTTATTTTCGCGCCCGAATTTCTTTTCGATTTTAAGGCTGTCAGAAAGCATTTTCTTTAATCTTTCGCTGACGAGAGCATGAACAGAATTTTTAGTGAATGTTCCGCCCTTTAGAGATTTTCCGGCCTGAACTCCCGTTAAAATTTCTATGCCTTCGTCAATATTTTTCACTGACCAGATAGAAAATTTCCCGTCTTTTACAGCGTTAATAACTTCGGAGCTTAACATTAAATGACGCTTGTTAGAGTCCGGGATCATTACGCCTTGTTTACCCGTTAAGCCTGAAATTTTGCAGTACTCGTAAAAGCCCTCGATTTTTTCATTAACTCCTCCGATAGGCTGAACATTTCCGAATTGATCTACTGAACCTGTTACGGCTATTCCCTGATTTAACGGCAATCCCGATAACGCGGACAATAAGCAATATAATTCAGTTGATGACGCGCTGTCGCCTTCAATGCCTGAATAATTCTGCTCGAAAGTTATGTGGGCGCTTAAACTCAAAGGCATATCCTGAGCATATTTGCGGCCAAGATAACTCGATAAAATCATTAAGCCTTTATTATGAATAGGGCCGGTCATTTTAACTTCGCGTTCGATATTAACGACACCTTCCTGACCCATGAAGACATTAGCTGTAATTCTTGAAGGGTGTCCAAATCTATAATCGTTTAAGTCAATGACGCTTAAACCGTTAATCTGTCCTACGGCTTGGCCTTTAGTGTCGATATAAATAACGCCGTCTTTGAAAGCCCGCGCTAATTTTTCCTGATAAAGCCCTGACCTGAAATTTTTATGTTCGATAGCTTTAATAACATTTTCGCGGGTTACCGGAGATTTTTTCTTTCCTGAAACCTGAGCCCAAGCGTCAGCCTCGATAATTAATTCGCGGAGTTTTCCGACTTCAACAGATAATAAATTCTGGTCTTCAGCTTCACGGCTTGACCATTCAATAATCTCGGACAAAGCGGACGAATCGAACGGCCTTAAATTTTCGCGCTTTATAAATCCTGCGACAAATTCAGCCATTTTATTTTCGTTCTGCGAATTTCGCGGCATATCAATATCAAAACTTGCTTTTATCTTGAAAATTTTGCTGAATTCCGGGTCATAATACTGCAAAAGTTCATAAAGATAAGGCGAGCCTGTCATGACTATTTTCAAATTCATTTTAATAGGCGACGGACGTAATGACGCAACGGGCAAAGCTCCGTATTGTTCGCCTAAATTTTCGATGTCGGCTTCTCCTGTCCGCATAATTCTTTTAACGGCTTCCCAAGACATGAAATTCATTAAAACTTTTTCAGCGTCAAGAACTAAAAAACCTCCGTTAGCTTTGTGAAACGCTCCGGCCAAAATTCTTCTGAAATCCGTATATAAATAGCCCTGATGGCTTTCATATTCGACACGGCCTGAAAGATTATAGTAAGTTGGATTAGTTTCCCAAATTACGGGCGCGCCTTTTTCGGGGTCGTTGCTGACGAATAAATTTGCCTGATAACGAGTGAAATCTATATCAGCGTTTTCTTCGCGTGAAGCTGTAACGAATGCGCTTGAATTTTCGATAACGTCATCGGCCATTTTGTCAAACCATTTTAATAACGGCTCGTTGCCTTTGAAATTTTCTTTGATGTCATTGAAGCACGGAGTTATAGCAGACCGGCAGATTTCGTCTTCGAGTTTGCTTAATTTCTCGCGGAGTTCTTTTTCCATGTCGCGGATTTTTCTCATTCCGAGCATAGTACGCTGAGAAATTTTTTCGCTCTTGTCCATATATTTTTTTTGTTTTTTAGGTTCAAGATTTTCAAATTCGTCCGGCTTCATTTCGCGGATAATCTGCTTTCCGTCTTCGTCCTTGTCTTTAATTAAAGGAACGTTGATAAAACCCTGCGGAGTGCGTTTCAAAGAAAATTTATCTTTAGCGGCCTTAGCTTTGAGTTCGTCCATAATAGACGAGGCTTTTTCCTGAAATTCTTTTACGTGGGCGGCCTTAGCGTCTTCATATTGAGACTGCTCGAAAGCTTTGCTGATTGTAGTTTTCAAATCTTTTAATAATTCTTCGAGTAAATCAGAAAGTTTTTTGCCCTGCCCTGCTTTTACAGAAATTGACATAGGTTCTTCGGGCTTCTCAAAATTATAAAGATAAAGCCAATCGTCCGGAGCAGGAAGATTTTTAGCGAGAGCCTCTAATTTTTCGAGAGCGTAACTCGTTCTTCCGTTATCGGGCTGTCCTGTGATAAAAATATTATAGCCGCGTCCGTTGACTGCGAGGCCGAAATCCATAGCTTCAACGGCTCTCTGCTGACCGATTAAAGGCGCGGGAGTTTTAGTTTTCTTTAGAGTAATTTCGTCAGTTGTCTTGAATTTCCAGCTTGCTTCGTCCTTAAATTTTCTGAGTTCTTTAAGCTGAAGTTTATGTAAATCTTTGAATATCAAGTTATTTTTTCTCCTTTTATTATTCCGTGAGACATCTGTGGGCAGCAAGGGCTTCAAGCACTAAGCTGTCTTCTGTTTCAACGATAATATTTTTCATTTTTTCATATTCGTCAAAACCTCCGAGATTGTCAAGAACGTCAACTAAATAATCTAGTTCTTTGCCCTCGAAACGTCCTGACAAAAGCCCGAATAGTATAACGCCGCGCGAAAACCAATTAAATAATTCGTCCGTAACTGCGACAGTATCATAATACATCAAAGCAAAATTAAAATCTTCAAATGCTTCCGGCTCGCTGTCTTCGTCAGGTTCTTCAAAATATCCTAAAATATAAAAAGGCACATCGGGAGCAATGCTCAAAGCGTCCCATAATAAAGGTGCGCAGATTTTTTTAGAATTTTCGCCGCTTAAAAACCACGCCGCTATTAATTTAGCGTAAGCCCTGCCGAGAGTGTTTTTAGTGTCGCGCATAGCTTCGGACAAAATTCTCTGCCAGTCTCTGCGTTCGATTAAAACTCTATAAAAAAGAGCTTTCATCATAGTATCATCATATTCTGATTTAATATATTCGTCCTCAGAATTTTCTTCGCAGAATTTTATGACGGTCTCGCAATGTTCAAAAGCTTTATCGAGTTCGCCTAAAGCCATAAAAACGTAAGCTATTCGATGATTAATCGAAATAAAAAGCAATATTTTTTCTTCAGGGTCGCAGTTTCCGGGCTTGTCTAATGCTTTAAGAGCGTGCTGAAGAATTTCAAGACGCAATGATTGATTTTCTTCAATCTGATCAGCTTTAATAATTAACGCCTCGATATTATCCGGATCGAGTTCTAAAATTTGATTAGCTATTGCCAATTCACGCGCAGGGCTCGAAGTGCTCCACGCCATAGTTAAAAGTTGAGAAATTCTCTCATCGTTATTTTGATTTTTAATTTTAGTCATTTTTTTACTTCCTGCTTCCTAATTAATCAACGTCCCATTGTCCGCCTGAGCTGTCATTGCCGCCGGACGAACTACTGCTTGAAGAGTCCTGCATTGACGTAACGCCGCCTCCATCGCCGCCGCTGTCTTGATAGGATTTAAGACTTTCAAGAATAACTTTTCCGCCCCAAATCCAACCCCATTGACGTGTTAAATCAGCGACTTCAAGAGGTTCGCCGGTTAAATACCAAGCATCGGCCTTGCGCAATTCTTCAGCGATATAAGGCGCGCGTCTCTTTAACATCTGCCAGGTATATTCGCCGCTGTTCGGAGTAAAACGTCTCCAGCGGTTTCCGAGCCACAGCCAAACTCCGGCCTCGCGTGTGTGCCAGGCGATTAAAGTGCTTGCGTTATATTTATCTAAATCGAGCCAGCCCATTCTGTTGCAGCTGTGTTCGCGGATTTTCAAAAATTTCGGGTCGTCTAAAAATCTTCCGTAACTCCAAACTGCAGCAACTCTTACGAGTCCGGGAATATTGTCGGGAATTACAGAGCCGACTAAAACATTCGTAGGTCTTAGAGTCCCTTCAATACCTATTTGACCGTAGACCCAGCGGTTTTCAGCAATCTGCGCAACAGGAAAGCCGTCAAAAGTTGCGTACCAGCCTGCGGGTAAATCTCTCGGCTTCCAAATTTCAAAATTCATGGCGTAGGCTTCCTGATAAGCATTCATAACGGCAATAGATACTCGCGGACGCGGCATAGCATAAGCCTTTCCCGATAAAATTATGAATAAATATAAAAAGCAAAATAAATGAAATAAAAATTTGAATTTATTATTGACGACTGACAAAATTTTTTCACCTGCTCCTAAATTCTAAAATTAATAAATTTCTATAATTATATCTTAATGAGCATGATAAAATAATTTTTTAGACGAGGGCATCCCGTTAGTTAGGATTGGGGTGTCAAGTGTTGCCCCTTCTGACTGACAAGGAAAGGAGGCGGATAACATGAAGTGGCTGAACCTCACAATCAAAATGCTGCACCTCGTTGCCGTAGCAGGCACGTATGCAGCAATTTTTGAAATTCTTCTTAAAGCTCTTCGCGCGGTGTTATCCTTCTTGGGATATTAACTTTGCCTGAGTGGGACTGACATTCCCGCTTTGGCACTTTTGTAATAACGTCGCTCTTCCCCGTCGTGGCGATGTTTTAATTATACACTACAGGGAGCAATATACACATGAAAAAAATTTTTATAATTTTACTCATTGTCATCTGCATGACGGAAATAAAAGCTGAAGCACTTTCAAACAGTTCCGAAGCATTTTTTTCTCTGCCGTTCGGACATACTTTTACACGTACTCAAAAAAGAATGGAAAAAAGCGGCGCAAAAGTTTTAACTCCGCGAAAAGATTCATTAACTATGGAAGGTTTTTTTGAGGGTTATCCGGCTACGTTCGTGTTTGGATTTTATAAAAATAAAGTTTTAAGTTCAAAGGCCGTTTATCTTCAAAGCATGGGCAACGCAGAATATGACAGAAATTTTTACGAGGCTTTTCAAAAGGGCTTAAATGCTTCTTACGGTTCGACAAGCACTGCGCCGTCAGCAAATACACGAAACTCAAAAAAAGTTATTCTCCGAAATGTTTGGACTCCCGACCGTTACAGAACTATAACTTTGACTTATAACTCCGAAGCTTCAAAAAGATTTCCCGGAAAATCATTAAGCGATAAATTTATAAGCGTAATTTATAAGACAAGCAAATGGGATAAATAAATCAGGCGTAAATATCAATGAACACAACTTAATCTAAGTTACTCATGAAAAATTTTTCCTTAAATTTGACACCGTAATTCACTATGCAGGAAAAACGGTCCGGATGATTTTCACGAAATTGTCAGGGGAACTTGTCTCGAAGAATTTTGAAAAGTTTGTTCATTAATTTTTAAGAAATTTTTTCTTCAAGCTGAAGAATTTCAGAATTTTCTTCCGCCAATAAAGCCGGTCTTTCAGCTTCAATGAAATTTATTTCGGCCTGCATACCTGTTGAAGCTACGACTGACGTTAAAATTTTTCTGGCGTTCTCGTCCGAGTGAGCCAAAATACCGTTTTCAACAGAATGAATTTTTACTTTTTCTAAATCTGCTTCAACTTCGCGGTTTTGATCTTCTAATTTAACACTCGTGAAAATTCCCGCGCTCTGGTCATAAATTTCAAAACTGTGAACATCGGCATAAACGTCAAGAATTTCGCTTCTCGGCAAAGTTATTTGAACTCTGTCAGTGCCGTAACGTTCTGAAACCTGAGCTTTTGAAAGATCGCAGCCGCAGACAATAGTTCCGCAATATTTCATCATAAATTTCCGTGTCGTTCCCGGAAAATTCATATTTATAAAAGGAATTTTTTTCCCGTCCTCAAAAGTTATTATAGATTGAAAACTCTCACGTATTGTCGCAAGTTCGCTGACGTTTTGAATACCGGCTAAAATTGTCGCTCTTACAGAACGGTTTTGATTAATTGCAGGCGTTTTTCTGCGCGTGAATAAAAATACGTTGAGCGTTATTGAAATTACAAGTGCTAAAGTTACTGCGATTGCGGCTCCCAAAATTTTTCCTCCGTTAAAAAAAATTCTTAATATTAGGTAATTATAATATAGACTTTGGAAATAAATAAAAAAAGGGGAATTGCTCCCCCTTATGTGCCCGATAAAATTATTTTTTCTTCACGATTAACGCTGCGCACGCTAGACAGTGTCGTCATAATATATTAAGCCACATGAACATCGCGCCTATCTGCA